>DJEE01000031.1:0-14135 GCA_002431805.1 Eggerthellaceae bacterium UBA5906
ATTGCCGAGCTGGACAAGCAGATGGAGCGCGACAACGCGCGCATGGAAGAGCTGCTGGCGAAGATGGCCGACCCCGACTTCTACATCAACGAGGACGCGTCGTCGGATGCGGTGGCCGAGCACGCCAAGCTCAAGCAGCGCATCGCCGCTGCGGAGGAGGAGTGGTTCACGCTCAACGAAGAGCTGGAAGCGGAAATGGCAAAGCAGGCTGCCGAGGCGTAAGGCGACGGGGGCCGCGGGACGAAGCGAGCGCTCAGCCGAAGGGCCGCTGTGAACACGGGGACGGAAGCGGTGTTCACGGATGTGTTTTTTTGGGATGCAAAGGGGCAATTGTGAACACCACCTCCGTCCCCGTGTTCACGCAAGCGGTAATCATGAGCGCCGTTCTGTTTCCTCGTTTATGATGGTCGTGGAAACCGCTTTTGCTGGGAATCGGATGAACGAAAGGTTGTTTGCATGCTCAATATTGTGCTGGTGGAGCCGGAGATTCCGCAGAACACGGGCAACGTGGCGCGCACGTGCGCTTGCATTGGCGCTACGTTGCACCTGGTGGAGCCTATGGGGTTTGCCGTGACGCAGCGCAACCTTGCGCGCGCAGGGTGCGATTATTGGGACGATGTGAACATTGTGCGCTGGGCCTGTGCTGATGAGTTTTTTGAAGCGCACGGCGGCGACGAGCTGCACTTGTTCACGGGGCATGTGCAGCGCAGCTAC
The DNA here is from genome assembly GCA_002431805.1 of Eggerthellaceae bacterium UBA5906. Taxonomy (GTDB): domain Bacteria; phylum Actinomycetota; class Coriobacteriia; order Coriobacteriales; family Eggerthellaceae; genus Senegalimassilia. The sequence goes on from DJEE01000031.1 coordinate 715, forward strand.
GCGGATGTGGCCTACGGCAAAGATGCCTATTTGGTGTTTGGCCGCGAAAGCCGCGGGCTTGACGAGGCCGTTATGCAGCGCTTCGAAGCCGCTTGCGTGCGCATCCCTATGCGCGAGGGCATGCGGAGCCTAAACTTGAGTAACTCGGTTGCAATAGCCGCCTATGAGGCCCTGCGGCAACAAGGCTGGCCGAACCTGTTGTAAGCGGGGGATTTGCGCAAGCGCGGGGAAGAGTCACCGTGGGCGGGGGACGGAGCGGGTGTTCACGATTGCCCTTTTGTTTCCCGGAGCGCTTGCGTGAACACCGCCTCCGTCCCCTGTTCACGCAGGGCGGTTTTTGCCCAGCGCTGTGCGGGCATTTTCCCTGGTGGGTGCAGTGTGATGTGGCGGTTTGCATGATGGACGGTATGGAAAGGAGAGCGACAGATGGCTGACGAACGCGTTACCGACGAGGCGCTGGCAGCCGCTTGCGCGCTTTCCTCGGGCGAGGCAGACGCGAGCCCCAGCCCTAGCCCTACGCCCACGTTTTCCGGCACCGGCCGGCCGCAGCGCCGCGCGCGCCGGTTGCGTTGGCGGGCGGGTGTTCCCCGTTCCATGATGGCGCTGTCGGCGTTTTCGCTGGCGTTGATGGTGGCTGGCGCGGTGAGCTATGCCTGCAAAGCGCCCGGAATGCTCAGCCGCCCGGCGGTGGCGCCGCTCAACCCGCTGGGGCTTGTGCTTGCCGCAAGCGCTTCGGATGGCGGGGCGCTTTCCGCATCCGCTTCGTCTGCGCAGGCGCATGCCGTCGGGCCCGTTGCGGTGCAGGGCGCAGCTGCGCAAACGTCGGCCGCCGACGTCGCGCTGGGTTTGGGCGCGCAGGGCACGGCACTTGGCGCGGCGTCGCTGGTTACGGGCGCTTCTGCGGTCGATTCGTCGTTCACGCAGGCGGTTGAGGTTTCGAAAGCAAACGAAAGCGCGAAGGCCGATTCCGGCACGGACGCGTCTGGCTCATCGGGCGCCGCGGCCGGCGGCTCCGGTTCGGGCGGCTCCGAATCTGGCGGTTCTTCTTCGGGCGGCGCGTCGTCCGATAGCCCTTCTGCTGGCGGCTCAGGCAACTCCGGCGGCTCTGCGGCGGAAGACCCCAACCCCAGCCCTGCGCCTTCTGGGCCTACCGAGGCCGAAGAAGCCCAGGTCCATGCGATGTTGGTGGATCACCTGTCGCGCGTTAACGCGTATGTGGCGCGTCTGAACAACGCGATTACCGCGTTCGGCAACGACGCCCTGTACGGCTCGATGGCTACACGCCAGGCGGATTACGACGAATGCGCGGCCATCGACAGCCAAACGCTTACGGATTTCCTGACGTTGCGCAATGCAAGCTGCCCCGATGGTTCGCGCCGGGCGGAACAGAAAAGCAACTTGCAGCGGGCCTACATTGCCATCGACGACTACTTGACGGTGTACTACGACGCCTGGGTGCTCAACCTTGACTACGACAACCCCGCCGAGGGCGTGGACCGGTGGATGGAAAGCATTCGGGCTGATCAGGCGGCTGGTGGCGGAACCAGCGCTAAGGCCGCGCAGCTCAACGAAGTGTTAGCGAGCATCAGCTTATGAGCGAAAACGAATTGACGGCGTATCCCGATGCCCCGCGCAATGGCGGCGTTTCCGCTGCTGCGTGTGCGCCGGCTATGCGTTTGGTGCGCGTGAGCGATTTCGAGGCGCCCCTGGCGCTTTCAGATGCTGAGCGCCCGGCGTATGCGCGCCGGTTCGTCACGCTGTTCGTGCTTGAAGGCGAAGGGCATCGCGGCGGCACGGGGCGTGTGGAGCATGCGCGCAACGCGCAGGGCGAGCACGTGGCGCTTAAAGTGCTTGCCGAGCCTGCGCGCCACGACGCGGAAAGCGACGAGGAATACGCGCGTCGCGCGCATTCGGCGCGCATGGCGTTTCAGCGCGAATACGAATGCCACGTGAAGCTTTCGGGGCTGAAGGGCTTTCCGCGCCTGTACGGCAAAGGCACGGTTGACGGCGTGCCGTGCATCGTCATGGAATGGGTTGAGGGCATCACGCTCGACCGCGCCCGCCGCAAGCTGTTCGTTGACGGGGATGGACGAACCTCGCCGCTGGTGGCTGTGCGCATCGGGCGCGACTTGTTCGACCTGGTGGCGCGCATGGGCTATGTGGACGGCGGCTTCGTGCATCGCGACATCAGTCCGCGCAACGTGATGGTGCGCACGTCGCGCATGACGCTGGCGCAGCAGGTTGACGAGGGAACGTTTGACCTGTACCTGGTGGATTTTGGCTCCTCGGCGGACGCGTTTGCGCGCGGCACGTCGTTTACCAGCGAAAACGCGGTGTTCCGCGGCGCTACGGCCGATTTTGCGCCGCCGGAGATGCTCAGCGACGACATTGCGGGGCTTGATGAGCTGCGCAAGTCGTCGGCCATTGACGTGTACGCCGCCGCAAGCGTGGTGTATCAGCTGGCAAGCGGGCACGTTCCGTACGATTTGCATGCGGAAACAAAGGCCGATGGCGCGCCGCGTTCGCCGTATCGCGTGAAGATGGCATCATCGCCCGCGCCGGCGGTGATGGCGCACGAGGATGCCGACGCGCTGGTTGACGTGCTTGCGCGCGAGCCGGAGGTTGCCGTGGCGGTGCAGCAGGCGCAAGACAAGCTGCCAAGTCCGGCAAGCGTGGCGGAAGCGGCCGATGCGCTTACGTTTGTGGATCGCATGTTTTCCGAGGTGTTGGCCGACTGCTTGTCGCGCGAACAGAAAGATCGCCCAGCTGCGGCGGCTGTTCGCGAGGCGCTGTCGTCGTTTTCCGTGCACTATGCGGAAAACGTTGAGCGGTCGCTTTCGGGCCGCCCGCTGGTGCCGTGCGTGCCCGGTGGCCTTATCGGCGGCTTTCCCGATGCGCCGAACGGGGCGTTTGACCTGGTGCGCGCCCTTGCGAAGGGCGTTGGTGCGCTTGTGCTGCTGGCGGTTGTCGTTTCCGCAGGCGTGCTGGTCAACGGCGCTGCAGCATCGTTTGCGGCGGGCGGCGTGCAGTGGGAAGGCGCGGTGCCGGGCGCGGCGGCGGCTTGCGCGCTTTTGCTCCCGCTGCTTGCGGGCGCGGCTGCGCGTGCGCGCGGTGTGCATACGCTTGCCGGGTTTTTGCGCGCAACGGCAGGTATTGCGGTTGCCGGCGTGGTGGAATACAAGCTGTTGGCGTGTACGCAGTTTAGCCTTGTCCAGATGGGCGATGGCTTAGCGGCGGCTCTGGCGGCAGCCATGGCGGCAAGCTGGTTTGTTGTGGTGGCCGATTACGCGTTGAGCGTAGCCTTGCCTGTGGTGAAGCGGCGCCGTGCGCTGCCCGATGGCGGCCCGGTGCTTGATGTTTCCGCCCTTGCCGCCGCCAGCGCCGCGCCGCTGGCGCTTGATGACGATGCCGATGCTGACGACGGCACGACAGCGGTAAACGACGAGCAACCTCAGTACGAAATTGACGAAGCGGCAGACAATGCCGCTGATAAGCACGAAGGAGCGTAGGGAACAATGGCAGCGGAACTGACGCCGTGCGGCGCCCTGTTCGAAACCATGAAACGGTATGGCGGCATCAGCCATAAGGATTTGGCGCGGCTGGTGCTGTCTAGCCGCCCGCTTGCCGATGGCAAAAGTCCGCTTTCGCGCTCCGATGATCGCACGTGGGTGTCGCGCTTCATCGTGCATGCGCCCGTTGGCTCGCTGCAGGACCGCTACTTTAGCGACTGGGGCGTGGCGGCGCTGCGCATTTGCGCGCGGTTGCGCTCGAAAGAGGGCAAGTGCCGCTCGGCGCAAGACGTGCTCGACGTGGTTGCGCAGCAGGGAAGCGCGGCGATGCGTCAGGCGCTGCGCGACTGCCATCAGGACCTAGCGCTGTATGACAACGTGCTTGAACGCCTGATCACCGGCCCGGGGTACAGTGTTGAGGAACGGGCCGAGCTGGCGATGGTGCTGTTTGTTGCGGCGGGCTGCTCGGCGAACGTCAAGCGGGCGTCGGCGTATGTGCTTGATTATGTGCGCAGCGTGCACGGCGGGCGTTTGGAAACGGTGCCGGCGGCTGTGATGGAGCCGACCGCTCCGACCGCGCCGCCTGTTGACCCGCGCAGCCAAGTGCAGGCGCTAGGGCTGCTGCGCGTAGTGGGCGGCCTGGTGACGGGCGCGCTGCACTGGGTGCAGCCGCTGTCCGACGGCATCGAAGTGGGCGCGTTGGCGCTTGGCTCGAACGACATCACGGACGTTGACGCCGATGTGTCGGGTCATCATCTGCGCGTATGGTGCAATGAGCAGGGCGTATGGTGCGTTGAGGGTATGGGAAGTTCTAACGGCACCGTGCTGATCAGCGGCGCTGACGGCTCTGAGACGGTGGTTGAGCCGCCGCGCGGCTCGGGCGTTGCGCAAACGGCAGGCCCGGTGGAAGTGCACGCCGGCGACGAGCTGGTGCTTGCCGGCTCCACCCGCTTCATGCTCATCGAAGGCGTGCCCGAAAACTGGTAGGTGCCCGGCGTGCTAGCGTGCTGCTGCGAGCTCTTTTTCTTCGTGCGGCAGCAGGGGGGCGAGGTAGCCTTTTTCGGCCAGTGCGCGCCCAACGCCTTCTAAGGCTTCGGCGGAATCGGCGGCTACCAGGTGATAGTGGTAGCCAGATGTTGCCGTGCACAGTGGGGAAGACTTGCCGCTTTCGATGTCGCTCATGAAGCGCGCGATGTCTTCGGCGGTTGCGATGTTAAGCGGCGCGGTTACGCGCCCGTAGGCGCGGTGGCTGATGGACACGTTTTTCACGCGTCCGCCGGCAGCAACGATAGTTTGCAGCTCGTCTTGCGTCTGCGCTACGCTGTGGTGCACCTTGAACGTGCGTGAAAACGGCTCATCATCAGGCGTTTCGTCCGCTGTAGCATGTGTGGTCGCGGCGTTTTCGGCATCTGGCACCAGCTCGTCTGCCAACACATAGCCTTTTGTGGTGGACACGATGTTTGCGTTCGCTTCGCGCAAAAGCGCGATGTCCTGCACGATGATTTGGCGGCTCACGCCCAGCTGCTCGGCAAGCGTGCCGCCGGCAAGCGGGGCGGTGGCACTGCGCAACATGTCCAGCAACGTTTCACGACGTGCCTGGGCTTTTCCTGCCATGGTCTACCTCGCTTCTTTGTGCGCCGCACTCGCGGTTGCGCCGCTGCTTGGGGTGCTGACCGCAGGTGCAACGTCAAGCATGCGCAGATGTTTCATGGACACGTCTAGGATACCCGCGGAATGCGTGAGCGCGCCGCTCGAAACGAAATCGACGCCTAAATCGGCAATGGCGGTCACGTTTTCGGCCGTGATGTTGCCGGAACATTCCGTTTGCGCGCGTCCGTTGATAAGCGCAACGGCTGCGGCCATGGCGGCATGGTCCATGTTGTCGAGCATGATGATGTCGGCGCCAGCTGCCAGGGCTTGCTGCACCTGGTCAAGCGTTTCACACTCAACTTCGATTTTGCACACGAACGGGGCCCGGGCGCGCGCGGCGGCGATTGCCGGGCCAACGCCGCCCGCTGCGGCAATGTGGTTGTCTTTGAGCATCACGCCGTCCGACAGGTTGTAACGATGGTTGCGCCCGCCGCCGCATCGCACGGCTTCCTTCTCGAACACGCGCATGTTCGGCGTGGTTTTGCGCGTGTCCACCAGCGTGGTGCTGCTGCCCTCAAGCAGGCGCGCCACGCGGCGCGTGTATGTGGCGATGCCGCTCATGCGCTGCAGGTAATTCAGCGCCACACGTTCGCCTGAAAGCAGCGCTCGCGCGTCGCCAGTAACGGTTGCAAGCGTTTGACCTGCGGATACATCGCTCCCTTCTGCAACAAGGCGTTCAACGTGGCTTGCGGGGTCAAGGATGGCGAACACGCGCTCGAACACGTCAAGGCCGCACAGCACGCCGTCGGCCTTCGCGATAAGGTCCACGGTCGCCGGTCGGGCATCGGGCATGATGGCGGCGGTGGAAACGTCCTCGTTCGTGATGTCTTCGGCCAGCGCGGCGCGGATCAACGGCTCGGCTACCGTGGTTAACGTGATAGGGTTCATGCGGAAATCGCCTCTTTTGCAACGGTGACATTGGCTTGCGGTGGCGTGCTCTTCGCGATGCTGCCGTGCTCGCTTGCCGGCATCGCGCAAAAGTGCGCATAGGCTTTTGCATCGGCGCCTTGCGGCTGCTCGGCGTAGGTTTGCGGATGCGGGGCTGCCATGTTCAGGCGCCGCGCAATGTCCCATGCCGCGCGCTGTCCGAATACAAGCGCTTCAAGCAGCGAGTTGCTGGCCAGGCGGTTTTTCCCGTGCACGCCGTTGCAGCTGGTTTCGCCCACGGCGTACAGGCGCGGCATGGTGGTGGTGCTGTTACGGTCAACGTGCACGCCGCCCATGAAGTAGTGCTGCGCGGGCACCACGGGGATAGGCTCGCGCGTAATGTCGTAGCCTTCGGCCAGGCAGTGCTCGTAAATGTGCGTGAAATGCCCGGTGATTTCGCTTTGCGGCACGTTGGCGAACGACAGGCGCACGTACTGCGAGCCTTCGGCGGCCATCTGGCGATAAATGGCTTTGCTCACCACGTCGCGCGGCTGCAGCTCGTTTACGAAGCGCTTGCCGGCGGCGTTGAGCAGCACGGCCCCTTCGCCGCGGCACGATTCCGAAATCAAGAATGCGCGGCCGGGCTTGGTGGTGTACAGCGACGTGGGATGTATTTGCACGTAATCAGTGTGCTCAAGGGCGATGCCGTGTGCCCGGGCGATGCGCAGCGCGTCGCCGGTGAGGCTGGGGAAGTTTGTGGAACGCTCGTACATACCGCCGATGCCGCCGCATGCCCATACTGTGTGACCTGCGAAAATGTTCAGCTTGCGGCCGTTTTGCCCGTGTGCTGCCACGCCGCGGCATGCAGGTGCGTCCGGTGCTTCGTCCACCAAGATGTCGTCCATACAGGTGTGCTCGAGTATGCGCACGTTCGGCAGCTTTTGCACGGCGGCCAGCAGCTTTTGCGTGATTTCGGCACCGGTGGTGTCGTCGTGATAGCAAATGCGCGCGCGGCAGTGAGCGCCCTCGCGCGTGTAGCGCAGCGCGCCGGCGTCATCTCGCGCGAATTGCACGCCATAACCAACCAGGCTGTTGATAACGCTGCGGCTGGCGCGAATCATCACATCCACGCTTTCGCGACGGTTTTCGAAGTGCCCGGCGCGCAGCGTGTCCTCGAAAAACGGCGCGTAGTCGTCGGCATCGTGCTGCACGCAGATGCCACCTTGCGCCAGCATGGAGTCGCATTCGTCAACGGTGGTTTTCGCCAGCATCACCACAGACAGCTGGCGCGGCAGGTTCAGCGCGCAGTACAAGCCGGCGGCGCCGCAGCCCACGATTGCCACATCGCAGGCAATAGAAGCCGTTTCGTTTCCCCTGTCCGGTGCAAATCGGTAACCGGTTAACGATTTCGCGCAGGTTTTTCCAGTTTGCTGGTTTGTTTCGCTCATGTTCCTCATCTACTTTGCGGCGTATTCCAGCATGCGCTCAAGCGTCACGCGCGCGGCGGGGGCAAGCTGGCTGTTCACGTGCACTTCGTACGGCTTGGGGTTGCGCAGGCAGGCGGCTACCTTCGGCAGCGTTACCAGGTCCATGTTCTCGCAGCGCGGTTTAGGTGTGGGGAAGTAGAAGCGCTTGTCTGTGTTTGCGCACCGCCGTTCAAGCTCGCGCAAGATGCCCGCAACCGTGCATACGATGAACTCTTGCGCGTTCGATGCGGCGGCGTGCTCGATCATGCCCTTCGTAGACCCGATAAAGTCGGCCTCTGCCAGCACGTCGGCCGGGCATTCGGGGTGCGCCATCACCACGGCATCGGGGTGGGACTCTTCCAAGTCGATCACCTGATTTGCGCTGATGGCCATGTGGCGCGGGCAGTAGCCTTTGTTCAGGATGACGTGCTTTTCGGGCAGCTGCTCGGCAACGTAGCGGCCCAGGTTCATGTCGGGGATGAACAGCAGGTTGTGCTGCGGCAGCTTGCTGCAGATGTTCACGGCGTTCGATGAGGTCACGCACACGTCCGACCACGTTTTCGCCTCTGCCGTCGAGTTTACGTAGCACACCACGGCAAGGTCGCTGCCGTATTGTTCGCGCACGCGGTCGATGTCGGTTTTGCGGATCATGTGCGCCATGGGACAGTCGGCCGACGGTTCGGGCAGCAGCACGGTTTTGCCGGGGTTTAAAAGCTTCGCCGATTCACCCATGAATTCCACGCCGCACAGCACGATGGTTTGTTGCGGCAGGTCAACGGCCAGTTTTGCCAACGCAAAGCTGTCGCCGACGTAATCGGCTGCATCCTGCACCTCGGCCGGCACATAATAGTGCGCCAAAATCACGGCGTTTCGCTGTTCTTTCAGCTGCTCGATTTCGCGCAGGAGTGCCTGGGTAGCAGGTGCTTGCGCGGCGGCGCTTGCTGATGGAACTTGGGCTGCGCTTTCGTTGCGTGCGTCGCTGGTTTTGCACGGTTTGCTGCGCGTTTGCTCATCGCTTGCGACGTGGGCGGTGAGCGTTTCACTTGCTTGCGCGCTTTGCGCGTCGCTTGCCTGATGCTGTTTGCTGTGCATCTGCGCGTCGTTTGCTGCGTGGGCCTGTTCTGCGGCGTTCGGCGTTGACGCGTTTGTCTCGATCATGGTTGCAACTCCAAGGGTTCGTCTGCTGTTGTTTGACGAGGCAGTATGGCACCAAACTTTACAGCTGTCTTGTCAACTGTAAAGTTTTCACTGTTTCCTCATGCGCGTTTTCTTGGCGGCCGGGATAGGAGGGGAAGTGGCGTTTGCGTAAAGCTATGCGATTACGTAAAGCTATACGTTTGCGTAAAGCTGTGCGTCTTTGGAATGAGGTTGCGAGTGCTTTTGCCCCCGTGTTCCGCTTGAAGTGCACGCCGCTGCGCACTTCAAGCGGTAATCTGGCACGGATTGGCTGTTTCCGAAATAGCGAACGCGACGAACTCGTGAACGCCTTGCGTTCGTTACAGAATTCAATGCGATTGTGCGGCGTCTGTTCTAGCTTCGTGCAATCGACGCACGAAAGCCGCTTCTAACATTCCGAAAGCAAGCAATCTGTGTCAAAACTCGCAGCGAAGTGCGCAAGATGCAGGCAAACTCTCCGTACTCGCCCGCTTGCGAAATGCTAGGGCCCCCGTTTGCCCGCCCACCTGCGAAGTGGCGTGCCCCGCGTTTGCCCCTCGCTGTCCGTTTCGCGACTTCGCAGCTGCCCAAATGGTGCCGCCCGCGCCGCGACTTCGCCGCTTGCCTGCTAAATCCCGCATCGCCGGTAGGTTCTACATGCATGGCGGGCCATACTGAACAGGCGCGCATTGCGCATACGGCGTGGTGGGGTGCAAAGCCCCAAGCCCGTTCCCTAACCGCAACCCAAGGAGGTTTCAGCATGGCTCGTGTGTACAATTTCTCGGCCGGTCCGGCAGTGCTCCCCGAGGAGGTGCTGTCTTCCGCCGCTGCAGAAATGCTTGATTACCAGGGCACGGGCATGTCGGTTATGGAAATGTCGCACCGTTCCGCGGCGTTCAAGGACATCATCGAAACGGCCGAGCAGGACATCCGCGACCTTATGGGCATTCCCGACAACTATCGCGTGCTGTTCTTGCAGGGCGGCGCCACGCAGCAGTTTGCGGCCATCCCGATGAACCTCATGCAGAACAAGGTTGCCGACTATATTGTGTCGGGCAACTGGTCGAAGAAGGCGTTCAAGGAGGCGAAGCTGTACGGCCAGGCCAACTGCGTGGCCAGCTCCGAGGACGAGAACTTCACGTACGTGCCCGACGTTGACGGCCTTACCTTCAGCCCCGATGCCGATTACGTGTACATTTGCCAGAACGAAACCGTGTACGGCACGCGCTACACGCACCTGCCCGAAACCGGCGACATCCCGCTGGTGTCCGACGTGTCCAGCATGTTTTTGTCCGAGCCCGTTGACGTGACGAAGTACGGCCTGATTTACGGCGGCGTGCAGAAAAACGTCGGCCCGGCCGGCGTGGTCATCGTGATTGTGCGCGATGACCTGGTGCGCGAGGATGTGCTGCCGTTCACGCCTACCATTATGCGCTACAAAACGCAGGCCGATGCGGGCAGCCTGTCGAACACGCCGCCGTGCTACGGTATCTACATGTGCGGCAAGGTGTTCAAGTGGCTGAAGAACCTCGGCGGCCTTGAGGTGATGCAGCAGATGAACCAGGAAAAAGCCGCTATTCTGTACGACTACCTGGACCAGTCCAAGCTGTTCCGCGGCACGGCGAAAAAGGAGTTCCGTTCGCTGATGAACGTGCCGTTTGTCACTGGCAACGCCGAGCTGGATGCGAAGTTCATCGCCGAGGCAAAGGCGGTAGGCATCGAGAACATCAAGGGCCACCGCAGCGTAGGCGGCATGCGTGCAAGCATCTACAACGCCATGCCGAAGGCTGGCGTGGAGGCCCTCGTCCAGTTCATGGACAAGTTCGAACGCGAAAACGCGTAACGCACGTGCCGCCCTGTCCGATGAGCTATCAGCCCTGCAGGGCTTCGGCTTGCTGGCTTTTTCTGGGGATTTTCACAAGCAAGAGCCTGCCACCTGGCGGGCTCTTGTCGTATGCGCGCAAGCATGCTCTGGGGCTGCCGGTTTTGGGCGGTTGATGGGCGTTCTTGGTTGCCTTTGCGGCTTGGTTGATCCCCCGCGGCTTTTTGCAAGGTTACGAATTGGGCAAATTGTCAAGCTGTGATGGGTTGTTTGCGGGTTTTGCCTTATACTAAACGGACTATGACTACCTCGTTACCATATTTAATCTGCTCAATTCTGAGTTTTATCCCCGCCATCGTGTTGCACGAGATGGCGCACGGCTTTGCTGCCTATAAGCTGGGCGATCCCACGGCAAAACGCGCTGGTCGTTTGTCGTTTAACCCGCTGGCGCACATTGATCCGTTCGGCACGGTCATCATGCCGTTTTTGCTCATGGCCATGAACATGCCCGTGTTCGGCTACGCAAAACCTGTGCCCTACAACCCGGCGTACTTCAAAGACCCGCGCCGCGGCGACCTTATCGTGGGCCTGGCGGGCCCTGCGGCGAACTTGCTGCTTGCCGTGCTGGCCGGCGTTATCGCGTGGGTGCTGTATGGTTTTGCCCCCGTGGCACAGTGGGTGGTGCAAAGCGAGTTTTTCCACTACTTCTACTTGATGTTCCTGCCCATGTTCGCGCTCATCAACTTGTACCTGATGTTCTTCAACTTGCTGCCCATCCCACCGCTTGACGGCAGCTCCATCTTCGCGTTTTTCATGCCGGCGAAATGGCTGCCGAAGTATTACAAGGTGCAGCAGTATGCGTTCCCCATTTTCATGATCGTGGCCATTTTGCTGCCGTATGTGCTGCACGTAAACCCGTTTGGCGTGTACTTGGACGTTACGGCGGGCAACGTGGGCAACTTGCTGTTCCCGTTCCGCATTTCGTAAAGAAGGCGCACGTCCTGTGTCGTATCGCGTTCGTACCGACAGCTTCGAGGGACCGTTTGACCTGCTGCTTTACTTGGTAAGCAGGCAGAAGGTGGACATCGGGGCTATCAACATCACCGAAATTGCCGACCAGTATTTAACCGAGGTTTCGCGCCTGCAAAACCTGGATTTGGACGTTGCCAGCGATTTTTTGCTGGTGGCAAGCACGCTTCTGGAAATCAAGGCCGACAGCTTGCTGCCGCGCGAGCAGGTGCAGCTTGACGACGACATCGCCGAGTTGGCCCCTTCGGAAGCGCGCGACATGCTGGTTGAGCGCTTGCTGGAGTACAAGCAGTTCAAAAACGCCGCTGCGGCGCTGTATGCGCGGTTCGAAGCCGAAAGCCGCATGCATCCACGCCCGTTCGGGCCTGATGCCAGCTTTCTGAACCTGATGCCCGACTTTTTGCGCGACGTGTCGCTTGACTCGCTGGCGCTTTTGGCGGCGCGCGCTTTGGCGCGTCGCGAGGTGTTTTTGCTGGAAAGCGAGCACATTGCCGCTAAGCCTATCCCCGTGGAAGTGCACGTGCGCGCTATTCACCAGCGCATCAAAAATCTCAAGGAGCTGCATTTCTCGCAGCTGGTCAGCAAAGACACGCCCACGCCGTTGGTAGTGGTCACGTTTTTGGCCGTGCTGGAGCTGTACAAGCGCTCTATGGTGCGCGTAACGCAAGATGAGCTGTTCGGCGACATCAACATTACCTATATAGAGGGTTCGGGCGAGCTTTTGCTTGACGGCGACGACGCGCTCACGTCGGTAGGTGAAGAAACGTAGGCAGCGGCGGCGCGCAGCGTGAACACGGGGACGGAGGTGGTGTTCACGGTTAGCCTTTGCATTCCCAATTGATTGCTGTGAACACCCGCTCCGTCCCTGTGTTCACGTAGGGAAGGGTGCTATGTTCGAAGGACTAAGCGAGGCGCAGCTGCCGGGCGCTGTTGAGGCTTTGCTGTTCGTTACCGATGAGCCGGTGGGCGTGATTGCGCTGGCCGACATGCTGGAGTGTGACCCGAAGCTGGTTGAGCGGGCGTTAGTTGAGCTGCGCGACAAGTTTGAGGCCGAGCAGCGCGGCATTCAGTTGCGCGAAGTTGCCGGCGGGTGGCGGCTGTACACGCATCCGGCGTATCACAACTTGGTAGAGAAATACGTGCTGTCTTGGGACACGCGCAAGCTGTCGCAGGCGGCCATGGAAACGCTGGCCATTGTGGCGTACCTGCAGCCATGCACGCGCGCGGGCGTTGCAAGCGTGCGCGGCATGAACTCCGACAGCTCCATCAACTCGCTGGTGGAGAAGGGCTTGGTGCGCGAGGCGGGGCAGGCCGATGCACCCGGCAACCCCACGTTGTACGCCACCACGCGCGGCTTTCTGGAGAAGTTCGGCCTGCGCTCGGTGAGCGACCTTCCTGATTTGGACCAGTACGCGCCCGACGACGCCACGCGCGAGCTGATTCGCGAGCGGCTGAGCGCAAGTTCGGAAAACGTGCACGTGGCACCGCAGGCACAGGTGGCAGACGCGGCGGACGACGACCCGTTAGCCGGTGTGCAGTTTGACTTCGACGACGAAGGCGTGGCTCCTTCCAGCGGCGAAAGCGCTGGTGACGGGGAAGTTTCGCAGCCTACGTTGCGTGATGCGCTTGTTGAGTCTGAGCGGCCGGCAGCGCACGACGAATTGAACGCGCCCGCAAGCAAAAACGCCCAGCAAATGCTGGCCGATGCGATGGCGTCGAGCTTCGGGCTGGTGGAAAAGATAGACTTCGACAACTTGAAGTTCGAAACTGACGACGAATAGGGGCGGGAGCCAGTATGACCAGGCAATTGAAACCTAATCAGACGCCGCCGGAAGAGCGGTTGGTTCCTATGCGGCTGCAGAAGTTTCTGGCGCGCGCGGGCGCGGCAAGCCGTCGTGGGTCGGAAAACTTGATGACTGCCGG
>DJEE01000031.1:14327-16533 GCA_002431805.1 Eggerthellaceae bacterium UBA5906
CCGGCCGGCTACGTTACCACCATGTCCGACCCGCAGGGCCGTCCCACCGTGGCCGACCTCGTGCCCACCGATCGCTTCCCGGGGTTGTTCCCCATTGGCCGGCTGGATTTTGACACCACGGGTCTTCTGCTGTTCAGCACCGACGGCGAGCTGGGTAACGGCTTGCTGCACCCGCGTCACCATGTGGAAAAACGCTACCTGGCGCTGGTGAACGGCATGCCTACGCCGGCGGAGTTGGCGCGCCTTGAGCAGGGCATTCGGCTTGACGATGGCCTGACGGCACCGGCAAAAGCGTCGGTTGTGGAAGGCGCGGAAGCTAAGCGCGCGCTTGCCATGTTGGAAGTGCCGCCCGCCGTCCCCGAGCGCGAACCGAACGGCAGCGTGCCCAGCCCTCAGCGCGCCGCTATCCTGCGCAAGCGCTCGCAGCAGCGCGCCATTGTGCGCATTGTGCTGCGTGAGGGAAGGAAGCGCCAGGTCAAGCGCATGCTTTCCGTCGTCAAGCACGGCGTGCTCGCCTTGCATCGCGACAGTTTCGGCCCCATTGAGCTGGGTGATTTGCCGCGCGGCCAGTGGCGCCAGCTCACCGACTCCGAGGTAGCGGCCTTGCACGCGTCCATCAAGTAGGAACATGCTACAATGGTCAGCCGGGTGTTTTCGGCTGGCCATTGCGCGTTTTGGCGCACGTTGGCCTGAGACACCGCACCGGGTGCGCTGTCCCGCTTTGGCAACGCCCGCACGTCCTACCCTAGATCGGATCTGGAAGGTCTCATAACGCCTTATGGCACAACAACAAGATCACAATCGAAACGGCGGCTTTGAAAAGGTTGCCGTCATCGGCTTTGGCCTTATCGGCGCAAGCTTTGCCGCGGCGCTGCGTCAGGCAAACCCGCAGGCGGAGCTGCTTGCCGTGGATACCGACGTTGCCACGCGCAGCGAGGCGGTTTCCCGCGGCTGGGCCACCGCCACGGCCGCGCCCGACGCGCCTGAGTTCCGCGCGTTTATCGAAGACGGCTGCGACCTGGTGGTTTTGGCCACGCCCGTCAGCGTGGTGGAAGGCTACCTGCAAAACCTTGCCGCGTGGGACTTCCGCGGCATCATCACGGACACGGCTTCCACAAAAGCCCGCATCATTCGTATGGCTGCGCAAACGCTTCCGCATCCGCAAAATTACGTGCCGGGACATCCCATGGCCGGTTCGGAGAAAAATGGCATCAAAGGCGCTCGCGCCGACCTGTTCAAGGGCGCGTACTGGATTTTGTGCCCCGATGCGCAAACGCCGGCCGAGCACTTCACGCGCCTGCACGAGATGATCACCGGCATCGGCGCGCGTGTGATCAGCCTGCCGCGCGAGCAGCATGACGCTGCCGTGGCCGTGGTCAGCCACGTGCCGCACTTTACGGCAAGCTCGCTGGTGCAACTTGCCGTGCGCCACTCGAAAGGCCAAGACGCGCTCATGCGCCTGGCCGCGGGCGGTTTCAAGGACTCCACGCGCATTGCCGCCGGCTCGCCGGAGCTGTGGTGCGGCATCGCGTTCGACAACCACGACGCGCTGCTTGACGGCCTGCGCGAGGTGCAGGGCATCATCGGGCAGTTCGCCGACGCGCTTGAGGCGGGCGACCGCGCTGAGCTCACGCGCTTGCTTGCCGAGGCGGCCGACGCGCGCCGGGCCCTGCCGGCGGCGTGGGTGCCGTGCACGGAGCGCTTGCTGGAAGTGCGCATTCCCATGGAAGACCGCACGGGTGTTATAGCCGAGGTCACCACCATCACTTCCAAGGTCGGCTGCAACATTCAGTCCATCGAAATCGATCACGTTACGGAAGACTCGGCTGTGCTTTCGCTGGTGCTCACCGATGAGGGCGACATCGGCAAGCTGTCGATGAACCTGATCAACGCAGGGTTTTCCGTGTCGTTCAGTCCGCTTACGCCGAAGGAGCATGCTCATGTCGAGTAGCGACATCACCACCATCAACCCGCTTGGGGCGCCCATGCGCGGCGCCACCCATGTGCCGGGCGACAAATCCATTTCCCATCGCGCCGTGCTGTTCTCGGCTATGGCCGAGGGCACCTCGCGCGTCTTTGGCGTGCTTGATTCCGCCGACGTGCGCAGCTCCATTGGTGCCGTGCGCGCGCTTGGCGCCCAGGTGAACCTGGAAAAGCAGCCCGACGGCAGCCTGGCCGGCGGCATTACCGGCTGGGGTGCGGCAGG
>DJEE01000031.1:16573-23228 GCA_002431805.1 Eggerthellaceae bacterium UBA5906
CCAGCCAGCCGGAAGGCCCCATCGATTGCGGCAACTCCGGCACCACGGTGCGCCTGCTCATGGGCATTTTGGCGCCGTGGAACATCCGCGTCACGCTTACCGGCGACGCCTCGCTGCAAAAACGTCCCATGCGCCGCATCACCGCGCCGCTAATGAAGATGGGCGCTCATTTCGAGCCGGCGGGGCAGGAACATCTGCCCATCACGGTGGTAGGCGGCGGGCTGCACCCCATCACCTACGACGCCCCCATGGCATCGGCCCAGCTGAAAACTGCCGTGCTTTTGGCCGGCATGTACGCGCACGGCACCACCACCTTAAACGAGCCTGCGCCAAGCCGAAACCACACCGAGCTCATGCTGCCCGAATACGGCGTGGCAACCACGGCCGGCGAGCGCACGGCAAGCGTTACCGGCCCCGCGCAGCCCCAGGCCAGCGAGGTGCTGGTGCCCGGCGATCCGTCTTCGGCGGCGTTCTTGGTGTGCGCGGCCGTGCTGTGCCCGAACAGCTCCATTCAGGTGGAAAATGTCAGTCTGAATACGGCGCGCATCGGCTTCACGCGCACGCTCGAGCGCATGGGCGCCCAGGTCAGCGTCACGCACACGGGCGCGGCAGGCAAAGAACCGTACGGTATCATCGAGGCGCTCTACACGCCGCATCTGCGCGGGTGCGAGGTTCCAGTCGAGAAAATCGCCGGCATCATCGACGAGATCCCGGTGCTTGCGCTGGTGGCGGCGCATGCACACGGCGTTACCGTGTTTCGCGAGGTGGGCGAGCTGCGCGTGAAGGAAACCGACCGCTTGGCCGCCATCATCGACGGGCTTGCAAAGCTTGGCGTGGACGCATGGTGCGAAGGCGACGACCTGTACATCGAAGGCCAACCTGACTTGGTTGTTCCCGAAGGGCTGGAGTTCGACTCGCTCGGCGACCATCGCCTGGCCATGACATGGTCGCTGGTGGGCCTTACCGGGCACGTGCCGGTTGCAATCAAAAACTTCGAGGCCGTGGCGGTAAGCTACCCTGGCTTCCTTGACGACATAGAAAGGCTTGCTCGATGATTATCGCAATTGACGGTCCTTCGGGAGCGGGCAAATCCACCGTTTCGAAGGCTGTGGCGCGCCGTTTGGGCTTCTCGTGCCTTGACACGGGGGCGATGTACCGCTCCGTGGCGTGGATTGCGCTGCAATCTGGTGTGGCGCTTGACGACGCGGTGGCGCTTGGCGAGTTGGCGCGCACCAGTGAGATCGCGTTTTCGCATGAGGCGGGCGACCCGTTGCCGCGTCGCGTGTCCATTGCGGGCACCGATGTTACCGATGCCATCCGCACCGCTGAGATAGACCGCGCCGTCAGTGCCGTTGCGGCCACGCCTGCCGTGCGCCAGGCGCTTGTTGCGCAGCAGCAGCGCATCGGACGCGCGGGCAATTACGTGGTTGAAGGTCGCGACATCGGCACCGCTGTGTTCCCCGAGGCCGAGCTGAAGGTGTTTCTGACGGCGTCTGCTGCCGAACGCGCGCACCGTCGCGTGGCCCAAAACGAGCGCCGAGGCGTTGGCAGCACGAACTACGAAGAGGTGCTTGCCGACATCAAGCGCCGCGACGCGATCGACTCCTCGCGCGACGCCAGCCCGCTGAAACCGGCTGCCGATGCGGTGCAGATGGATTCCACGGGCCGCGCCATCGACCAGGTTATCGACCGCATCTGCGTGCTTGCAACCGAGAAGGGTATGCGCGCATGAGCCTTTTTTTGAAGTACGAGGACATGTGGGACCGCGCTCTTGGCGGCACCACCGACGAGAAGCAAATTCCGCATTGGTTCGCCAACCTCGCCTATGCGCTGGTGGGCTTCGTGTTCAAAATCTGCTTCCGTTACCGCGTTGACGGGCGCGAGAACCTGCGCGCGTTTAAGGACAAGTGCGGCGCGGTGGTGGTGTCGAACCACACGTCGTTTTTGGACGTGGTGCTTATGTATGTGGCGGCGCGTCCTAGCCAGTTCGTGCGCCTGATGGGCCGCGACACGCTGTTCGACAACGCTGGCGGCCTGGTGGGACAGATTCTCTCACGCGTGGGCGCGTTTCCCATCAAGCGCGACTCGGCCGACCGCGTTGCCATCAAACGCGCAGCTCACATGCTGAAAGGCAACCAGTTGGTGGGCATTTTGCCCGAGGGCACGCGCCGCGGCAAAGGCAGCAAAAAGCCCGAGATTCACTCCGGTGCCGCGTTTATCGCGAAAATGGGCAAGGCGCCTATCCTGCCCATGTGCGTGCGCAACGCCGAGAACGTGAAGCGCAAAGGCGAGCGGCTGCGCTTCCCGAAGATCACCGTCGAGTACGGCCGCCCCATCGTGGTGTCCGATTTCGACTTCCTGCCGAAGGAAGACCGCCTAGACGGCTGCTCGTGGTATGCCATGCGCGAGGTGTTCGCCCTGCACCAGCGCGTGCCGCGCGAGCAGGTGGACATGCGCGCGCTGTTCCCCGATGGCCGCGACTTCACGGACGTGTTCGCCAACCATCCCATCCCCGAGCACACCTGCGAAGAAGCCATAGCCCTCGCACGTCCCGCAAAGAAGGAGAAGTGAGTCGAACCAAGCCGTGCTGTTTCGGCTCATGAACGTTTGAGACGGGCGCTGGCATGAGCGCGGGTCACGATAGCCCACCAGCAGAACGCTACCCCCTTGTTTGCACAAATGGGGGTAACTCATGTGAAAGGATGCAACATGCAGGTATTCCGCAGTCAGAACGCTGGCGCTTGCTATGGCGTGCAACGCGCGCTTGACCTGGCCTTAAAGGCAAGCGAAGGCGATGGCTCGGCGTTTACGTTGGGGCCGCTTATCCACAACCCGCAGGTGGTGGCCGAGCTGGCCGAGCGCGGCGTGCACGCGGTTGAGCAGCCCGAGCAGGCAACGCATGGGGCCATTATCATCCGCAGCCACGGCGTTACGCCGGCGGTGCGGCGCAGCGTTGAGGCGCAGGGGCTTCCCGTTGTGGATGCCACGTGCCCGCATGTGCTGCGTGCGCAAAAGGCCGCGGCTGCCTTAGCGCAGCAGTGCGGTTTCGTGGTGGTTGTGGGCGAGGAAGGCCACCCCGAGGTTGAAGGCTTGGTGGCGTGTGCGCAGGAGGCTGGCGGCAAGGTTGCTGTGGCCGAAAGCACCGCCGACGTGCCGGCCGGCCTGCCCGCGCAGGTGGGCGTGGTGGTGCAAACCACGCAAACGCGCGATGCGCTGGAAGACGTGCTTGCGGGCATTGCCGCGCAGGGTATTCAGCCCGTGGTGAAGGACACCGTGTGCACAGCCACGCGTCAGCGCCAGCAGGCGGCGGCGCAGCTGGCGGGCAAAGTTGATGCCATCGTGGTCATCGGCGGGCGCAATTCCGCCAACACCACGCACCTGGCCGAAATCTGCGCCGCGGAATGCGCGCGCACGCACCATGTGGAGTCGGCGGTCGAGCTTGACCCCGCGTGGTTTGCCGGGTGCGAAACCGTGGGGGTCACGGCGGGTGCCAGCACGCCGGACAACCAGATAGACGCCGTAGTCAAGCGGCTTGAACAGCTGTAGCAACGGGGGCCTGCGGGCCCCTTTTTGCGTGTGCGTCCGCGTTACGAAAAATTTTCCGCGTTGCAATTTGTTGTACAACAAATTCGAAGAATTCCGGGTTACGCTCGATGTTGTAAGACACGAGCGCAGCCTTTTTTGCTAGCTGCGCTCATCGACGGCGAAGGAGTGCGGCCATGTGCAGGATTTTGGTGGTTGACGAAGCGGTACCAGCTTGCGATCAGCTGTGCGGCATGATTGCGCATCATCCCGCGGCGGCAACGGTTGCTATCGAGCGCTGTGCGCTTGACGATGTGGTGCAGCGCGTGGGCGAGTCCCCGCGTGTGGACATTCTGTTCGTTGACGTGAACGCGGGCGGGGCGGCCGGCGGCGGCATCGCGCTTGTGCACGAGCTTGAACGCCGCAACATGATGCCGCTGGTGGTGTACCTGGCCACGCGCGAAACGTATACGTCGGCCGTGTACAGCACGCGCCACCAGTACCTGCTGCTCGAGCCGCTTTCGCAGCGCGAGGTGCGCGCCGCGCTTGACAAGGTATTTGGCATGCTCGGCACGGCGGCAACGGCCCCGGTGATGCTGCGCAGCGGCGGGTCCACGCACGTAATCGACCCGCACGAGGTGCAGTTCGTGCAAAGCCAGGGGCGCAAGGTGCTCGTGTCGTTTGCCGACGGGCGCGAGCTTTTAGCCTACGCGGCCCTATCCGAGCTTGAACAGCAGCTGCCCGGCGCGTTCGTGCGCTGCCACAAAAGCTACCTCGCGAATATGGAGCACGTGCGCACCAGCTGCCACAACGCCCTTACCATGGCGTCGGGCGCGTGCGTCCCCGTAAGCCAGCGTCAATACCGCGCCGTCCGCGACGCGTTGGCCTCGTACACCGCGCAATAACGGGTCGCTCGTTCCAACATGCAGCAAAAGTGACGGTTTTTCGGCAACTTCTCGATATGTTGGAAAGAAAATCGGCAAAACGGCCAGATATTGGAATGCAGACGAATTACATCTTCCGGTTTGTTTCATGTGGTTCGGAAGCACGGGGAGTATCCCCAGGTCAGAGAAACGTCGACCATTCCCTAAGTAATTATTTGCCCGCTGTCCTGCATCGTAGGTGGGTTTCCCGTTCCAATCTCCCGCATTTCTGCCGGAAAACCGTCATTTTCGCTGCATGTTGGAATGCGAACGGGGGCGAGATGAGGTAGGTACGAAGATGGCCCCCGCCTCGGGGATAGCGCCTTCGTGAACGCGGGGACGGAGCGGGTGTTCGCGATGGATCTTTGGGAAATGTGGGGTTTATCGTGAACACGCCCCTCCGTCCCCGCGTTCACGGTTGCCCTTTTCGACTTTCTCGTCCGACTCTCGTCTCGCCGAACCCTCGACTTCCTCACCCAAAGTGGGACGGTACCAAAGTGGGACGGTATCCGCCCCCTGTCACGCGATGGTACCCGACCCGACCCCTCATCTCCTCGGAAAGTGGGACGGTACCCGACCCCTGTCACGCGTGTTCGCGGTTGCCCTTCTGGCTTGTGACCCGCGGCCTTTGCGTGGAGTTGCGCATTTGCGGTGGCGTGCGCGTGCGTGTGCGGTACCATAACCTGCTGAGTAAATTGCGGGCAGAAGGCGAAAGGCGGTGGGCACATGGGCGTGTATCCTCCCGAGGACGTGGCGAAAGAGGCAGCAAAACCTGCTCGCGGCCGTCGAAAGCCCGCCCCGCCGCGTGCCGTTATCGAGTCGGTGCTGCCCGAAAGTCCTGCTGACGATGCGGGTTTCGCGCCGGGCTGCGTTATCACCAGCGTTGACGGCCAACCCGTGCGTGACATAATCGACTGGCGTTGGCTTACGGCCGACGATGTGATCACCGTCGGCTACGTTGACACCGATGGCGATGCTGGCGAGGTGGAGCTGGAACGCTACGAGGGCGAAGACTGGGGCTTCGAGTTTTCCGGCGTGGTGTTCGACGGCGTGAAGCAGTGCCGCAACGCGTGCATCTTCTGCTTCATGCGCCAGCTGCCCGATGACATGCGCCCTTCGCTTACCCTGCGCGACGACGATTTCCGCCTGAGTTTTCTGTCGGGCACGTTCGTCACGTTCACCAATTTGTCGGCCGAAGACGAGCAGCGCATCATCGACCAGCAGATAAGCCCGCTGCGCTTGTCGCTGCACGCGTCGAACCCCGAGGTGCGTCGCCGCATCATTGGTCGGCATGCCCAGCACGGCATCGACGTGCTGGAAAACCTGCTGGCGCACGGCATCGAGTTTCACACGCAAATCGTGTTGATGCCCGGCGAGAACGACGGCGACGTGCTGCGCGAAACGCTGGAATGGGCCTATGCGCGCCCGGGCATCTTGGACGTGTGCATCGTGCCGCTGGGCTTTACGAAACATCAGACGTGCTTTACGAAAAGCTTTAACGACCCAGCGGCGGCGCGCGGGGCAATGGACACCATCGTTCCTGTTCAGCAGCGTGCTCTAAAGGAACGCGGCACCTTGTGGGCCTTTGCGGCTGACGAGTTTTACGGCAACGCTTACGGCGCGCAGCTGCTTGAGAACCTGCCGCCGTCCGAGTGCTACGGCGATTTCAGCATGTTCGAAGACGGCGTGGGCATCATCCGCTCGTTCGTTGACGACTGGGAAGCGGCTTGCGCGGCCGGGCTTGACGCGGCTGCGGCGCAGGCACTTGACGCCGCGGGCATGCGCGTGCGGTATATTTCCGGCATGGCTACGGTGCATTTCTTCACGCCGCTGTTTTCGCGCGGCCCGCTTGCCGGTGTGGTGGAGCCGCTGTTCGTGCAAAACGACTTCTTCGGCGGCAACGTGGACGTTACAGGGCTTTTGTGCTGTTGCGACATTGCCGCGGCCATTCGCGCGGACGCGGCGCAGCACCCGGGTTGGACGTATGTGGTGCCGAAGGTCATCTTCAACGACAACGGCGTCACGCTTGATGATGCAACCCTGGAGGATATGCGCAAAGCCGCCGGTGCGCCCGTTGCCGTGGTATCCTGTAACGCGACTGGGTTCTTGCCGGAACTGGTCGAACTTGCGCGCTCGTAAGCGTGCGAACTTACGTAGTTTTCACCAACTGAAAAGGATTTTGATATGGCTCTGCCCATTGTGGCGGTTGT
>DJEE01000050.1:0-5777 GCA_002431805.1 Eggerthellaceae bacterium UBA5906
GGCCGTGAACGCGCTCAGCGTGAGCTGCACGCCCGCGATCAGAGCGGCAACGCACGCCAGCGCGGCGACCAGCCACAGCACCTTGCGTTTGCGCAGGTTCGTCTTTGGCTGCTCTCCTTGGCATTCCCGCTGATCTTTAAGCTCTTCGCTTGACTTTTGTTCCTCCGACATGCGCCGCCCTCCCCTCTTAATTGCTGCCGCCACTGCGCGCAATGATATACAAGACATCGGTCTCTTTGATGTTGTCCGCCTTGGGCCACGAACACTCGATGATGTATTTGGTGGCGCTTGTCTCGGACTTTGGCTCATCCAGGTCGTTCTCGCCTATCTTCTTGTAGCGATACAGCGTGCGCGCGTTCTTTTGGACGCTTTCATTTTCGCTAAAGGTTTGGGAGTCGAAGTTACCAGCCGTGCTGTCACTGGTTGCAATGCCGGTGGAACCGTCTTCATTGATGGCCTTAAACCCCGTAACCTCATCACCCTTCTTCTTCCAGGCGTAGTAATCGTTGAGGCCGTCACGTCCAACAACATCGGCGCCCTCGGGAGTCGACGTCACATCAGTTGCCCGGTAGACGTGAATCTGCAACCCCGATATGTTCGTTGTGTTGGCAATTTGCAGCTCAAAACCTTGGCCCTGGCTCTCGACGCAGAAGGCACGCTTGCGCGTTACGGTGCCATCTTCCGAGGTTGTGTCTGCATCCGCATCGGAAGTAAGATCCATCTGCTCCATTGCCGTTTGGTTGGGGCCTTTAATCTTGAGCCTAGCAGGACCCTCAACCTTACCGATAGTTGAAAGCGCCTGGTTGTTCACAAACCAACTGAGCGACAAGCCGGCAATCAGCACGATTACGGCAATAACCGCCAGTATGCTCATCAGCAAACGACGATGATCGTAGGTCCAATCCTTCAAGGTATCTATGCGGGTATTGACGTTGCTCACTGCACGCCCTCCCTCGCATTGAACTCAAGCTGCACGTATTTCACGCTGGTGCCGATATATTCATCTGCGTTGTTGTAAAGGGCAGAACAGGTTGCCAACTGTGTAGAAGACATATCCTTGGCAAGGCTCGGCGCATGCGCTACGTCCACGCCATCCGCCGTAGCGTAGTAAAACTCATCCCTGTGGCTCTCCACGCCCTCGCCGCCGTTCACATACATCTGAAGCTCCGTGTAATCGAGGCTGGTGTCGCTAGCAAACAGGTTCTTGTAGTAGTTTGCGTTGCCCACCAGCACAAAATTCTGGATGTATTCGGGCCACACCCAATACACGTTCACCGTCACCGATTCGGTCGTATCTGTCGAGAGTACCGAGCCATTATCGTCTTTCTTATTAAAGTCGATCGGCTGAAGCACGATCTTGCTATCGGTAATGCGGTTTGAGTAATAGTCGCCGTCCTTATCTCTAAAGAACAGCAGATGGCCCTTTGCAAGCTTAAGCAGAGCGTTATCTTCGCTACCTTTGGCGCTCTCATCTACGACGCTACCGTCTGCAAGCTTGAGGACTCGCAAAATATCAATAGTCACACCTTGCAGACTCGTGGTCAACGGCGTAACGGTAAACGTGATAACGCCGCGAGCCCCGGGATATAAACCGCCCGCATCGTTGTTGTTGAGGTTTGAATTGAGCGTTACCGTCATAGAATGCTCGGTGCTCAAACCTTCAATTTCATCCTTTTCGCCATTCGTACGCTCACCGCGCTCGTAATAACCCACGTGTGCACCGTCTTCGCCCGCGCCAGCCGCCGTCATGGTGAAGGTTGCGCCCTGCGCACTCAAACCGCTGGTGGTTGCATTTACGCGGTTGTTGACCGCAAACCACGCTAGGCACGCAAGGATAATCACAACCACGGCAATCACAAACAGGCCGGACACGGCGAAGCGCTTCCAGAAGCCCTTGACCTCCTGGACGTGAGCATCAGCCGTTTGGCGGTATCCCTCCGCTGTTTTCGGCTCAGCTTCGATATGCTTATCTTCCGGCTTCATATGCTTAGCCCCGTGCGAGGCAACGGCCCTTTCTTGCGTGTTTGCGTTCCGTGCTTCCACCGCGCGAAAAACGACAGAAAACAACAAATTTATTTTACCATCGCAAGTAACGAAACCATGTGCACAACAACAATTTCAAAACACGAAAACACGCAGATGAAAGCACGAATTACTCTAGGGCCGATCCCGAACAAGATAGATGAAGTGAACGCGCAGAAAGCCCGGCGTGGGTGGGCATGCTACATGCTACTTTAGCTTGCAGCTACACCCGCAAGGTTAACGGTGACGGTGTAGGTACTGGGGTCATCTTGGTTAGAGTTGTTGATGCAATCCGCATCAGTACCTTCTAGCCAGATGTAAACACGCATGATGACGCCATCGTAGTCAATACGGGAAGCAATAGGCGCTGCATTCTCCGTAGGTGCAACATAGTTGTCGCCATTTTTATTAGCTGCAAAATTATGCTGCGTACCATTCGTGCCGATCCACACGTAGTTTTTCTCAGCAATATGAGGATATGTGACAGGCATAAGAGACGATTCGTCTTTCACACACGTCCAGCCTTCTAGAGCCGTTGTATCATTGCCCTTGCCGGTTTCTTCTTTGGGGGCATAAACAGCTATCAACTTTTCATCCCCGCTTGGCGTTTTGTCATCGAGATCTTGGATGGTAATGCCAACACGCATAGAATCAGGGACAACATTTGAAGTGGCGCCACCCTTTGTTTGAACCTGAATAGCGCCGTTTTCATCGGAGCCGTCAAGATATGCATCACAATATCCGGTTTCGGTAATGGTGTACAGAACGTATTCACTCTTGATATATGCATAGTGATCGGTGTCCGCAACATACTTACCATCAGAATCGAGATTTTCCAATTTCGAATAGCTGGAAACCTTGCCGTCCTGCCCCCAACCTTGGCAGACGTACCAGCTTTTCACATCATTGGTAGATGCCGGGCTAATCTTATGACCGTCAGTAATGGCAACAAGCGATTGGTTGTTGCCATGCTGGGCACCTTCGGAAAGCTTTGCAATCTGCAAAACAAAGTTATTTGCCTTAGCCGAAATGGTAGAGGTGGTGGCTTTTACTTCATGGTTAGAAACATACCAAGCATATGTTGCCACCGAAAGCGCGAACAAAGAAAGAAGAGCCATGACCGCAGCAGAGAGCAGCTGAATCTTCAACTGTTTAAAACCAGTCTCCATGATGCCCTCCTTTTCACTGAATGATATTCTAGCAAACGGCCCTAAATACCTACTGCACAACTGCATAAAAAGGACTCCTCATTAGAGGAGTCCTTAAGCTTGCAGAAATACGGGGATATCATTCTGCAAAATAGCCCATAGAAAAGAACCTGATTATTAGTGGTTGTCCGCAGTAGCTGTAAAGATAACGGTAATTTTCGATGAAGCATTGTTCAAATTAGTCAAGTTATTTGAATACACTTCTTTATCGTTGCCATCGTAATATACATACATCTTGACTTCGGTATTTTCATCATGCTTAACGGTTACGCCAGTCCCAAACTGACCAAGCTCCTCACCAGAATGGCCTGCGGAATCGGAAATCACACCATTTTTATCGCATAAAACCCAATCGTTACCACAAGTCACCAAAACACGAAGAGCATCGTCTAATCTCGTGTTCCCTTGGTCGGTCGTCCCTCCAGAAACGGTATCACTGGTGAGGATAGTCGTATCAGCCACCTTCAATTTCGTCAAATCGGTACCCTTTGAACTAATATTGAAAGTATTCTCCACAGCGTAATCTTTTGTTACGGCAGTTGCCGGAGAACCAACGTAAATCCAATCACCACTCTTGTTATATCCATTTGCCGTAGGGTCAGTTCCATATGCAGTTTCGAAGTTATACGTCAGAGTGCCAACACTCTCATCGCCAGTTTTTTTCCCGTCTTTGTCGAAGTTATTTGACCATTGGGCCGGATATAGTGCATCACTATTTAGTGTTGCAACATCCGCCGTCAAATCAGAGGTCGTAGCAGTCGCGTTATATTTGATCTTCATAAACGCGGCGTTCGACTGTGCTGAAATGGTACTGGTAGTTGCCTTAACGGTATTGTTCGTTACAAACCATGCGTATGTACTGGCGGCTAGGGCTATTGCTGCTACCAGTACCATGGCGATGGCGGCACCCATCTGCTTTTTCAGTGCCTTAGTTTCCATGGCGGACCCTTTCTCTTCCCATTTATGTGCGGATGCTTGGGAAAAGCCCGCGCTCCGCGGCCGAGACGTTGTACCCCCTCGACATACTTATAGCGTAATGTATCACACCTAAGGTCACAGTTGCACGCTTAACCCCTGATTATCCCCGCGTTCTCCGCGCAACCCACAACATATTGAGTCCCACTTAGCAGGGATGCCAACCATAGGCCGAAGGGCAACCGTGAACAGGGGACGGAACGGGTGTTCGCGGTTGCCCTCACATTTCCCAAAGATTTATCGCGAACACCTCCTCCGTCCCCCGTTCACGCAGGTGCCCTACCTGTCCCGCCTATGCTGCGGGCGAGTTTTCCTGATTGCGACGGTTATCCCAAGTTACATCGTGGTCCTTGTAGTAATCGGGAGCATCGTTGCCCGAGGCGCTAATGGGGTCGTTGCCTGAAAGCGTGTCGGCAATATCACGCACGAACTTCACCAGCAGGTTGGAATTGTCCTGGTCAAGCGTGTCGAAATCCATGGCAAACTCCACAGCACCGCCCACAATGTCGTCCACGCACTCGGGGTCGTCACCATCAAGCCAGATGACCACCGTGTACTTGTCCACGTTGCCAACCTGGAAGTTCTCCTCGGGGATGGTGCACACATCCTTGTCAGACGCAAAGCTCACGCAGCCCGGCTCGGGGTTGCCGTCGGCCGCCGCAGCCGCATATGTGGTTGCTTCCCCGTTTTTCCACACGCGCACGCGCGCGGCCTTTTCCACGCCCTTCGACGCCGACGCAATGCGAATGTTGCACGCGTAATCCAGGTCGACCTTGCCAGCATTGCGAATGTAGAACGTGTACGCCACGTAGCTTTTGCCGTTGTGGCTGCCGTCGATATCGTCAAGATTGTCAGGCAGATCCTCGGCGGCAATGTTGGTGCCGTTGGTAACCGCCTGCGCCTGCAAACGCGCCGTGGCCTGAGAAAAGTTGGGGTCCTCGTCAATGGCCACGCCATAGCGGAACAGCTCCAAACGGTTTAGGTTGATGGTGAAGTTGCCCATGTTCTCCTGCATGAACGACAACGCGAACAAAAGGCCGAACACCAGCGCCAACGCAATAAGCGCCTTTTGCAGCTTGTCCAAGCGCAAAAGCGCCGCACCAATGCGCGCCATGCGGCGTTTAGGCAGGTACATGGACACCGCAGTTTCGGGGTCGATGTTTTCCAGGCCTTCTTTTTCAATGAGGTCTTCTAAGTCCTCAATGCGCACAACCCCCTTGGCCGCACGCTTTTCGGCACGCTTCGCCGCGCGATTTTCCTTGCGCGTTGTCCCACGTGCACGCGAGCGCCCCGCAGCCGCCCCTTCGGCCGACGGCTTGGCGACAGGCTGCATCGCTTCTGCGTCCCGCGGTGGCGCAGCTTCGCCCTGCCCGGTTGCAACCTGCTGTTGAGCCTGATCATCGGCTTGCTTTGCCGCGTGTTTATTTCGATTAAACATTCCCATGAGCGCTACATCTTATACTTCTCGCGCACGTAGCCCATGTATTCTTTCACCGTTTCGCGTTCAAGATCGTTGGCGTAACGGAATTGCAAACCGCACACATTGCGGTACAGGCTGCCTTTCGGCGCCTG
>DJEE01000050.1:5848-6095 GCA_002431805.1 Eggerthellaceae bacterium UBA5906
TGCCAAGCTGCACAGGCAGCTCGTGACGCTGGCCCTGCAGGCGCACCGCGGGCATTTGCACTTGCAGCGCCTCGCCCACATCCGGATACTCGTTCAGGCAGATAGCCACACCACCTGCGGAAACGTCTACCGTCATAGCGTCTTCGGTTTCGGGGTTATCCACATTGTCGCGCTGGTATTCCACGCGCATGGCCACCTTGAAACGCTCGTCGCGGCGCTTGAAAAACGTGCGCTGCTCGGCCACTTG
>DJEE01000050.1:6135-6352 GCA_002431805.1 Eggerthellaceae bacterium UBA5906
CGCATTTTCCAGTACGTGCGGATGCCCGCTTTCTGCACCGCCTCGGGGTAGGCCGCAATCATAAACGTGTTATCGCCCACGGAGTACTGCATAAGGAGCTTCTGGTTTTCGTCGAGCAACAGCGGTTTGCCCGCCAGCATAGGCGCACTTATCAGGAAGTACGCATCGTCAATGGCCTCTTTGAACGTGGCCATCATGTTGAAGTCGGTTTTTTGGC
>DJEE01000050.1:6400-14618 GCA_002431805.1 Eggerthellaceae bacterium UBA5906
TTGAAGTCGGTTTTTTGGCCCATAGGCACGTCAAACGCCACTTGCAGCTTTGTTCCTGGCTTGATTTGCAGCTCCGCCATTTCGGCACTCCTTGTTCCCCGCCGCGCGCGACGCAAGAGACACCTTTCACTTATCTCGTGCGGCCATTATAGCGGATGGTCAGAGTGCAAGCTGCCTTTTTCGGCAATACCCCAGCCTTGCAACCGATTACTGCGCAGCTCACTTGGATAAAAATCGCCTTCACAGAACCATTTCTCGAGGTTCGTGCCAAAATTTGCGATAATGTGCGGTTTCCAGTCAACGATTGTTATTGAGCACACGCTGACATGTAATAACCGACAGCAATTTAGGTACAAACGCTTGCCTGCGCTAGACTGTTGGCTTTTCCAATCAACCGCCAACAACTTGCAAAGCAAAAAAGCGCACATTACCGCAAATTTTGGCACGGAGCTCGAAAAACCTTCTAGATAAACCCATTAAGTGCACGACAAAGCCCTCTTACACCAAGTTTAGGCCCCTGGCTCCCGCAAACGAACGCCAATTATCCAAAAACTTGCGCTCAGCAACTCTTCCCTAGCATTTTCCTATCGTTTTTCATTATTCATTGCTGTTTTCTACTGAATGGACGGTTGCGGGATTTTGTGGGGCGTATTACACTTGCGGCATTGAATTCTGTTTCAGGGCGAGGTGAAAATCCTCACTGGCGGTAATCAGATGCGCGCGCCTGCTGCAATGCAGCGCGAACCTGAAAGTCCGCGACCCTGTGCGTTGCGAGTTTGCTCGCTCACGCAAGGCTGACCCGGTGCAAATCCGGGACCAACGGTTACAGTCCGGATGGAAGAGGCAGAGTTCGCGAAGCGCCGTTTGGCCCTGTGGCCTTGCGGATTCACGTTAAGCGAATGCAAGCCCGTATGGAAGGAATTCATACGGGCTTGTTTCTTTTTGCGAAGCTGCGAAGCAACCCCGCCACCAACATGCTTCGCAGAAAGAAGGTTTCACCATGTCCCAAGCAACCGCCGCCGGCACCATCAAGAACACAAACCGCTGGTCAACGCGTCAATTGGTTACCATGGCGCTTATGTGCGCAATTGCCGCGCTGTTCTCGTTTGTGCAAATTCCCATCCTGCCCGCCGCGCCGTTTCTCACGTACGACCCCTCGCTTATGCCCGCAATGGTGTGCGGCTTTGCCTTCGGCCCGGGCGCCGGCTTTGCCGTAGGCGCCGTGGCCGCCGTTATCCATGGCCTTATTCTGGGCGAATGGGTTGGCAGCCTTATGAACATTTGTGCCACGCTGTTCTTCGTGGTGCCCGCCGCGGCCATCTACGCGAAGAAGCACACGTTTGTCGGTGCGCTTATCGGCCTGCTGGTTGGCTGCGTGGTGGCTACCGCTGGCGCCGTGCTTACGAACCTGACGTTGGGCGTGTGGTTCTGGTACGGCAGCGCCGACGCTATCATGCCGCTGATTTTGCCCGCCGTGGTGCCGTTCAACCTGATTAAAACCGTGCTGAACTCCGCCTTGACGTTAATTGTGTACAAGGCCATCTCCAACCTGATCACCCCGAAGAAAGACCAGGTACGCGGCCGCTAAGGAATTTGCGTGCCCCGCCCACCTGCGCCAGCCCACCAGAAAGGATTCGGTGACCTGCCGAAATGATCGACATCTCTAACGTTCGCTTTACGTATGACGGCGTGGCTTTTGCGCTTGACGGCGTGAGCGCGCACGTGAACACCGGCGAGTTTTTGTGCATCCTTGGCGGCAACGGGTCGGGCAAGTCCACGTTAGCGAAGCATCTAGATGCGCTGCTAGTGCCCGACGAGGGGCGCGTTACGGTGGACGGCATGGACACTGCGGACGAAAACTGCACGTATCTTATCCGCAAAACGGCCGGCATGGTGTTTCAGAACCCCGACGACCAGCTGGTTGCCTCACTGGTGGAAGACGATGTTGCGTTCGGGCCGGAAAACCTGGGCGTTCCTACGGATGAGCTGCGGAAACGCGTAACAGAGGCGCTGGAAAACGTAGGGCTTTCGGGCTTTGAACGTCACGAAACGCACGCGCTTTCCGGCGGCCAGAAACAGCGCGTGGCCATTGCCGGCGTGCTGGCCATGAACCCTAGTGTGCTGGTGCTCGACGAGGCGTCGGCCATGCTTGACCCGCGCGGGCGCGCCGGCCTGATGCGTGTGTGTCGCGAACTGCACGAACGCGGACTTACCATCGTGATGATCACGCATTTCATGGAAGAGGCAGCGCAGGCCGACCGCGTGCTGGTAATGGAAAGCGGGCACGTTGCGCTTGAAGGCACGCCCGAGGAAGTGCTGGTGCAGGCCGATGCCCTGGCGCACCTGAACCTGGATGTACCGTTTGCCGCACGCTTGTCGCTTGACCTGCGCCGCGCCGGCGTGAATGTTTCCCCTACCGTAAACGCCGCTGAGCTGGCACAACACGTGCTTGCGCTCGCAGGCGAACGCGACGCCTTGGGCGCCGGGCACAGCTTGAACGCCGAAGGCGGCATGCCTACCAGCAGCCGTTCGGTTGATGGCACTAGCGAAACGCCGCTTATTGAGTTTTGCAACGTGTCATACACCTACGATGCCGCAGAAGCCAAGCGCCAACGCAAACACGGCGGCGCAAAGGCGGCACGCCAGGCGAAATGGGGCAACACGCCCGATGCGCTGTGGGCCATCCGCAACGTGTCGTTCGCCGTGCACGCTGGCGAGTTTTTGGGCATTGCAGGTCACACTGGCAGCGGTAAGTCCACCATCATCCAACACATGAATGGCATTTTGAAGCCCTCATCGGGCCAGGTGCTGGTTATGGGCGCCGACATTTCCGACAAGCGCTGCGAAGCAAACCTGCGCGGCTCCATTGGCGTGGTGTTCCAATACCCCGAGCATCAGCTGTTTGCCGAAACCGTGTACAAAGACGTTGCGTTTGGGCCGCGCAACCTGGGCCTTCACGACGACGAGGTGGACAAACGCGTGCACGAGTCGCTTGCTCGTGTGGGGCTTGATTTCGAAGAAGTGGCACAGAAAAGCCCATTCGAGCTTTCGGGCGGCCAACAGCGCCGCGTGGCGTTCGCCGGCGTGCTAGCCATGAACCCGCGTGTGCTGGTGCTCGACGAGCCCGCCGCAGGACTGGACCCGGCAAGCCGCACCTCGTTTTTAAGCATGATCGCGCACCTGCACGAGCAGGGGCTTACCGTAGTGATGGTTTCGCACAGCATGGACGATTTGGCGGCCATGTGCGATCGCGTAGCCGTGATGAATGAGGGTCAGCTGCTGGGCATTGGCACCCCTGACCAGCTGTTTTTGCACGCTGCCGAGCTGAAGAACGTAGGGCTTGGCACCACCGAGGCGCAGGCGTTTGCCAACACGCTTGCCGAAGGCGGCATGGACGTTGCCGCCGACAAGCTGTATACCGAACGCAATATAGTGGAGCTGGTTGCAAGTGCGGTTGGCACGGGCGCGGTTGCGGGCGGCCACGCAAACGCAACAAGCGCCGCCGCGTCACCCGCGGCCGCAGCGGACGACGCAAACGCCGCCACCGCACCCAACACCGCAGGAAACGAGGCCGCACGATGAGCGCGGGGTTCTCGTTCGGCAGCTATATCCCCGGCACCAGCTGCGTGCATCGGCTTGACCCACGTACGAAGTTGATACTTGGTTGCGCGTTCATCGTGGTGTTGCTGTGTTCGCAATCAGTGGCGGCGCTGGCTGTATGCGCCGTGTTTGTGGCGCTGGCATACGGGCTTGCCCAAGTACCTCCCAGCAAAGCCGCGCAGTCGCTTGCACCGCTCATGGCCATTGTGATGATTGTGGCGCTGCTGAACTTGTTTGTAACGCAAGGCGGCGCAGTACTGGTTGACTTGGGTTTTCTGCGCATCAGCGAAGCAGGCGTGTACACGTGCCTGTTCATGGGCGCGCGCCTTACTATCATGATGCTGGGCATGAGCCTAATCACGCTTACCACCATGACCATCGACTTAACCGAGGCGTTCGAGCGCCTGCTTGGCCCGTTCGCTCGCTTCGGCCTGCCTGCCCACGAGCTGGGCATGATCATGGGCATTGCGCTGCGTTTCATGCCGCAGTTCGCCACCGAGCTGGTTACCGTATATCATGCGCAAATCAGCCGCGGCGCAAAGCTGTCCAACAGCCCCGTGAAAGGCGTACGTATGCTGTCGTCGCTGATGGTGCCGCTGTTCACCAGCGTGTTTCGCCATGCAGAAACGCTGTCGTCAGCCATGGACGCCCGCTGCTACCACGGCGGCGTGGGCCGCACGCACCTGCATCCGCTGCACTTCGCCGCACGCGATGGCGTTGCAGTAGCTGCCGTGGCCGCGTTAGCCGCATGCATAGCAGCCATAAACATGCTGCTGGGATAATCCCCCCACCCGCAAAATCAACGTTTATATATAAGACCTGAACAACCAAGGAGGACCATCATGACCGGGAACGAAACTATTTTACAGTACCTGACCAGCGTGCCAGCCTGGTACCTTGCCACCAGCGAGGGCGACCAGCCGCACGTACGCCCGTTCAGCTTCGCCGCTGAGCAGGACGGCAAAATCTGGTTTGTTACCGCCACCACCAAAGATGTGTGGCGCGAGCTTGTGGCCAACCAGAAGTTCGAAGCCACGGCGTGGTGGCCGGGCCACGGTTGGCTTATCCTGCGCGGCAAAGCGGGCCTTGAAGACAAGGCAAACGCCGACATGCGTTACGCCGGTTACGCGCA
The DNA here is from genome assembly GCA_002431805.1 of Eggerthellaceae bacterium UBA5906. Taxonomy (GTDB): domain Bacteria; phylum Actinomycetota; class Coriobacteriia; order Coriobacteriales; family Eggerthellaceae; genus Senegalimassilia. The sequence goes on from DJEE01000050.1 coordinate 11,133, forward strand.
CCTGTGCAGCTTAGGCGAGAGCTACGACGGCCCCGATGACCCCACGCTGGTGTTTTTCAGCGTGGAAGAACCCGAAGCCTGGATTTGCAACCACGAAGAGTGGAAGCCGATTGAACTGTAACGTATACAAAAAAGCCCGCAGATGCGGGCTTTTTTGCTACTCAAAATCGTAGAGGTCTTTTGCGGCCACCTTGAAGTCTTCGTAGACCTCGCGAGCAATGGCCTCGTCTTCAACCAGCTCGAATGCGGAGGGCTGGCCGTCTTCGTCAAGTTCGGTTACCTCAAGCGGGATAATCTCGCCCGAGCTGCACGCCGGTGAGTCTTCCGTTACTGGGAAGAAAAAGCCATAACGGCGGCCTTCATGCAAAATAAGGCCCAAAAACTCCAGCTCTACCGAGTCGCCTTTCTCATCCTGAAACGTCAGCGTGATGCCCTCTTCGGTGGGCGGGCAAAAGTTAGGGGCGCTTCCCTCGCGCATAGCAGTCCTCCTTCTTGCAGGCCGGCCCTAAACACGGCCGCGCAGCCTGAAATCATCTATCAACCCAGCATTGTGTAAGCAGCGTATCACAACCCCCACTACCGTGCATGGTTTTGCAAGCCGACCCGCCGGAATAACGCATGGCCCGCCCTTACGTACACGGTTTCCAAAGCTCTTTGCCAATAGCATGAGCAAAAACCATGCATTGAAGGATAGACCGTGCCGATTTCGGGAGTGCGACGCTGCAAAACCGTGCAAACAGCCATGCCCCTTCCCCGCGCCTCCTCAACCGGCTGCACCATCCGCTCCCCATAATGAAGAAAACCACCCGAAGGTGGTTTTCTTCATACGTGGTTGCTAGCCTCACACTTTCGAATATTAGCCTTGCACTTTCTTGTGCTTCTTCTTGTTCTTCGAGCCGCCGTGATTTGCCGGTTTGTGTGCGGGCTTTTCGCTCGCAGCCGTTTCAGCAGCAACAGGCGCAACCGCTGCAGGCTGAGTAGCCACTGCCGCACCCGCATCAGCGGTTGCGGCCGCAGCAGCCGCAGGTTGCGGCAAGCGGTTCAGGAACCAGCGCTGAATATCGGTGCCGTACTTCTTCTGCAGCTTCGCAAAACGCGGCTCGTGCGTCTTCCACATCACGTAGATGGGCGTTGCGATGGCGTAGGACGAATAGCAGCCGCACACCAGGCCAACCGTCATGGCCAGCGCGAAGTCGCGCAGCGTTTCGCCGCCGAAAATGAGCATGGCCACAACTGGAATCAGCGAAGTGATGGACGTATTAAGCGAGCGCACCAACACCTCATTCACGGAATGGTTTGCCATGGTGGCAAACGTACACTTCGGGGACTCGGCCTTCATGTTCTCGTTGATGCGGTGGAACACCACCACCGTGTCGTACAGCGAGTAGCCCAAGATAGTAAGCAGAGCGGCAATAGTGTTCGGCGTGACCTCGCGGCCCACCAGCACGTACACGCCCAGCACAATAACCAGGTCGTGCAACAGCGCGATAACGGCCGACACGCCCATCTTCGGATCGCGGAACCTAAACGAAATGTAGGCGATGATCAGCAGCAAGGACACCAAAAACGCGATGCAGGAGCTTTGGATAACGCTGGCACCCCAGTCAGGCCCGATGGTAGTTACCTCGAAGCTATCGGCATCCCAACCGAACTGGTCGGCCACCTGGTTTGCCGCTGTAGCGGCGGATTCAGCGGACGTGTCGGTGGTGCGCACCAAGAAGCCCGCTTGACCATCGGCGTTGGTGGTTTGCACCACCGCATCGGGCTCGCCCGCAGCGTCAAACGCACTGCGAACCTGCTCGGTGGTAACGTCGTTGCCGCCCTGGTGGAACGTCACCGATGTGCCGCCCACAAACTCGATGCCGAAGTTCACGCCGCGAATGCCCACGAGCGCAACAACCAGCACGATAGCGCACGCGGCCACGGTCAGGAAAATCTTGCGATAACCCAGCAGGTTGATGTCCAGTTTGATAAAGCGGCCCTTCACGTCTTTGCGTGAAGATGCAGGCTTTTCACCCTGGAAGTACGGCGCGGCCTGCTCGCAGTCCTTCACGCCCCAGAAACCGGGGTGACGGGCAATGCACTTCGGCGCCAAAACGCGGATGATAGGCGCCTTGAACAGCAGCATCATAACGATGTCGCACACAATGCCCAGCGCCAGCGTAAGGCCAAAGCCCTTAACCGAGGCGCTTGCCAGGAAGAACAGCGTAAGCGCCGAGACCATGGTAACCAGGTCGGCGTCGATAGAGGTCAAAATACCGTGGCGCACGCCGGTGATGGATGCAGCGCGCACGCTGCGGCCCATGCGAATTTCCTCGCGGAAACGCTCAAGTGTAAGGATGGACGAGTCGGCGGCCATGCCGATGGTAAGCACCACGCCTGCGATGCCGGCCATAGACAGGCTGAACAGGCCGAAGTGCGAAAGCAGCGCCAAAATGCCCAGGTACAGCACGGCGAACACGGCCATGGCGGCAGCAGTAAGCACGCCAAGGCCCTGGTAGAACACCAGCAGGTACAGCATAACCAGCGCCAGGCCGATAGCTGCCACCAGCACGCCGGAAGTCAGCGCGTCCTGACCAAGCGTGGGGCCGACAACCTGGGATTGCGCGTATTCGAAGCTTACCGGCAGCGAACCGGATTCCAGCACCGTTTCCATAGAGGAAGCGGCGTCTTTATCGTAGCCGCCCGTGATGGACACCTGACCGCCCGTAATTTCGGACTGCACGGCAGGCGCAGACTGCACCTCACCGTCCAAGATGATGACGATTTTGCCCTTCGAGCTGGCCAAATCCTTCGTGGCCTGAGCAAACGCCTGCGTACCCTCGGAGTCAAGCGTCACGTTAACGGAATAGTCCGTGCCCGTTTCAGATGCGCGGCCAATGTCAACCTTCGTGATGTTGCTGCCCGTGATCAGCGGCGTGTACGTGCCTTCTTCAACCTTCAGATGTTCCGTTTTGCCGGAAGGCAGCGTGTTGCCGAAGTCGTCGGTGACGGTGCCGTTTGTGCCGTACTGACCGTTTTCGATCTTCGTTTTCACGTCGTCGTCGGTGAACGAATCCAGGCGCGCGAACTCAAGCTTGCCGGTTTTGCCGATGGTGGCAAGCGCGGTTTCGGTGTCGGACAGGCCAGGGATTTGCACGAGAATCTGGTCGGTGCCCTGCAGCTGCACCACCGCCTCGGAAGCGCCCAACGCGTTTACGCGCTGCTCGATGATGGCGCGGGATTTTTCCATGTCGTCGGTGGAAACCGTGCCGCCATCAGTGCTTTTAGCCGACAGTACCACCGACAGGCCGCCCTGAATGTCCAGGCCCTGGTTGATTTTCTCTTGCGGCGGGGTGAACATGAAGATGGACCCCAGCACCAAGATGGTGGTTGCCACCAGCAGCCAAACATTGCGGCGGTTAACGTTGCCGCCCTTCTTCTTTTTGGCTTTGGCGTTTTGCAGTTGCGCCATGCGAACTTCTCCTAGCCTTGCGAACCTGCATG
>DJEE01000163.1:0-707 GCA_002431805.1 Eggerthellaceae bacterium UBA5906
CGGCCGGTGGGCTTGACCACGCTCGCCTCGGCGCTTGCGGAAGATCCGGACACGCTTGAAGACGTGTACGAGCCGTTTTTGATGCAGCAAGGTTTGCTTATTCGCACGCCGAAAGGGCGTCAGGCAACGGAGCGTGCCTATGAGCACCTGGGCATTTTCCATGAACCGACGAATAGCTAGGAGCAATCGATGTTTGAACAAGATTACTTAATGAAGTTGCTGCTGGCGTTTTATCAGGCAATGTTTAAGAGCCTGCGTCGCGTTATGGACGAAGACGAAGATCCGAAAGAGGCGGCGGATACGCTTGACGAGGTTGTTGGGAATGCTGTCGGAATGGATGGTGCCAGTTTGCTGTCATTGGCTCCAGAATCGATTGCCGGCGTGCTGCAGGTGTCCGGCACTGACCCTCGCGTAACGGAATTCATTGCGCGCAGTCTGTTGCTGTCGTCCGAGTATTTGACGCAGGCGGGACAGACTGCGTTGGCGTCGTTGCGGGCGGAGCAGGCACGGGCAATTGCGGCTGCGTATGGACTCGAACTGCCTGACGACCCAACGAAACTCGATGATTTGAAAGAAATGGCGGAGCAGGCAAACGCTTAAAGCGGTGTGTTTGTTATCGGCTGGTGAGCCGGGTTGAGTGCTTCCCGGCGGCGGCCAAAGGATTGATTGCGGCAAGGAGCGGCGTTATGGCGAAGATCGTGGCGGTG
>DJEE01000163.1:748-8370 GCA_002431805.1 Eggerthellaceae bacterium UBA5906
TGGCGGTTGATACCGATTTTGAAGATAACAACCTTGAGGCCGAGATGGCGCGTGCGGCAGGCGTTGATTTTGAGGCAACGCGGGGCCGTTCAGCCGAGGCGGTGATTAAGAGCCTGCAGGAAACTGGGGCAGACGGCGCTGTCACGTCTTATGCGCTGTTTCCTCGCGAAGTGTTCGAAGCGTGTCCAAATCTGAAAGTGGTCAGCCGCACGGGCGTAGGGTATGACGAGATCGATGTTGAGGCCGCTACCGAACATGGGGTGGCGGTTTGCAATGTGCCTGGTTATGGCACCGAGGTGGTTTCCGACCACGCGATTACCCTGGCGCTTTCGGTACTGCGTCGCATCAACGAACTTGATGCCGACATGCGTCGCGGCGTGTGGGACTATGCCCGCACGCGCCCGCTGGGGCAGTGCCGCGGGCGCGTTTTCGGCGTCGTCGGCATGGGTGAAATTGGCCGCGCGACAGCCAAGAAAGCTGCAGGTCTTGGCTTTGACGTGGTGTGTTGGTCGCGCAGCTTGAAACCGGGCCGTCGCACGCCGGAAGGGCATCCCGTTTTGCGTCTGGAAGAGCTTTTGCAAACAGCCGATGTGGTAAGCCTGCATACCGCGTTGACGCCCGAAACACATCACCTTATCAATGCTGAGCGCTTGGCCCTTATGAAGCCCGATGCGGTACTAGTGAACACCGCTCGCGGAGCCGTGGTCGACACGGTTGCGCTGGCGAAGGCGTTGTCTGAGGGCAAGCTTTGGGGTGCCGGTCTTGATGTGTTCGAGGAAGAGCAGCCGTTCGATTTCAACCATCCCATCATGAAGGCGCCGCATACCGTGCTTTCCGCGCATGCGGCGTATTGGTCGGAAGAATCGGGCCGCGAACTTCGCGAACGCGCCATGCAGGCCGCTATCGATGCGGTGCAGGGGCGCGTGCCGGTTGATTGCTTGAACCCTTGCGTATTCGAATCGCCTGCGAAGTAACGCTTGACGGTGGCGTAACGTCATCCTTTACTGCAATGCTTTTGCGACAAGCAAGAAGTTCGTGTGTGGGGTGATGCAGCATATGAGAGCGGAAGAGCAAGAGAGCCAAGACCTGATGACTGTTGGGGGAATTGGCTTCGCGCATTGGCGTGACGGTGCGAACCATTCAGTACTACGATTAACGCGGACTGTTGCATCCGACGTGCAAAGGCGAACAAAACTTACGTCTCTATTCTTCGTCCGACGTTGACCGCTTCAATCGCATCATCACATTGAAATACTCGGGGCTTTCACTCACTCACATTCAAGAAAGCGAAGGTAGTGACTCGGATGATGAGCTAACTGGTGCCTTATCGAACCGCGAAGCGGAACTTGAACGTGAAAGCGCAAGGATTTTGCGGGACATGAACGCGTTGCAGGGTTTACGTGCCCACCTTGCAGCTGCCGAACATGCGGATTGGAGCGAATTCGCAACTGCCGTCGGTAGTGTGCAAGACCATGAGGACATGTTGTGGTCCGCTATTACCGGCGAGGCGCTGGAGGACTGCCCGATTCCCGAGCTGTCGCGCGAAGAGGTAATTTGCTGGCATCAGCTGATGGGCGATACGATCGAAGCCATGCACGATGGCGTATTGGTGACCGATGAACGGGCGAAGGCGCTTGCTATCCGTTTTCCAGCTTGGGAGGTATGCCTCATGCGCTTGCCGGATTGAAGCGCCTAGCCAACCAGCGCAGTTCGGGTCCGAAGCAATACGGGCGAGATTTCTACGCCGGCATCCAACGGCGAACACTGAGCTTCTTGCAGGATGCGCTTGATTGCCCTCGCTCTTCGACTCGAGAATAGCTTTGCGGCTACGCTCGTCGTTGCATTGACGATGACGTAGAGTCGCTCGATATCGTTTCCCTCGCAATAATGAATCAACGAAGAGGGGGACGATGATCGTATCGCGGATGACCACGAATCGATGCAACTTGAAGTGCACGCGTTGCTACCAGGATGCAAGCGAATGCGACAGCCGAGAGCTGTCGACTGAAGAAGCGCGCACGATAATTTCGAGCATTGTGCGAGCGGGTTTTAAAATCATGATTTTCAGCGGCGGCAAGCCGCTTATGCGCGACAATATTTTTTGACCTGGTCGCTCATGCAGCTTCATGCGGGCTTCGACCGGTGTTTGGCAGCAACGGCACGTTGGTTACGTACGAAGTTGCGCAAAAGCTCAAAGAGCTGGTGCGTGTGCCATGGGCATCAGTATTGATAGCCTCGACGCGAAAAAGCATGACAAGTTTCGTGGCGTTGTCGGAGCGCATGCGGCAAAGCTTGCGGGAATAGAAGCCTGCCAAAGCGTTGGTCTACCGTTTCAAATTCACACTACTGTGGTTGACTGGAATCGCGGCGAGGTGTGTGACATCACTCGATTCGCAAAGGAATTGGGCGCGATGAACCGTTCAGTATTCTTCTTGGTGCCGGTTGGTCGCGGCAAGGACGTCTCGGATGAGAGCATCGACGTCGAGTAAAACGAGCAGCTGCTTGCCGATATTCTGCGTGCTGGACGTGATGCCAGTATCGAGGTCAAGCCTATGTGCGCTTCGCAGTTCATGTGCATCGCGGAACAGATCGGCGTACAGACGCGGTATACCGGGGGTGCTTGGCGGGACTGACGTACTGCGTGGTTGGGGGCGAGGGTACTGTACGGGCCTGCGCTTACATGACCGAAGATGCCGGTGGCGTGCGCAAACAGCCTTTCGAAGAGATTTGGCAAACCTGTCCGGTGTTTCAAAAGCTACGTACGCAGGCGTATAAGGGCGCGTGTGGAACTTGCGACTACAAGGGCGTTTGCGGCGGATGCCGCGCTCGTGCCGCGTGCTACCACGACGGGGACATTTTAGGACAGGACGATTACTGCGCCTGGAGCAGGAAGAACGTCGCAAAGATTGCCTCTGGGGCACCGGTTGCTTAGCGTTTTGGGGATACTCGAAGGGATCGAACAATGAAAAAGATTGCGAAAGGCGCCGTTGTGCTGTCTTGCGTATTGGCGATGGGCGCGGGCTCACTTTCCCTGATGGCGTGCGTGTCGCAAGGGAATTCAGCTGCGTCGGAAGCGGGCCAGCAGGACGCGTCGGTAAGTCAGGGTGCGTATACGTTCACTGACGATCTTGGACGCGACGTAACGGTTACCTCGCATGAACGGGTAGTTGCCGGTATGGGGCAGCTTCGCAAACGTGTAGGAACTGGCCGGCGACACGTTGGTGGTGCATCCGACAACGCGTTTTCCGACTATCGCATTGCTTTGGATGCGCAGAAGGCCGGCGATTTTCATCGCTGGATGCCGAGTCGATTATCGCGCTCAATCCTGATTTCGTGATTCTCGCAGGGTTGAGCAGCGGCCGCGGCGGCGTGGCGCAAACCGAGCTTGCCGACACGCTTTCGGCAGAACGGCCGCGTGGTAGTGCTCGACCCGAAGCTGTTCCAATACAAGCCGAACGCTTATTGGGACCAGGCATATCGGGCTTTGTACGACGCGCTGTGCGATGAATAGGTTGACTCGTGCTCGGCAACCTATTCAAAAACAGCACCACGACGGACGGCACACAGCGACGCTTTCGCATAATGCTTGCGTTTCTGCTTGTGATGCTGGTCGATGTGATGTTCGCCGGCTTGGCGATGGGTTCGACGTCGGTCGGCGCGCGTGACGTGGCGGCGTACATCATCGGCGTAAATGCGGGTTCGGGCTTGTTCGTATTGCTGTTCGCGTGTACGGCCCCGCATGGGCTGGGCGCATCGGCCGCCGGAGCGTTCTTGGGAGCGCTTGCCTCGGCATTGTTGGTGTTCTTCGTCTCGATGTATGCGGGAGCGTCTCGGCTCATCGTCGTGCTTGCCGGCACGGCGTTGACGGCTGTATTCACGGCGGGGATGAGCGCTATCCTTATTTTCAACCTTGATACGTATGTGAATTCGTCGGGCTTTCTGGTTGGTAGCCTCTCGGGCGTAATGCCTTCCGAGCTGATGCTTCCGGGTTGCGTAATCTGCGTTGGCCGGCTGTTGGCCGCAGATCAGGGAACGCGCCTGAACATCTTGTCTCTCGGGGACGAAGGTGCGCATGCGCTGGGGCTGAACGTGGCACGGACGCGGCTTGTGCTGCTTTTGCTTGCTGCTTTGCTGGCAGGTGCTGCGGTTTGCTTTGCTGGGCTCATCGGGTTTGTTGGGCTGGTCGTCCCGCATATCGTCCGTTTCTTCGCTGGGCACGATAACCGCCGCATTCTGCTGCTCTCTCCTGTCGCGGGCGCCGTGCTGGTGTGCGCTTGCGACACCATTGCCCGCACGCTGTTTGCGCCGTTTGAGATCCCCGTGGGAATCTGCATGGCGCTGATAGGCGGCCCGTTCTTCATCTATCTGATTCTTCGTTCGCGGAAAGGGGCGGCCGATGGGCGGGCTTGATTTCGAGGACGTCGTATTCGGCTATGGCGACGCCCGTTTGTTCGACGGCTTTTCCGCGTCGTTCCCAAAAGGGAAGATAAGCTGCATCGTTGGGCCGAACGAGTGCGGGAAATCCACGCTCGCCAAGCTAGCCATGGGACTGGTGAGGCCGGCTTCGGGTCGTGTGCTCATTGCGGCGATGTTGCATCGTTGCCGGCTCGCGAGTGGGCGCGCCTTTTGGGCGTGCTGGTGCAACAGCAGGAGGCGCCGATGATGACCGTGCGCGAACTGGCGGCGCGCGGCAGGTTTCCTTGCTGCGTGCCGTTTGCACGTATGGGCGAAGCGGATGAGCGGTACATTGACAAGGCTCTTTCGCTTGCTGGCGTGTTCGACCTGCGCGATCGCCCGCTGCAAAGTTGGTCGGGCGGGCAGAGGCAACGTGCCCGTATGGCTATGGTGTTGGCGCAGGACACGCCGATTGTGCTGCTAGACGAGCCGACGTCGTTTATGGACGTGGCGGCGTGTTTCGATATGGCGCGGCTGATTCGTCGGGTTCAGGCGCGCGGCAAGACGGTTGTCGCGGTGATTCACGATTTGAATATGACGCTCTCGGTTGGCGATTGCGTGTTCATGATGGAGCGAGGCTGCTTGGCTGCGCAGGGCGAACCGGAGAGCGAATGCGTTTGCGCTGCTGTTGAGCGGTCGTTTGGAGTGCGCTTGGAACGCGCGCAAGCAGCCAGCGGCACAGCCTGGGTCCCCTTCGAACATACGCGCGACTGGCGAGCCCCCACGACGCGAGAAGCGAGCAGGCCCGGCTGTGGTTCGCGGTGATTGACGTGCGAATGGAAAGGCGCCTGATAAGGCGCTTTTCTGTTGCGGTCAGCCTTGCCGAAAGAAGCTATTGCTCGTACAGGCTACGGTTGGTTTATAACGATCGAGATAAATTCGCCGCGCTAACCTTCTGAATAGCTTATTTTTATACTGTCTGGTCTTTCGAAGCAAGAGATTTATGGCATTGGCTGATTTCTTCATCCGCTTAAAAAGGTAAAAATTTGTCTTTACAATCATAATCCCAGGTCAAATATAGAATTGACCTCTATAACTTGTGTTCTGAATATTTAATCCAGACGAGATGCGGTGAGCAGCGATTAGCAATAGGCGGAAACGAAAAAAGTCGAGCCGGGGACAACCCGACTCGACAAGTTGATAGCCGCAACGTTGCACGCTGGACCGAAGCTTAGCCATGGGTAGTCAAGGTTTGCCGACATGCCCTAATACTATGCCCAACCGCAATTGAGCCCTTAGGGTTTGCCGCGCCCCCTTCGTATCGCTAGCTGCTAAAACGTGCACGCCGCATAGAACGCATAGCGAGCAACGCACACGGCAATAACGATTGACGCGCATTGACAGGCCGCAACTGTGTGCGGCTTCGCCTTTTTAGCAGCAAACCCAAGAACCGCCGCGAATAGCGAGAGCGCGCACGCAACAACCTGCGGGGCAGCTCCGATTCCAAGTCCTGCAAACAGCACACCCTCGCAAGCCGACGAAACCGCAAACGCTGCGCTCGCAACGGCGACCGTCAAGCTTAAGGCTCGAGAGGGGCCGTCCCCGTAAGAAAGCGCGGCGCAAAGCCCGGCGCCCATCGCCACATCCCCGACAAGGAACAACAGCACGCTTATCGGGGAGGCCCACGCCGTCACGCCAAAGCTGATGCTGTACGCGTAGCCCATCACAAAGGCGAGCAGCAGCGCCGCAGCGGCTCCAACCGCGCGCAGCCACTTCGGGCAGCTTCCACGAAGCACGCAGCACAGCACATCCGCCACCAACACAACCCCAAGCGCGATGCTGAAATACGCCTCAAGCGTGATACCCGCTGCGGGGTTGAAAAGGGCGTTCAAGAAACGTTCCGGATGCTGTAGGTGCAGCAGACACCCGATAAGCCCGATCGCCAGAAGCGCAAGCATCAGCAACGGGAACGCCCATGGCTTACCTGCCCCATCCCGTCTAACGGGAAAGAACAGCGACACCGCATATGACCCCGCCGCGATGCCGGCAAACGTAGTGAATACGAATAAGGGGAACTCGGAAATCATTCGATCACCTTCACTCTCGTACAGTATGCAAATCTCCCTGATCAGAAAGCCTCTCTGTTTTCAGGAGCTCGCTTAAGAATTCGATATCCTCTCGGACGAACGCATGGACGAACCCGGCCCACAGCTGGTAGAACCCGGAAACCGCCGCCTTTTCGACACGTTGCGCAAACAGCCCGGACCACGCGCCTACGTGCTCGACGAGGAAGCGGCGCTGAGTGGCCAGGCACCCTTGCGCCGACTCGCTGTCGCCGCGCGCGACGGCGTCGGCCTCGCGCGCGCACAGCTCCTTCATAAAGGACAGCTCGAAATACAAGCTGTCCTCGGGAACCTTTCTCCCGCCCTCGATTGCAAAACCGTGCCTCGCGTAAAACTCGCGGACCTGCTCGGTCTGCTCGGTGAACAGGCGACTGGGATAGCCCAGATACACAGATTCGTAATACGGGGCTAGCGGAGGACGGGGACCCACGAACAGCTCGGCGTATTCGGACGCCACGCGCACGCGCACGCGCTCGAAGTCGGCGTCGGCGTAGGATGCCAGCCCATCGAGCAGCGCGCGCTCTGACGCCCTCGCGCACGGAGCCCCCGCCGTCTCATGCGCCGCATCCACAAGCTGCTCAAGCTCACCCGCGCTCGGCGCATCCGAGAACACGGCCGAAGCAAGCTCGTACAGCCCGCCACGGTATCGGGCGAAGCTCGGCGCTTCCTGTTTATTTTGCCTAGCCATCTCATCCCTCCGACTCAAAGTTACGAAATGGGGATAAAGCGCATGTTGGGACCGGTCCGTTCGTACTTGAAGCCAATCCCTTCGGCGACGCCGCCCTGAGCCTCGAGAGCATCGATTGGGCCGTACGTCAAGACCTTCACCGGGCAGGCGGCAACGCACGCGGGCTCGTCGCCCGCATCGAGCCGCGCGGCGCAGAAGTCGCACTTGACCATCGTTCCCGTCTGCTCGTTTTTCTGCGGAGCGCCATAGGGGCACGCCATCTTGCATGCAAAGCAGCCGATGCATACGCTCGGGTCGTGCACGACGATGCCGTCCTCCCTTTTCTGCAGTGCGGTCGTAGGGCACGCCGCCACGCACGCGGGATTGTCGCAATGGTTGCAAGACATCGTCAAAAACGGCCCCAAAACCTCAACTTC
>DJEE01000159.1 GCA_002431805.1 Eggerthellaceae bacterium UBA5906
GAGAACATGCAGCGCACCGGCGCTTACAAGGTGCGCGGCGCATATTACAAAATCAGCACGCTTACCGACGAGGAGCGCGCGCACGGCCTGATCACCGCATCTGCCGGCAACCATGCGCAGGGTGTTGCCTACGCTGCCCAGCACTACGGCGTGAAGGCCACCATCGTCATGCCCACCACCACGCCGCTTATCAAGGTGGAGCGCACCAAGACGCTTGGCGCCGACGTGGTGCTGGCCGGCAACGTGTACGACGAGGCTTACGAGCACGCGCTGAAACTTGCCGAGGAAAACAGCTACACGTTCATCCACCCGTTCAACGACCTGGGCGTTGCCACGGGCCAAGGCACTATCGCCATGGAAATCGTGCAGGAGCTGCCGCTTGTCGACTACATCCTGGTGCCCATCGGAGGCGGCGGGCTTGCCACGGGCGTGTCTACGCTGGCCAAGCTGCTCAACCCCCACATCAAGGTCATTGGCGTGGAGCCCTCCGGCGCTGCGTGTATGAAGGCCTCGCTTGAGGCCGGCCATGTGGTGAAGCTGCCTTCCGCCAACACCATCGCCGACGGCACCGCCGTGCTTGAGCCCGGCGACAAGATTTTCCCCTACATCCAGGAAAACCTTGACGGCATCATCACCGTTGACGACGACGAGCTGATTGCTGCGTTCCTGGACATGGTGGAGAACCACAAGATGGTGGTGGAGAACTCCGGCCTGCTTACCGTGGCCGCCCTGCGCCACCTGGACTTTGAGGGCAAGAAGGTTGTGTCCATCCTGTCCGGCGGCAACATGGACGTCATCACCATGTCGTCGGTGGTGCAGCACGGCCTTATTCAGCGCGACCGCATCTTCACCGTCTCGGTGCTGCTGCCCGACCGCCCCGGCGAGCTGGTGCGCGTGGCGCAGGTTATCGCCGACAACAAGGGCAACGTCATCCGCCTGGACCACAACCAGTTCGTCACCACGAACCGCCAGGCTGCCGTGGAACTGCGCGTCACCATCGAGGCGTTCGGCACCGACCACAAGCAGCAAATTGTCAAGGCGCTTGAGGACGCAGGCTTCCGCCCGAAGCTGATCGTGGCTCACCTGTAAGCGCGCGTAAGCCGCAGAGCACGCATTTTGCGTAAGCCCCTGACCTGGTACGTTTCACGACGGACCGGTCGGGGGCTTAGTGTTTTCCCCGCCGCAAACCTAAAACGCGGCGCACGCAGTTTCGGAAAGAGGGTTTTCGGGCATGGAAGGCGCCCTTATCAAAGTACTTGCATTCGTTTGCGCCATTGTTGCGGGCTACCTTATGGGACACGGCGGCAAACTGGGTTCAACGCCGGGCACGTTCGTGTCGAACATCGTGTTCACCATCACGCTGCCGTGCGCCATCATTCACGCGTTCGGCGCGGCAGATTTCACGTACGACCTGTTGCTTTTGGTGCCGCTTGGGTTTGCGTGCGCGTTTGGCGCCTACCTGGTTGCCCTTGTGCTTACCCTGCGCACCGAACGCAAGGCGCGCATCTTCTACCTGCTAAACTCCTGCGGTTTTAACATCGGGTGCTTTGCGCTGCCTTTCGTGCAGGCCATCTTCTCGCCCACCATGGCGGTGGCAACGTGTTTGTTCGATGCCGGCAACGCCTTCATGATGGCCGGCGGGTCGTACGCGCTCACAGGGTTGGTTGCCGGCGCGGGCCGTGTTGAGCACCCCGCGCGTTTCATTGCCAAGCGCCTTTTCGGCAGCCTGCCCTTCGACACGTACCTGCTTATCATCGTGCTGGCCGTGCTAGGCATCCGCCTCCCCAACGAAATCGTGCTGTTCACCGAGCCCATTGCGAACGCGAACTCGTTTTTGGCCATGTTCATGCTGGGCTGCATGATGAGCTTTGCCGTGTCGCGCGAGCGTCTAGCCAGCGTGGCGAAGCTGCTGAGTTTGCGCGTGGCGTTCAGCATTGCCTTCACCTGCCTGATTTGGGCGGTGCTGCCCTGCGATGGCATGCTGAAAGCCGTGCTCACGCTTTTAGTATGGGGTCCGGCAAGCGCGCTGGCGCCTATGTACACGCAAATGTCGGGCGGCGACGGCGGCCTGGCCGGCTTTGCCAATGCCGCCACTATCATTTTGGGCGTCATAGCCGCAACAACCATTGCGCTGACCCTCGCGTAACGAACGCTTTTTGCCGTTTCCGAAATAAATGCACGCCATAAGTTGACTATGGCGTACTTATTGGTACTATGTTAGCCGTTTCATACTTATGAAGGAGGCTAGCATGACCTCACAACCGTTGTGCAGCACACTCGAACGCAAACTTGTGCACCACTGTTCACCCACGCTGGCAGGACTGAAGCCGGCGAACCTGTTCGTGTGCCGAGAAGGCCTTGCGGCCGACGGCGAGATAGGCGAAAGCACCGCAGGGCTTGCTCCCGAGTCTTGCGCGTTTTCCCACGAACTTGCGTTGTGCAGGAAAAAGCTTGAGCCATGCGGCGTGCGCATAGAAGTTTTGGCCCGGCGCAAAACCGGGCTGTTGTTGTACGTGTATCGTCCAACCATGCTACGCAACAGCCTTGCCCAGCCCAAGGTTGCCCACTATTTACGACGCGAAGGCTACGACCCCGCCGATTTGTCGGCCTGCATCACGAAGTTGCATCGTCGCATTTGCGGCACCGACTTGGCCGCCACGCTTTCGGGCAGTTGCGCATTCCCGCACGAAATAGGCTTTTTCCTGGGCTACCCCTACCGCGACGTGGTGGGATTTATCGAGAACAACGGCGAGAACAGTTTATGCACCGGATGCTGGAAGGTGTACAGCAAGCAGCGTGACGCGCAGGCGTGTTTCTGCTGTTACAAAACGTGCACCGCAGCGTACGAAGATTTGTACAGCGAGGGCGTGCCCATCGATTGCCTGGCAACGCTTGACGAGAACTTCCCAGCTCAAGAGGCGTTTGCGGCCGCTGTTTAGCCCGCGCGAAGCTTATGTGTATGGGGTGCGCGGCAGGTCGCGGGTCGGCCAGGCACGCACTGCCGGACAGCCGCTCCCGTCGCTCGGCGGCACCCCTCGCGCCGAACAGCCGGTGCGCTTGCCTTGAGCGCCTCGGCCGTTCGGCACAAGACCGACACTCCCCTTGTATATGAAAGGATTAGCAGATGAGCAAAGTAGCAGTGGTTTACTGGAGCGGCACCGGCAACACCGAGGCCATGGCCGACTTGGTGGCGCAGGGCGTGCGTGCCGCCGGCGGCACAGCTGACATCGTGCAGTGCGGCGACTTCAGCGCCGATCGCGTGGCGGACTACGACGCGTTCGCCTTCGGCTGCCCCGCTATGGGCGATGAAGAGCTGGAAGACACCGAGTTTCTGCCTATGTACGACGAAGTTGAGCCCGCGCTGTCCGGCCAGAAAGTTGCACTGTTCGGCTCGTACGACTGGAACGACGGCGAATGGATGGAGCTGTGGGAGCAGCGCGCCGACGAGGCCGGCCTGAACGTAGTGGACAGCGTCATTGCCAAGGATTATCCCGATGACGACGCGGCGTCCGAATGCATGCGTCTGGGTGCTCAGCTGGCATAACGCAGCCAACCCGCAAACGCAAAAGGGGCGTTCCCGATGGTGTTCGGGAACGCCCCTTTTCACGTGGTTCAACGCTTTAGCAGCTAGCGCTGAATCATGTAGTAGCCCGCATCACGCAGCGCGTCTTTCACACGCGCCATGTCAAGCGGCTGCTTAGATAGCACATGGGCGTTTTTCGCATCCAAGTCTACCTGCGCCCACACGCCATCGATGCCGTTGAGTGCATTTTCTACTGCGTCAACGCACTTTTCGCAGGTCATGCCACCAACCGGCACATCCGTTGCGTACGGGTAGTTCGCCTTATCGGTGTCGGCAACATGCACGCGCTTGGCCTTCTTCGCGCTTTTCTTCCCGCAGCACGACCCGTCGCCGGAAAACGTGCGGATGGCCTGCCGCCCCGCAAACACCATTGCCACGGCGATAACTACGCAAATAATCACGGTAGCAGCCATGATTCCACCTTTCTTAGATGCCACTAACAAAAACTTAGCCGATTGTAACACCTTTATACCCCCTGGGGGCATATTTTTGCAGAAATCGAAAACTGCACGAAGCACAGCTGCAACCTTAGGGTCATGCGCACGAATGCTTTTGATACGCCCGCACGTTATACTTAGCCTACCTGGGAAAACGCACATGCGCCCAACGCCCACCACCAGGAGGTGCCCTATGCCGTTTATCACCCGACAAGACCAAACGTACGGCTACGCCCCTGACGCATTTGCCTTCTGGCGAAACCAAGCCGTGTACTTCTGCCTGTTTTCGGTGCTGGGCCACTGGATGGAAATTGCGTACTGCAGCTTTATGAACATCTTCGGCATCGTAGACCCCAACTCGCTGGTATGGGATGACCCGATGTACCCGTTTTGCGTGTACGGCGTAGGCATCCTGGTGTGCGCGCTGGTACTGGTGCCGCTGCGCATTCAGCTGGTAAAGCGTCGCCGCACGCTTTGGGGCGCCGCACTTGAGTTTTTCGTCATCACCGTGCTGGTGTGCATGGCTATGGAACTTACCATGGGGCTTATGCTCAACCAACCCGACGCGGCGGGCAACTACCCGCTGTGGGACAATTCACAGCTGCCAGGCAATATCCTTGGCCAAGCGTGGATCGTCAACGACGTGGGATTAGGCGCGGTTGCCATGCTGTACACCTGGGTGGTGTACCCGCTTATGCAAAAGGCGCTTTCGCGCGTGCCTATCCGCGTGATGAATGTTGCCGCTGCCGTAATCGTAGTGGGTTTCGTGGCGCTGTGCGTAGTGAAGTTCTCGTAAGGGTGCTGTTGCGAAGTGCGCATTGCCTTGGGGCTTCGCATAGAGTAAGGCCTGTTCATGGGCTGCTTTCTTCAAACACTGCCAGGTGAATTTCACCGTTTCAAGCCCCGCTTTGCCCGGCATAGCCTACAAAATTGCTAGGCTTATCGACCGCGCGGAATGCCGGGTATCGATATTTCGAAATACCCGGCGTGCGGAATATCCTATATTCCTATTGACCTACTTCCACGGCTCCGGTATAACTTGAAATCGTCATCAAGGTATATGAAATCAAGAGAGCAATGGTAATCGATAAAGGAGATAACAAAATGTCCGAAAACAAGAAGTACGCCTTTGAAACCCTGCAGGTGCACGCTGGCCAGGAGCAACCCGACCCGGCAACCGATTCCCGCGCCGTGCCGATTTACCTGACCTCGTCCTACGTGTTCAAGGACGCCGCCACGGCCGCTGGCCGCTTCGGCCTGACCGAGCCCGGCAATATCTACAGCCGCCTGACCAACCCCACCGTCAGCATCTTCGAAGAGCGCGTAGCCGCACTTGAGGGCGGCGTCGGGTCCCTGGGCGTTGCCACCGGTTCTGCCGCCATCACCATCGCCGTGCAGAACATCGCTACTGCCGGCGACCACATCGTGTCCTCCACCAACCTGTACGGTGGCACGCTGAACCTGTTCGAGCACACGCTGTCCGACCAGGGCCTGTCCACCACGTTCGTCAATCCCGCCGACCTGGACGCCGTTGAGGCCGCCATCCAGGACAACACCAAGCTGCTGTACGCCGAAACGCTGGGCAACCCCAACTCCGACGTGCTCGACCTTGAGGCTTGGGCCGACATCGCGCACCGCCACAACATCCCGCTGATCGTCGATGCCACGTTCTCTACGCCTTACTTGCTGCGTCCTATCGAGCACGGTGCCGACGTGGTTGTGCACTCCGCCACAAAGTTCATCGGTGGCCACGGCACGGCAATGGGCGGCGTGATCACCGACGCTGGCAAGTTCGACTGGGCCGCCAACGCCGACAAGTTCCCCGGTGTGGCAAAGCCCAATCCCAGCTACCACGGCGTTGTGTTCACCGAGGCCGCTGGCCCTGCCGCCTACATCACAAAGGCTCGCGCCACGCTGCTGCGCGACCAGGGCGCTACGCTGTCGCCGTTCAACGCATGGCTTTTGCTGCAGGGCCTCGAGACGCTGTCTTTGCGCGTAGACCGCCATGTGGAGAACGCCCTGAAGGTTGTGGAGTTCCTGAACAACCATCCGCAGGTTGCTTCCGTGAACCACCCCTCGCTGGCCACCGGCCGCGCCAAGGAACTGTACGACAAGTACTATCCCAACGGCGCCGGTTCCATCTTCACCTTTGATGTGAAGGGCACGGCCGACGATGCTCGTAAGTTCACCGAGAGCTTGAGCCTGTTCAGCCTGCTGGCCAACG
>DJEE01000178.1:0-3956 GCA_002431805.1 Eggerthellaceae bacterium UBA5906
GGGATGAACGCGCCGGACAGGCCGCCAACGCTGGAGCTGGCCATCACGCCGCCCTTCTTCACAGCGTCGTTGAGCATTGCCAGCGCCGCCGTGGTGCCCGGGCCGCCGCATTGGCCCACGCCGATGGCTTCCAGAATTTCAGCCACCGAATCGCCCTCGGCTGGGGTGGGGGCCAGCGACAAGTCCAAAATGCCCTTGGCCACGCCCATGCGACGGCTGGCCTCGCGGGCCATCAGCTCGCCGGCGCGGGTGATCTTGAACGCGGTGGCTTTGATGGCCTCGGCAACCGACGTCATGTCGGCATCCTTGGGCATGTTCGCCAGCACCTGGCGCACCACGCCCGGGCCCGAAACGCCCACGTTGATAACGGCGTCAGCCTCGCCAGAGCCGTGGAACGCGCCAGCCATGAACGGGTTGTCCTCAACGGCGTTGCAGAACACAACCAGTTTGCCTGCGCCGATGCAGTCGCGGTCGGCGGTGAGCTCGGCGGACTTCTTCACGATGCCGGCCATCTTTAGCGCGGCATCCATGTTGATGCCTGCACGCGTGGAGCCCACGTTCACGCTAGAGCATACGCGCTCGGTGGCCGCCAGCGCGTTGGGGATGGATTCCATCAGTTTGTTGTCGGCTGCCGATGCGCCCTTGTGCACCAACGCGGAAAAGCCACCCACGAAGTCAACGCCCACTTCGGCACCGGCTTTGTCCATGGCCACGGCAATGCGCGACAGGTCGGCATCGGGCACGGCGGCGCAAATTTCGGCGATGGGGGTAACGGAAATGCGTTTGTTCACAATGGGGATGCCGAACTCGCGCTCAAGCTGCTCGGCGGTGGGCACCAGCTGTTCGGCGGCTTTCGTCATTTTGTCGTACACCTTGCGTGCCATGGTGTTGATGTCCGAATCGGTGCAGGAGCGCAGGTTCAGGCCCAACGTGATGGTGCGGATGTCAAGGTGTTGCTTGCTGACCATGGCCAGCGTTTCGGCGATCTCTTCCGGAGTGATTTGCATGGGGCAATCCTTTTGACGTGCGAAACTTTTGCAATAGGATAGCAAATTGCCCGCAACCCTGCGCACCCCGTTCAACTTCTTCTCGAAGGATTAACGGTTGACGGAGCTGGGCGGGCGATTGCATGAGCGAGAGAACGGGCGGAGCCTGGGTTCGCACTGCGTATGGAACGAACGCTTGAGATAGCGCATGCGTGAACGCGGCGACGGAGGTGGCGTTCACGGTAACCCTTGCGTTTCCTAAAAGGCCACCATGAACACCCGCTCCGTCCCCTGCCACGGTGCCCCTTTGGCTGAGCGCCACCTTCACCCCTGCGTTCGCGCCTGCTGCGAGCGGGCGTTTTTCCGAAAAGTCGATACGTTTGGATTTTAATTGCGTTTGCCAAGTAGCTGCAATGAAGGCATCCGGAAAATGCCTGGTCAGAAGGTTGCTTCGTCAAGCGATACTCTGTCGGACTGATTTAAAATCCAAACGTATCGACTTTTCGCCTATGGGCGCGGTATGCGGGTGGGCGGGCGATTGCTGAAGCGGGCGCGGGGACGAAAAAAGCGGGCCCGAAGGCCCGCTTTTCGCGAATCTGATGTTGTTGCGGCTTAGAAAACCGGGACAACAGCGCCGTCGTAGGTTTTGTTGATGTAGTCGCGCACCTCGTCGGACTTCAGGGCCTTGGCCAGAGCCTGAATCTTCTCGGAGTTCTGGTTGCCGTCCTTTACCACCAGCACGTTGGCGTAAGTGTCAGCGGCCAGGGAGTCGGAAGATTCAACAGCCAGGGCATCCTTGCCAACGGACAGGCCGGCAGCCTGGGCGTAGTTGCCGTTGATGCAGGCGATGTCGACGTCCTTCAGGGCGTTGGGGATGTTGGCGGCTTCAAGCTCTTTGATCTGCAGGTTCTTGGGGTTGTCAACAATGTCCTTCACGGTAGCGGTGATGCCCGCACCGTCAGCCAGCTTGATCAGGCCTTCCTGTTGCAGCAGCAGCAAAGCGCGGGCCTCGTTGGTGGTGTCGTTGGGCACGGCAACGGTTGCGCCGTCGGCCAGGGCGTCAAGCGAGGCGGTTTTGCCAGCGTACAGGCCGAAGGGCTCGAAGTGAATGGCCTCAACGGAAACCAGGTGCGTGCCCTTTTCCTCGTTGAAGGAATCCAGGTAAGGCTGATGCTGGAAGTAGTTGGCGTCAACCTCGCCCTCTTCGGTGACGGTGTTGGGCTGGACGTAGTCGGTGAACTCCTTCACCTCAAGCGTGTAGCCCTGCTCTTTAAGCTGGTCAGCCACAGCGTTGTTGAGAATCTCGGCATGCGGGGTGGGGCTTGCGGCAACCGTGATGGTTTTGTCCTCGGAGCTTGCGCTGCTAGAGCTGCCGGAGTTGGAGCCGGAGCAACCGGCCAGCACACCCGCGGCCAAAACGCCGGCGGCGGCAAACGCCACAAGTTTCTTCAATGCAGATTTCTTCATGTGTTGGGTCTCCCTCCCATCGTTTGGTGCGCCTGCGTGCTCACGAGTTTGCTTGACGAAGCGGCAGGTGCGCCTTGTTTCTTGCGTGACGCCTAGTATACCGACCGGGATTTTTTGAGCAATACGTTTGCTCATACGAAAAGGTGGGCGGACGTTATCGCTAAAACAGATTGCCGGGCGGTCGATGCTATAGAATGGGATAAACGGCCGCTTGGCGGGTGCGACCGGTAGGGTGGCATAGGAAGCGCTTTCCGTACCATTTTCTTTACCTATATATGTAGAGGTTGCGGGATGCGGTGCCAACGCCCGCACGTTCGTTGATTCCAGTTTGCGCGCTCGCTAAAATAACGCTATTGAACAACTTGTGCATTATTGCGCAGCTTGTTCAAAAGACGAGAGGTTGCGCGGCGGGCGCGGGGCGCGTTCCCCAAGCCCGCGTGCATCCACCTGGCAAACCGAAACCGGAAGGGGGCATATGGCGGCAGAAGAACATGGCGCTGCGGAAGACAGGCGTATCACGCGCTCGAAGTGCGCGTTGCGCGATGCGCTCGTTGAGCTTATTGAGGAGCGCGGCCTGGCAAACTTCAGCGCAAGTGACTTGTGCAGCCGCGCGAACTTAAACCGCGGCACGCTGTATAACAACTTCGGCGACAAAGACGGCCTGCTTGCGGCCCTTGAGGCCGACATCATGGCCGACCTGGAGGCGTTCCAGGCACAAATGCAAAAGCTCACGCTGAAAGACGTGCTGCGCTACCGTGTGAACAAGCAACCCATGCCGTTTTTGGTGAACCTGTTCGACTACCTGCGCGAACAGGGCGACTTTTTGCATGCGGTCATGGGCCCGAAAGGCGATCCGAGCTTCGGCCCGCGCGTGCGCGACGCCGTATGCACCGAAATCATTCAAACCATCCTGCACGAACGCTATCGCAACAACCCCGCGCCGTTCGTGCAATATTACGTGGCGTTTTACGCCAGCGCTTATCTGGGGGTTATCACGCATTGGGTTGAGACGGGCATGAAAGAAAGCTCGCAGGACATGGCCCGCATCGCCATGCGTCTGTTCTTCATCAAACCCGGCGACCCGATCAAACTGTAAGGAAAAGACGAAACCATGAGCGAGAACAACGAAAACGAGCAGCTGCACATTGGCATCGACGTGGGTTCCACCACGGTGAAGCTGGCCATTTTAGACGACGCGAACAACATTCGCTATGCCGTGTACCGCCGCCACCACGCCGACGTGCGCGCCACCATCGTGGAGGTGTTGTCCGAGGCCGCGAAGGACTTCGGCAACAAACGCATGACCATCGCCATCACCGGCTCGGGCGGCCTGCTTTTGGCCCAATGGCTGGGCATCGAGTTCGTGCAGGAAGTTATCGCCAGCAAAACCGCTGTTGAGACGTTCATTCCGAAAACCGACGTTGCCATTGAGCTGGGCGGCGAGGACGCGAAGATCATCTATTTCGACAACGGCATCGAACAGCGCATGAACGGCACGTGCGC
>DJEE01000178.1:4006-5105 GCA_002431805.1 Eggerthellaceae bacterium UBA5906
GCGCGTTC
Source organism: Eggerthellaceae bacterium UBA5906 (assembly GCA_002431805.1). Lineage (GTDB taxonomy): Bacteria > Actinomycetota > Coriobacteriia > Coriobacteriales > Eggerthellaceae > Senegalimassilia. The sequence goes on from DJEE01000178.1 coordinate 4,015, forward strand.
ATCGACCAGATGGCCGCGCTTCTGAACACCGACGCGGGCGGCTTGAATGAGCTGGCCCAGCACGCCACCACCATCTACCCCATTGCCAGCCGCTGCGGCGTGTTCGCGAAAACCGACGTGCAGCCACTGCTCAACGAGGGCGCGCGCCGCGAGGACATCGCCGCGTCCATTTTCCAGTCCGTGGTCACGCAAACCATTTCCGGCCTGGCGTGCGGACGCCCCATCCGCGGCTACGTGGCCTTCCTGGGCGGCCCGCTGCAGTACCTGCCTGAGCTGCGCAAACGCTTCTACGAAACGCTGAACTTGGACGAAGAGCACCGCATTGTGCCGCAGAATGCTCACCTGTTCGTGGCCGGCGGCTGCGCCATTGCGGGCGCGGCCAGCGAAACGGTGCGCGCCGAGCTGCTCTCCGACGTGCTCGAGCGACTGAAAAACCTTGGCGACATCCAGGGCAGCGAGGTTGTGCGCTTGCCCCCGCTGTTCGCCAACCAGGCCGAGCTGGACGAGTTCAACGCTCGCCACGCGAACGAGCGCGTGCATCGCGGCGACCTGGCAAGCTATCGCGGCACGGCGTTTTTGGGCATCGACGCCGGTTCCACCACGTTCAAGGCGGCGCTTATTGGCAAAGACGGCGAGCTTCTGTGGACGCACTACGTGTCGAACAAGGGCGACGTGCTGGGCTGCGCGAAGGCGGCCATCGCCAAGTTGTACCGCGAGCTGCCGTGCGACGCCGACGGCAAACCGCTGGTAACCATCGGCCACTCCACCGTCACCGGCTACGGCGAGCACCTGCTGCTTGAGGCGCTGCGCGTGGACTCCGGCGAAATCGAAACGGTGGCGCACCTGCGCGGCGCGCAGGAAATGCTGCCGGGTGTGGAGTTCATCTTGGACATTGGCGGCCAGGACATGAAGTGCCTGCGCGTGAAAGACGGCGTCATCGATCACATCATGCTCAACGAGGCGTGCTCGTCGGGTTGCGGCAGCTTCATCGAAAGCTTCGCAAGCGGCCTGAACCTGGACGTTTCCGAGTTCGCCAAAACCGCCATTAGCGCAGAACATCCCGTTGACCTGGGCAGCCGCTGCACCGTGTT
>DJEE01000107.1:0-6773 GCA_002431805.1 Eggerthellaceae bacterium UBA5906
GGCTGACGCTTTTGAAGATTCCCGCCTGCGCACTTGCGTGCCTGGGCTTTTTGCGCGGTCGTTTTTTGGCCCCCGAAGCCCGCAGCTGGCGCGAAGCTCGCACTCAGGCCACAACGGCACCGGCAACAAGCCACGTAATACTCGTGCTCCTATCCTGCGCCTATGCGCTCACCTCGTACGTTTTAGGCTACGCCAGCAACATCATGTGGCTTGACGGCGTCATCATGGCGCCGTGCGCGCTGCTAGGCGTATGGCGCCTTATGCAACGCCGCACGTGCGCGGGGCTGTTCGCCGCGGTGGCAGGCGCCATCTGGTTCAACTGGTACACGGGCTATATGGTGTGCCTGCTGTGCGTGCTCTGCTTCCTCTGCGAGCTGGTACGCCAGCCCGCGCTGCACGGGTACCGTCTGCGCACCTGCGGGCGCTTTGCCGCAACCATGGCGCTTGCCGTAGGCGCCAGCATAGCGGTGCTGCTGCCCACGGCCCTGTCGCTTCTTGGCGGCAAAGGAGCAGGTGCCGGGCTTTCCTCGCTGGCCACCGACTATGGGCTGGCGCGCACCCCGCTTGCCGTGCCCGACCTGTTCTGCATTGGGACTACACCTGGTATCACCACGCAGGCAAACCGCCCTGCTGTTGTGATTTCGGCGTTCGCGCTTGCCGGTGCCGGGGTGTTCTTCGCAAACCGCGCCCTGTCCGTGCGCAGCCGCGTTGCGGGCGGCGTCTTGCTTGGTGTGATGCTTTCAAGCCTGGTTTTGATACCCGTTGCCACCATTTGGAGCGGGTTCGTCCCCGAAAGCTCGTATACCAACCGCAACGGGTTCGCCATCTTGCTTGTTATTGTTCTGCTGGCGGCAGAAGGCTTACTTGAGCTGCGCAAACTTCCCCGCAAGCAAGCGGCGTGGCGTGCGTTTGCCGGTTGCAGCCTGACCTTTATCTGCTTTGCGGGGTCGGCCTTGTACCTCAAGCTTTGCAAAGGCGGCCTGCCGCAATCCCAAACAACTAACCTTGCCGTTTTGGAATGCGTGCTGCTGGCATGCTTTAGCGCGCTCATCGTGGTATACGCATGGAAAGCGGGCAAAAATTCGCCGAGCAAGGTTGGCAAGCCAAGCCGTGTTGCCGCTTTCAGTGGGCGCAAAGCGGCAACGGCGGGCCTTTGCATGCTTCTTGGCGTGCTGTTCGTTGCCGAGCAGGCCTACGACGCGCAAATCCAGCTGAAAAAATGCGTGTATACCGCAAGCGGCTTCACGCACGACCTAACCGAGCTTGAAACGTTCTATAGCACGCTCGGCACCGGGGATGCGGGTTTTGCGCGCGTCGGCAATTCTGCAGGCTACTGGGGAAACGGCAGCGCGTGCAACAAAGCAAACGGGCCTGATAACATGGCGCTTTTGCTGGCGTACAGCACGTTCGACCACTATTCTTCCACGCAGGAAACGCGCATCCAGGAGCTGCTGCGCAACCTGGGATACAGCAAGGTCACGCCGTTTGGCACCTACTACATGAGCCCGAACACCGTTGCCGATGCGCTGCTAGGCGTCACCACCCTGGTAACCGAGTCGCAGCCGGCCGCAACGCAAGCTGACGGCACGGCCGCCCTGCGCGGCCGCTGGCATGCGTGGAGCAACAACCTTGCCCTGCCGCTTGGCTGGGGTACCACAGGAAACGCGCAGGTGAACTGGGGCGATGACCCGTTCGCAAACCAAACGGCCATGCTTGCCGATGCAGCGGGGATTGACAGCGGCAACGCAGCTGACAAGCTGTTTTCCACCCCTGACGTCCGCGACGCTGAAACCGAGACGCCTGCCACCAACACGGGCAACACGCCAACCAGCAGGCAGTTTACCGTCACCGCACAAACCGATGGGCCGCTGCTGTTGTTCTTCCCAACCCTGTACCAGGACGACATCTACTATGAGGGCGGCATTGCATGCACGCTGAACATCGATGGCGCTGAAGTGCAGACCATCGGAGAGCGCGGGTCGTGCAACATCGTGAACGTGGGCGAAGTATCCGCAGGTCAAACGCTTACCGTGCAGGTAACGCCCACCTCTTTGACGCAGGTTGCCTACCATAACGACGGCAGCACCACCACCGTTGGCGATGCGCTGTTCCAGCCAAGCGCCACCGACGTGGTGCAAGCGCGCGTACTGGACCTGGATGCCCTGCAAGAGCAGCTGGCGCGCATCGATTCGGACGGGTTTGCGTTAACTGCGTACGAAAACGGGCATATCGCCGCCATGTTTAACGCCGCACAAGACGAGACGCTCGTGATCAGCCAGCCTTACGAGGACGGCTGGAGTGCCACGGTGAACGGCCAGCCGGCGCAGCTGCAACCGACATACGACGGCCTTATGGGCATACGCGTAAGCGCCGGCGAAAACACCGTGGAGCTGCACTACACGACCCCAGGGCTTATTCCCGGAGCAGTTGTGAGCATTGCATCGGTTACGCTATTCGGCGTATGGCGTGCGGTAGCACGCAGGCGTAGCATGCAGAAGGGCGAAACCCCCGCAGGCGCGTAGCAGCGCGAAAGACAAGCACAAGAACTAGGATTGGAAACGAGTATGACCAACAGCAGCGCATACGATTTGACGCTGGTAGTCCCCTGCTACAACGAGGTGGACAACATCCCGCTGTTCTACAAAACGGCCACCGAGTGCTTCGACAAGGCCGGCGTGGTGCTTGAGATCGTGTTCGTGAACGACGGAAGCCAAGACGGCACACCGCAGCTGCTGCGCCGCGTGGTGGAGCAAGCGCGTGGCAAACACGCCGTGCAAGCGGTAAACTTCTCGCGCAATTTCGGCAAGGAAGCCGCATTGTATGCCGGTATGGAAGCCGCGCGCGGCGCGAACATTTGCCTGATCGATGCTGACATGCAGCAAACGCCCGCCGATGCGCTGCGCATGTACCGCTTGCTCGAGAAAAACCCCGAGGTTGATTGCGTAGCCGCGTGCCAGGTTGAACGCAAGGAAGGTTTCGTGCTGAAACTGTTCAAACGCGCGTTTTACCGCACGTTCAACGGCATGGCCGACGACATCTCCATCCCCGCCAACGTAAGCGACTTCCGCGTGTTCCGCCGCCCGGTGCGCGACGCGCTGCTCGCGCTGCCTGAGCGCGAGCGCTTCAGCAAAGGCCTGTTCGCGTGGATTGGTTTCAACACGCTTGAAGTGCCCTACGAGGCCGAGCAGCGCGCGTCGGGCGAAAGCAAGTGGTCGTTCAAAAAGCTGTTCCACTACGCCGCCACGGGCATTTTCGGGTTCACCACCTGGCCGCTGAAAATTGCCATTTGGCTGGGCAGTTTATGCTCGCTGGCGGCGGTTATCTACCTGATTTCGGTGCTGGGGGAATACGTGCTGTATGGCACGAACGCACCGGGCTACCCCACGCTTGCCTGTCTGATTCTGCTGTTTGGCGGCCTGCAGCTAGCCGTGCTAGGCGTGATTGGCGAATACCTGGGGCGCGACTACATCGAGAACAAACGTCGCCCCATCTACCTGGCAAAAGAGCGCCTAGACAGCACGCAAGAGCAGCAATAGGGCGAATACCCGGCGGTCTTCGCCCGCGGTTCGGGTAATTAAAAAGCGGCGACCCACCACGTTGCAGACATGGTGGGTCGCCGCTTTTCTTGCTCTGCCTAGTTGTCCGCGCCGTCGCGCATGGCTTTAAGCTTCTCTAGCACGTCGGGTGCTATGCGTTCGCCTAGCGTGCGCTTCAGCGCCACTTTCGGTGTTTCGTCTAGGCGTACGTCTTCGTAGTACATGCCCACCTCGCGCGAGAAGCCGTTTGCCGACATGCGGTCGATGCCGAAACCGAACACGGTGTCCTGGATGGTGGCATCGGAAGTGACCACCATGGTTTCCACGTTGCGCACGCGCGCGTCATGCGCCAGCTTCTCGATAACCTTATCGGCCGACGTGCCGGCAGGGCTGAACATGATGCGCACGCCGCCGATGGTTTCCACCTCACCGGTAGAAAACTCGTTGTCGGCGCCGTCGAACACGATAATGGCCCTGTAATCGCGCCCGGCGAAGTTGATCACATCGTTGATCAGCCGCTCGCGTGCCGTGTTGAACACGTCGTCGGTATAGTCGGGATGCGCGAACACGTCCTGATAGCGTTTGCCCGAACGCAACACGTTATACCCGTCAACCAAAAGCAGCTTCTTGCGTTGCTTACCCATTGCGCATCCCTCCTTTCATGCTCTCGACCCGAACCGTTACCTTACTCGCTAACGGTTCTGACGTAACCATTCGTACATGACGGCCGTGGCCGCTTGCGCCACGTTTAGGCTGGCCACTTCGCCTTCCAGCGGCAGCTTGGCGAAAAAGTCACAGTGCTCAAGCACCAAACGCGACACACCATCGTGCTCGTTGCCCAACACGATGGCGATCTTGCCCTTCAGGTTGGCATCCCACACCACATCGTCGGTGTGCTCGGTGGCAGCGCACACCCAAAAGCCCTCTTCTTGCAAGCGGTGAATGGACTGCACGATGTTGGACACCTGTGCCACGGGCACATGCGCAATGGCTCCCGCCGAGCTTTTATATGTGGAAGCCTCAACGCGCGCACTGCGCTTGTTGGGGATGACCAGGCCCGATGCGCCCACTGCTTCGCAGGAGCGGCTGATGGCGCCCAAGTTGCCCGCATCAGTAAGGTGATCGCAAATAACCACAAGTGCGCGGCCGTCGTGCGCCTCGGCATATGCGTTTGCGGCGTCAACCACCTGGCCGATGCCCACGTAGTTAAACGGCGCGGCTTCGGCCATCACGCCCTGGTGGCTGCCGCGAGCCGACTTCTGATCAAGCTCGTCGCGCGGCACCGAAACCACTTTCACGCCACTGCGCTTTGCCTTGCGCATGATGTCTTCGATCATAGGATCGCGTTTCATGTAGTCGCCCATAAGGATGCGGCGCATGGGCACGCCGGTGCGGAACGCCTCGATAATGGGGCGCTTGCCTTCAATGTAATCAGCCATGAACTGGGCCTTTCGATTCTGCGGAATTACGTAGATTGATGGCGCTATTCTAGCAGGTCGCAAGCAAGCGCAACGCCCGCACGCGCAAACGCCGCAAGACGCCCACGCCTAGCGCATGTTTGCAGGCCAGTTGCCGTCTTTTGCGTCCGATTTTCCCCTGCGATGCTTGCGCTCGTCGTCGCCGCCGTGCAAAAACACGCCAGACACCACGCCGCCAACCCGGCGCAGGCCACGTGCCACACGCGGGGTCAAATCGGCCTCGGACTTCGTGCGCCAATCGAAGTACACGCTCCAATAGCGCAGCGCCACTACGGTAAACACGCAGGCCACGCCCGCAAGCGCTAAGGGGCACCCGAACTTCGCCAACACCACGTACACCGTAGCGCCGCCCAACCCAGCCACCGCATAATAGTTGCTGCGCTGAAACACGCTGGGCACCTCGCCCACGCAAATGTCGCGAATGGCACCGCCTCCTACCGCGGTGATGGCCCCCATGATAATGGACAGCACCATGCCCTGCTCGAATGCCACAGCCTTCGATGCGCCCGCAAGCGCGAACAACCCCACCGACAGCGCATCGGCGAAAAACACCGTGGCCTCAAGATGGCGAAACAGGCCGCGGAAGTAAAACACGAACATACACAAAAGGATGCAAATGACAATCAAGTCGGGATGCGAAGTGAAGTACACGCCCGTGCCCTGCATAAGCGTGTCGCGCAGCACGCCACCGCCATAGCCCGTGACCAGGCCGCATACCACCGTGCCGATGATGTCTAGCTTGCGATCGCACGCAAACAGCGCGCCGGTGAGCACACCGGCGATAACGCTGAAGTAATCGATGCTCCACGGCACCGTTAGCACCGGCGTGTCGGCAAACAAGCCTTGCAGCAACGTTTCCATATCGTCCCCTTTTCAGGGCGCGAAAAACCGCGCAGCTCCGCCTAAGCTGCATTCGGGTGGGCGCGGCCGCCGTTCGCCCAGCTCCGCACCGCACGTCTTTCGCGCAATCGCCACCGTACAAACCATTTGGCGGCAAACCCCTCATACGCCCGCCGCCGAACGAAAAAGCGGACGCGCCCAGTCAGGCACGCCCGCTTCGCATATCTGCGCTTATGAAACCACATCGCCAGCAAAAATGCCAGATGTTACCCGGTAACCACCTTCAACAGCGCGGAAACCACGCCAAGCAAGTTGGCGAAGTAGCCATCCGGAACAGCCGCTGCAACCTTAGCGCGAAAAGCGCCAACCCACGCAGCTGGATGCTCGGCTGCAAACGCCGCAGCCTTTGCGGCAGCTGCATCGCTGGCAGCTTGGCCACCTTCAGCCGCACGCCGACACAGCTCGGATAAAAGCAGCAGCTCAACGCCCATATGGTCTTCATACTGATGGTTCTCGTTGGAAAGTTGCAGACCGGCTTCGCGCAGCGCCTCGCGCATCTCAAACGTTGCCTGCCCAAAGCCAACTGCCGTATCGGCACCCGCAGCGGCAGCGCGGTACGCGGTTTCCCATGGCGCCGCGGCCGGACGCGGAGGCCCTACGAACAGCTGGGTATACTCAACCGCACAGCGCGTAACCGCATCTTGCCCCGCAGCGTCGCAGCGTGCGCAAAACTCGTTCGCCCACACGGCGCACGTCTGCGAAGCCTGCGCAACCTGCACGCTACCAAACGCGGGAAACGCCTTCCAAAATGCCTGGTCAAGCCCCACGCTAGCCGTTTGCGTCATGGGCGCCAACAGCGAGTTGCCGCAAAACGCCAGGGCATCGGCCATCTGCTCGTAGTCCATCGGTCAACCTTTCC
>DJEE01000107.1:6827-18132 GCA_002431805.1 Eggerthellaceae bacterium UBA5906
CCTGCCAGCAGCTTGCGCGACAGCACGATGAAGGCCAGAGCTCCCAGCGCCACCACGCCGATGGCGACCACGATCTCGACCCACGTCGGGCAATAGGTTCCCAGGGTGGCGAACACATCCATGCCAGACGCGCCGCGCGCCGCGGACGAGCCCGAGATCACGCCCGGTGCACCGGCGATGTTGAACTCGTAGAACGAGGTGAACAACAGCCACACGCGCTTGCAGAACACGCCGACGACCACCAGCACGCTGGCCAGGCCCACGAGTTTCATGTTCGCACGGTTCTTCGCGAACACCATCAAGCAGAACGGGATGACCAAGCCGCCGATGATCTCGATCCAGAAGAACGGGGCGGTGATGCCACCTGCCATGACGCCCAGCGCTTCAGCGCCCTTCGCACCAGGGTAGGCCATCGTCAGGCACTCGCAGCCGATGAAGAACGCATCGACTGCGATGCACACGGCAAGCAGGCCGGCCAGGCTGGAGATGAGTTTCTTCTCCACTTTGAACAGGCCGGACTTGTTCAGACCCATAAGCGACAGCAGCAAAAGCGCCAAACCAGAGTCCATGGCCGAGGCCACGAAGATGGGCGCCATGATGGCCGAATACCACTCTTTGGCGACCTGCAGGCCGAAGATCCACGCCGTCACGCTGTGCACCAGGATGGCAACGGGCAGCGCGAATCGGGACACGATGGAGACCTTGTCGGCGGCACCGGGCTTCTTCGAGCACATGAACACCAGGTACACGATGTTGATGATCAGGTAGCACGAGATGACGCACACGTCCCACAGAAGCGGGCTCGTGGGGTTCGGGCCGGTCAGGATGCGCCACACGCGCTGGATGCCGCCCATGTCGATGAGCACGAACATGCCCGCGCAGCAGATGCACACCGTCGAGCAGATGACGGCGGGCAGGGCCACCTTCTTGTACTCGGAGATGTGGAACACGCTGGCCGAGCTGGCCACGATCAGGCCGCCGGCCGACAGGCCGACAAAGAACATGAAGCACGTGATGTACAGGCCCCACGACACGCCGTTGTTCATGCCGGTGACCCCCAGGCCGTTGACCAGCTGGTAAATCCACGCGGCGACGCCGGCAAGCGTCAGCGCGCCAAGCACCCCGTAGGTTGCCTTGAGTTTCGTAGACATTTGCAACCTCCCCCTAGTTAAAGTAGTGAACCTTGGGCTGCGTGCCCTGCTCTTCCAGCAGCACGTACGCGTGCTTTTCGCGAATCGTGCGCGAAATCTCGGAATTCGGGTCGTCCAGATCGCCGAAGACGCGGGCACGGGCCGGGCAGCACTCCACGCACATGGGCTTATCGCCCTCGTCGGTACGCTCCTTGCACAGCGTGCACTTTTCCGCAACGCCCTTCGGGCGCACCGGCACACGGCCGTCGCCCCAGTTCGCGCCCGTCGAGCGCACCGGCTCGGACCAGTTGAACACGCGGGCGTTGTACGGGCAGGCGGCCATGCACATGCGGCAGCCGATGCACTTGTCGTAGTTGATCTCCACGCGCCCCTTGTCGTCTTTGTACGTGGCGCCGGTCGGGCACACGCGCTGACACGCGGCGTTGTCGCAGTGCTGGCACGCCATAGGCAGGTACGTGCGCGTCAGGTTGGGATAGGTGCCCTGCGCGCCGTCGATCACGTCGCAGCCTTCGGTGAGCACGCGGTTCCACAGCATGCCGTCGGGCACGTTATTCTGCATTTTGCAGGCGTTCGCGCAGGTGTGGCAACCTACGCAGCGGCCAAGGTTCACGGCAATTGCCAATCGAGTCATCTTCTGCCCCCTTTATGCCTTGCGGATTTCCACGAGCGTGTCGGAGAACGGGATGACCGGACCCTGCAAAAGCTCGTAACCGCGTTCATTCATGGTGTCGTTCGTGACGGACTGCATGTTGCCGCGGGCAAGGTAGTCGGCGGTAGCGCCCTCCACCAAGCGAGCGGAACCGGGACGAATGGCCTCATTGGCCGCCACGCGCACCTGGAAGCTGCCGCGCTCGTTGAACACCTCGGCGATATCTCCATCGGAAAGCCCTCGGCTTTGCGCTTCGGAAGGGTTCACTTCCACCGTAGGCTCGAAGTACTGCTGGATCCATTGAGCATCGTTGAACTGGTTATGGATATGGAAGCGCGTGCGCACGTTGGCAAGTTGCAACGGGAAGCGCTCACGCAACGGGTTGTCCTCGGCGATTTCGTTGCACGCCTCCCATGCGGGAAGCGCTTGGCCGAAGGAGGCAAGGGCGTCGTAGTACACGTCCATGCGCCCCGAAACGGTGGCGAACTCGTAATCGGTGAATTCGCGGCGCACCTCGGCGGCATTCTCAAGCGGCCATACACCGCCGGCCTGGTTGAGCTTCTCAAGCGTCAGCGAGCTGACGTAGGGGTCCTCCGACGTTGCCAGGATCGCACGGGAAAGCTCGACGCCGTCGGCGGGCAGCACGTCGTCGGCCACGCCCATGCGCTTGGCGATCTGACGCTCGACCCACAAGTCGGTCTTCGCTTCGAACAGCGGGTCGATGACCTTTTGCTGCGCGACGATCTGGTTGTACCCCACCTTCACGTTGCCGAAGTCGGAATCGTTCTCGAAACGAGAGGTGAGCGGAAGCACGTAGTCAGCCCACTTCGCTCCCTCGGTGAAGTACACGTCCATGGAAACCACCAGGTCAAGTCCGCGCACCCACTCCTCGGTCACGCCCATGTTCGCGAAATGCTGCGCCACGATATCGCCTGCGCAGACAAGCGCGCGCACGTTGCCAGGCTCGCGGCGCAGATCGTAAGCGGCGACCTCGGCATCGGCCGGTGCCATATCCTCGGGCAGCTCCCATGCGCCGAGCGAGCCCGTCTGGCCGCTCCACGTGCCGCCGACGTACACGCCCACGCCCGCACCGGGCTTGGCGATATTGCCGGTAACCGCCACGAGCAAAGCCGCCGCATGGCCGGCAACATCCGCGTTGCCCATCTTGTCGTTGCCGCCCCAGCCGAGCGCCAACGACGACGGCCCTTCCGCATACAAGCGCGCAAGCTCCACGATCTTCTCGGCGGGAATGCCCGTCAAGCCGCTGGCCCATTGCGCGGTATAAGCAGCCTGGGACTTCACCATCAGATCGTGCACCGTGGTTGCGCGGACGCCGTTGACCTCGACGGTGCCGGAGAGCGCCGGCACGGCGACGTCGGCATAACGCGCCGCCGCGCCCGTTGCCGGGTCGATGACGAAGAACGGGTTCTGCTCGCCCGTCTCCGGCTCCTCGGCGCTCGAATCCTCGGCGTGGTCGCGCACGAGCTTGCCCGTGGCGGTATCCACCAGAAACGGCAACGACGTGTGCGCCGCCATGAACGCCTCGTCGGCGAGGCCCTCATCGAGGATGACGCTGATCATGCCCAGGAACAAAGCCGCATCGGTACCGGGGACGATGGGGACCCACTCGTCGGACTTGCCAGCCGTGGTGGAGAAATGAGGATCGACGGTGACCATCTTCGCGCCGGCCTCCTTAGCCTCGAAGAACAAGCGCACCTGTGGCAACGTGGACTCGCAGAAGTTGCTGCCCACAGTGAGCACCAGCTTGGAGTCCGCCCAGTCGCGTGGATCGGCCGTCGAGGTGGCGTAACCACCGCCGTAGCCGATAGCCGGGTCCAACCCGTTGCCCAAACCAACGTCGATACCGGTAAGGCCACCGGAACGGGCACCGAGCACGCTAGCAAGGAAGCTGGAGTTCGCCTCGGAGCCCGACATGACCATAACGGAATCCTTGCCGTGCTCAGATTGGATGTCCTGCAGCGATGCACAGATCTCATCGAGCGCCTCGTCCCAGCTGACCTGCACGAACTCGTTTTCTCCACGCTCGCCTACTCGCTTGAGCGGGGCCTGGACGCGCTTGCCACCATAGATATGTTGCACCTCGGAAATGCCCTTAAGGCAGATGGTCCTGTATCGATCATCGGTGCTGGCGTCGTTTGGCTGCACAAGCACCATGCGCCCGTCACGCACCGTGCACTTCAGCGGGCACATGCCGCCGCAATGGCTTTGATGGAACGTGCACGCCGTGTATTCGTTTGCCGTCTGCGCGGCGCCGGCCTCAACCGGTGCCAGCCAGCCGCCCGACGATGTCATCCCCGCGACGCCCAAGACGCCTGCGGCACCGGCACCTTTGAGAAAGCTTCTGCGCGTGAACCCATGCTTGGGCGCGTTCGCTTCTGCCATTTCTCCTCCTTTTTGGATACATGAGACATGATCGAACATCCGCGCACCTTGTGTTCCCAGCGCTCGTCGCGCCCCGACGCGTCCTCGTCTTCATATCCCCCCGCGCGGCAAGCGCCGCGCATACCATACTGACGGGAATCGGCCAAATTCCATAGCTGCACTATACGAAATTGTCATATGACAATCAAGGATTATCATATGACAATTTTCATTGATATTATGCTATTTAGGGAATAGTTCAGCGCGCCGGCACCAGGGTCTTCTCTCGAAAGACGATGAGTCAAACCGACCCGGGGAGATCGACTTACTTCCCGCGCAGCGCTTCCTTTGCCGCATCGGGCAGCACATCGCTAAAGCCCTCGCTGAAGCTTGACGGCACCACCACGGTGCCACCCGTTTCGCGTATGCTTTCGTACAACAGATGCATGGCGCGCAGGCGCAACGCCGCATCGTTGCCCTCGTACGCCTCGCCCATCTCGGTCATCATGTCGCAAATATCCTGTTCGGCCTCGGTAAGGATAATGCGCGCCTTCTTACGTTGCTCAGCCTGCGCCTCAAGTGACATAGCATCCTGCAGCTCCTTGGGCAGCAAGATGTCGCGTATTTCCACCGACAGCACGGTGATGCCCCACTGCGCGCATTTTTCCTCAAGCGCGGCCTTCAACTCGCGATCGAGCTGCTGACGACGAATCGCCACCTCGGCCGCGCTGCCGCGACCGATGGCGTCGCGCAGCGCCGTTTGCGCCGAAAGTTCCACCGCGCGCGTGAAATCGCCCACTTCCGTGCATGCAGCTTCGGCATCGTAAACCATCCAGAACAGCACAGCGTTCACGTTGAGCGGCACCAAGTCGCTGGTCAGCGTTTCCTCGGCGCCAAACGTAGTGGCGCGCACGCGCCCATCCACGCGCATAGTGTTCTGCTCGATGACGGGAATAGTCCAGAACAAACCTGGCCCCGACACGCGATTAAATTTGCCAAAACGCAGCACCACCACGCGTTCCCACTGCTGCGCAATGTGCACCGTCATGGTTGCCAACGTTGCAAGCAGCGCCGCGCACACCAGCGCACTTACGCCAATAGCCCCATCCGCAACAAGCCACACGCCCGCAACCGCGCAAAACACCAGCGCGAACACCACGCACGAAAACAACAACACGCCCGCATTCGAAGCAACCTCGCCCACCACTTCGGTATGAGCTTGCGGCACCACGGCAAAGCGGCTCAACGGACGCGCGGCGGTATCGGCGCCCGCTGTTTGGCAAGCCGCCTGTTGCGCAGCCGCCCCTTGCTGCCGTTTCTTTCCGAAAGCCATCGCTTCCCCTCCTATGCTCCCGTTTGCGCGTCAGCACCGCTTTGCTGCACATCAACGCGCACAATGCGCGCGCTTCCCTGCCCGCTTGCGCCGCCTTCGCCGGTCGCTTCCGCCTTCTGAAGTTGCAAAATGCGCCGCGTCATATGCTGCTGGATGTCCTCGAGTGAAAGTCCCAAGTCACGGCATGCGGAAATGCAGTCGTTTAAGATGCCCTCAACCTCCTGCACATGCTCGGCACCGTCTTCGGCCGCAACATCGCGCACAAACACGCCGCGCCCGCGCGCAGATTCCAAAATGCCATCGGACACCAAACTTAAATACGCCTTGTTCACCGTGTTGTAGTTGATAGAGATATCTTGCGCCAAACCGCGCACGGTGGGCAATTTGTCGCCCGGTTTGAAATATCCCGTGCTGATCAAGTGCATGATGCGCTGACGCAGCTGCACCCACAACGGCACATCGCTGGATTCGTCAACGGAAAACGGGAACGACGTTTGTTGTTTTTGCCGCATGATAATCCTTCCCTACGACAAGCCCGCAGATTGCAAAACAGGGTGCATGCCAGCCGCCACAATGCTCCATCGCATGGCGAACGCACCAACAAGCGCGCATGCAGCCTGCGCAAACGGCATCATAGGCGAAGGCTTCGCGCGCAAGCTCACGCACGCGAGCACCAGCGACACCGCAATGCCCACGCCACCGAACACGCCCCAAAACACCCAAGCGTCAGCGCCGGCAAGCAACGTTTGCAGCGAAGCAACCAACGCCAGCAATGTGCCCGTTTCGCCCATTTGCGCGCGTGCAACCTGCACGGCCACGAAGGCAACCGCAATGGCCGCCTCAGCCAGCAGCACCGCAACGTCAACGCACTCCCACTGCCGCGCCACCGCTTCGAATTGCGCCGACACGCCCGACAGCTTCACCACCGCAATCATAAGCGCCACGCCGCATGAAAGCGATGATGCCACGAACAGGCATGGCAACAGCGGCGTGTCCCACAGCGGAACCGCCGCAAGCGACTGCAACAGCAGTCCCGTGTACGTCATAACCGCAAGCCCCAGCACGGCTGCCGCAGCAGGAAGCACGCGGACCCATGGCGACATCGAGCGCGGTTCATGCGCCCACGCAACCAAAAGCACCACGTCAACAAGCATAGCCGTAGAAAGCAGCCACGCGCCAACCGACAGAAACGTAGGGCGCGGACTTATGAACAGCAGCAAGGCGCGCTCGGTTATGCCCAGGTCAACGGCCAAACACGCAACGCCCGTTGCAAGTAACACGCCCGCACCCGCACACGCAGGCACGAACAGGTGCGCCAAACTCCGATGCATATGGCGAACGCCCTCGGGGCCGTCTACAATGCCAAGCGCAACTATGCGGCTAGGAAGCGGCACAAGCAGCATCATCACGCTGGCAGTTGCAAGCAACCCCGCGCCGCAGCCGCCCAGGAACAAATACCAAACCGGCAATTCGCCCAGCATGCGCGCCCCCTCTCGGCCATCAACGCCCATCCGCGTCCAAATAGTCATAGGACAATATAACACGCAAGACCTTTGCCCGCAGCACGTAAGCACCCCTCGTTTAGTGCACGGAATCACGTCCGCCACCAGCAACGCCCCCAATCCGCATAAGAGCCGGGATGTTAAGCGCGTTACTCTCCCGTGCCGCGCACGTTGACCTTGCCCGCAAGCACGGCCTGGTAATCCGCAAGGTTTTTACGCAGCAGCTGGGGAATGTCCAACTCATAAGGGCAACGCGCCGTGCATGCGTAGCATTCCGTGCATTGCTCAACCTGCGCCATGCGCTCCTGCCACTGCACGCCAAGCCAGCCCTTCGAAGGTGCGCGGCGAATCATCAGCGACATACGTGCGCACTGGTTGATCACAATGCCCTGCGGGCACGGCATGCAATAACCGCAGCCACGGCAAAAATCACCCGCCAGCTCGGCGCGCTCTTGCGCGATAAATGCTCGCAGCCCATCATCCATAACCGGCGTCTCATCCATGAACGCCAGCCATTCATCAAGCTCCTCCTCGCGCTGCACGCCCCAAATAGGCAGCACGCTGGAAAACTGGGCCATAAACGCCATGCAGGCACGCGAATTGTTCAGCAAGCCACCTGCCAAGCCTTTCATGGCGATAAAGCCCATGTTCGCCCGCTCGCATGCCCGCACCAACTCAAGCTCGCGCTCGCCCGACAGGTAGCTCAACGGGAACTGCAGCGTTTCATACAACCCGCTTTCCACGCAATCGAACGCCACCTGCAATTTGTGTGCCGTCACACCGATATGGCGAATCTTGCCCTGAGCCTTCGCCTCAAGCATGCATTCGTACATGCCCGTGCCGTCACCCGGCGCGTAGCATTGGTCAACGCAGTGGAACTGATACACGTCAATGTAGTCCGTGCGCAGCAGCTGCAGCGACGTTTCCAAGTCCTTCCAAAACGCCTCAGGGGTTCGCGCCATGGTTTTCGTGGCAATGAACACCTTGTCGCGCATACCCTCAAACGCCAAGCCCACGCGCTGCTCGCTGTTCGAGTATGCGCGCGCTGTGTCGAAAAACGTCATACCGGCCGCAAACGCCCGGCGAAGCAAATCAACCGCCACCGCCTCAGGCACGCGCTGAAGCGGCAACGCCCCAAACGCATTCTGCGGCGAAACAATTCCCGTAGACCCCAACGTAACCGTGCGCATAGCGCCCCCCTCTTCCGAATTTCCCAACAATCCTTGCAGCTAACATCCAACATGCCGCAAATAAAAAACTCGCCCCCAGACAATGAGGGCGAGCAACTATCGCATCTAGAACGTGCGCAACTGCGAACCGTACTTGCTAACCGCTTCCGCAAACGCTTCGTAATGCTCAACGCAATGAGCATCGCTGGCGATATAGGTATACAAGCCCGCCTCGAACAGCCGCTGCGCCGGCTTGCGCTCTTTGCCCAAACGCCCTCCAGTAATGAAGTCGGAGGACGCCTGCAGCGCGCAACCGCAATCCACAAGCCGCTGTGCAATGGTAATATCCTCCTGAATTGCCGCGTAACGTTCAGGGTGGGCGATGATCACATCAATGCCCATGGCCTGCAGCTCGTAAATCTCGCGCTCGTATTCCTCGAAATCACGCTTCGTTGCATGCGTTGAAAGCTCAAGCAGCAACGTTTTCGAATCTTGAAAGCACAAGCACGGCGCCCAATCCATCCCCAGTTCACGCAGCTTGCGGATATTCACCTCAAAGCCCATGCGCATGGGAATTGGAGAACGCGGGGCCAACTGGTAAAACGCATCCCACATACCGTCGAAGTCGAAATAGGGATCCCTGCAATGCGGCGTGCAAACAATCTCGGTAACCCCAGCTTTATAAGCAGCGTGGAGCATCCGGATGCTTTCGCCTAAATGACTTGAACCGTCATCAACACCAGGCAGAATATGGCAATGCAAGTCCAGCAATGTTGTTATCCTCTGCGAGCTCCGTTGTTCTGTCGTCCGTAATTGGCAGGATTCGCGACACCGCCGTGATTACCGTGCTTCCCAGCGCCGCGCGGAACCTCGGGCGTGAACTTTCGGGAATCCACCTTAGCAGATGCCTTTGCGGATTCCGAGTCCTTCTCGCGCTTGCCCTGCTGATTGTAGTATGCGTAGTAATACTCAGATTTCTCCACGTTGCAGTAGTTCATCACAACGCCAACCACATGACCGCCAGCCTTTTGCAGCTGATCGTACGCCTGCAAAACAACCTGGCGCTTCGTGAAGTTCTCGCGAACCACCAGCACCGCAGCGTCAACAATCGTGGAAACAACCGCAGCGTCAACGAGCATGCCAACAGGAGGCGTGTCGAAAATAACGTAGTCGAACATCTGCTCAAGCTTGTTCACCAAAGCGGAGAAACGCTTTGAAGCAAGAATGTCGGCCGGGTTGGGAATATGCGGTTCGGCGTCAAGCAAAAACATGTTCTCAACACCCGTGGGAACAACGGCTTGCTGAACGGGCATGGTCTCGGAGAGCACCGCGTACAAACCACCGGAAGAGCGAACGCCCAGCATGTTGGCCAGCGTGCGATTGCGCATATCGCATTCAACCAAGCACACCCGCATGCCCGAGGTGGCAATAGCGCGAGCAACATTACACGTTACGGTAGATTTGCCCTCGTTGGGAATAGAGCTAGTGAACACAAGCGAGCGGATAGGGTTGTCAACGCTCATGAAGCGAATGTTCGCCATAAGGGTTTTCGCAGCGTTTTGCATTTCCATATCGTCGCCGCGTTTGGGTTTGCGAGCCATAGCTTATTTACCTCCCTTAAGAGCAGGCATGCGGCCAATAACGGGCAAGCCCAGCAGTTCCTCAACTTCGTCGGCGTTGCGCACCTTCGTGTTCAGCATGTCCGAAACCACCACAATGGCGATGGCGATGAACAGGCCCGCCAGCAAGGCAACGGCCACATACATGGGGCGATTAGGACCAGAGGGAGCCGTAGGAGCAGAAGCCTCGTCAATCACGTTGACGGACTGCACGTCCATGACTTCTTGTGCAACCTTAGAAACGTTGCTAGCCATTTCGTTGGCAACCGTAGCGGTGGTATCGGGGTCTTTGCCCGTAACGGAAAGCGTGATAACACGCGACGTGGTTTCGCTTGTCACCTTCGTGGAATAGCCCTTCAGGGAATCCAAGTGAAGATCTTTTGCCGTGTCGGCGGCAATGCGATCGCTCTTCAAAAGCGAGGACACGTCGTTTGCAAGCATCTGGCTTGCGTTCAAGCTCGAATAGTTGACGCCGTTGTCAGAAGCGTTGGCAGACTGTTTTGCAAGCACGTACATGCTGGTGGACGCGGTGTACGTGTTCGGCAAAACCGTGAAACAAACCGCAGCGGTGACAAGTGCACACACAATAGGCAGGGTAATCATAAGCTTCAGATGCTTGCGCATCAGCTGAAGCAATTCGAGCAGCGTCATGCTTGAACCTCTCGTATTCAGTGGGACCGTAGCTGTACTATTATAGTATTCAACTGTCCCACACAGCCCCATCCTTTCTGAAACAGCCCTGAAGGCGCACAGCGCGTGGAGATTCGTGCACAATCGCGGCGTTTTGCGCGATATCCGCTTCACATTTGTGGATTCGTCTGCATAATAGAAGGGTTGCTTCTCACGAAATTCTTTCTTGTTTCTTTTCGCGCGCTCATTTCACGCACCGCAGAAGACATACGGAAAGCGGCTCGCGTCAAGCGCAAGCACGCCGCCTGGGGCGGGTGCGCATCATTGGTACAAGGTAGTTAGCGCTTGATGAATTCCGGCCGCCCACATGGACGCTATGGTTTGCTGCGCGCTGCTGCCGAGAAGAGAAACGGATCATCACATGACCGCATTTGCAGAACTGGGCCTGTCCGAGCAGGCACTGGCCGCCGTTGAAAAGCTTGGCTACGACGCCCCCACGCCCGTTCAGGAGCAGTCCATCCCCTACATTCTGGAAGGACGCGACGTTATTGCAGCCGCGTCCACCGGCACGGGCAAAACCGCTGCGTTTTTGCTGCCCACCCTCTCCACGCTTGAGCGCGTGAAGGGCCGCGGCCGCGCACCGCGCGTGTGCGTTGTCAGCCCCACGCGCGAGCTGGCGCAGCAGATCTCCCGTACGTGCATGCAAATTTCCCGCAAAACCGGCCACTTCGTAACCACGGTGTACGGCGGTACGCCCTACGGCCCGCAAATCCGCGAGCTGCGCGGCGGCACCGACGTGCTTATCGCCACGCCCGGCCGCTTGAACGACCTGATGGACCGCGGCGTTGTTGACCTGTCCGAAGTGAAGGT
>DJEE01000137.1 GCA_002431805.1 Eggerthellaceae bacterium UBA5906
GTGTGCGAACGCTGTGGTAACGCGCTTGACGCCATCGGCTTTACCGAGGAGTAAGCGTTTGAGCCAGCAAGAATCCCAAAACAATGCTGGGGCTGTAAGGGCCGGTGCCGCAAGCGCCGGCCCTGCGCCGCTTCAGCCGAAAAACATTGCAGCCCGTATCGGCGTGTTTGCCGGCATTGCCGTTGCGTGGGTGGTTGTCGACCAGGCTGTGAAGGCTGTCTTGAACGCCCATGCTGCCGGCACGCAGCTCAGCGGCCCGATTTTGGGCGTGTTTCGCTTGCTGCTTGTGCACAACACCGGCGGCGCGTGGAGCATGTTCGCGGGGGCAACCGTGGCACTTGGCGTGTTCTCGTTGCTGATGTGCGCGGGCTTGTGCGTATTCGTTGCCTTGCAGCGCAACGTTATCACGTGGCCTGAGGTTGTGGGCTTAGGCCTGGTGGTAGGCGGTGGCGTCGGTAACGCCATTGACCGCTTCGTGCGCGGCTACGTGGTGGACTTCATCGACCTTACGTTCATGAACTTCCCCGTGTTCAATATCGCCGATATCGGCGTTACCTGCGGGCTTGTGCTGTTTTTGGTTGCGTGGCTGGTGCGCGAGCGTCGCGCTGTTGCCTATACCGACAAGGAGGCGCGCTGATGGGTGCGTTGAAAAGCTACACTGCACAGGATAAAGATGCAGGTCAGCGCATTGACGCCGTGCTTGCCGCACGTGGGCTGTATCCAAGCCGCTCTGCTGCCGCCCGCGCGGTGGAGGAGGGAGCGGTGTTTGTAAACGGCGCCACTGTTGCGAAAAAGCATACGCTTAGCGCTGGCGACACGGTGGTCTACGAGCTGCCCGATGAACCCGCTGCGGGCCCTATCGTGCCGCAAGATATCCCGCTTGACGTGCGTTTCGAGGACGAATATCTGCTGGTTATCTCCAAGCAGGCGGGTTTGGTGTGCCATCCTTCGGCCGATCATTTTGACGGCACGCTGGTAAACGCCTTGGTGAACCATTGCGGGGCGAACAACCTGTGCAACGTGCAGGGCGAAGACGATCGCCCCGGCATCGTGCATCGCCTTGACCGCGATACCACGGGCCTTATGCTTGCTGCGAAAACCGATGCGTGCGGCTTAGCACTGATGTCCGACATTCGCGACCGCGCGGTAGACCGCCGCTACCTGGCGCTTGTGCACGGCGTTATCCCGCACGATACGGGCATGATCGATGCCCCCATCGCCCGCGCGGTGAACGATCGCACGCGCATGGCAGTGCGCGAATGCCCTTCGGCGCGCGATGCGCTCACCACATTCCGCGTGCTAGAGCGGTTCGAGCACGGTCCGCGCGATAACGGTTACACGCTGGTTGACTGCAAGTTGTTCACGGGCCGCACCCACCAAATTCGCGTGCATATGCAGTACGCGAAGCATCCGCTGGTAGGCGACCAGGTGTATAACGCGGGCGGCCCGAAAGACGCTGAAGCGAACTTTGGGCTATGGCACCAGTTTTTGCATTCGTTCCAGGTGCGCTTCACGCATCCTATGACGGGCGAGGAGCTGTTTTTCGCTGACAACCTTACCGACGAGCTGCAGGTCGTGCTCGATCAGCTTGCGCCGCGCAGCCTTGGCCGTACGCAGGCGGGCTGCGAGGTGTTTGAAGAGCTAGCTGGCGCGCCGCACCCCTCAGCACCGGTACATCAGCTGGAGGATGTTGCTGTGTGTTAGATTGTGGTAACGTTTCGATGTTGTACCGGGTCTGCGTCTTTGCCTGCCCGGTACAACGAGAGTCGCTAGCGATACGAAGGTTTTAACATGACCATTGCCAAAAATGAACGCACGGGTGTGCTGCTGGCCAATACCGGCACGCCCGCCAGCCCCGCTCCGCGTGATGTGCATGCATACTTATGCAAGTTTCTGATGGACAAGCGCATTCGCCCCATGAACAAGCTGGGGTGGTTGTGCGTGCTGCACTTTTTCATTTTGCCGAAGCGCGATGTCACATCAGGTGAGAAGTACGCGAAAATCTGGACCGATGACGGCTCGCCATTTGACGTGGAACACGAAAAGCTTCTGGGTTTTCTTCAGCGTGAGCTAGACCCTACCGAAGACAACGTGCGCGTTGCTGTTGGGCAAAGCTACGGCGCGCCCACTATTCGCCAGGCTCTTGAACAGCTTCGGGATGCGGGTTGCACCAACGTGGTTGTACTGCCGCTGTACCCGCAAAGCGCGTTTTCCACCACATTGTCGGTTGATGACAGCGTTAAGGAAGCTGTTTCCCGTATGGGATGGAACGTACCCATAACTTTAGTGGAGCATTACGGCACCGACGATGCATATGTGGGGGCGCTTGCGAAAACAATCCGCGATGCGGGTTTTGACGCGCAAGCGGGCGACAGGCTGCTGTTCAATTACCACTCCATCCCGCTCAACGACATTGAAGCAGGAGACACCTACGAGCCGCAAACCGGCGCCACGGCGCTTGCGGTTGCGGGAAAGCTTGGGCTTGACCGCAAGCAGTGGACGGTCGGCTACAACTGCCAGTTCGACAAGGGCCGCGAGTGGTTGCAGCCGTTCTCGCGCCAGATACTTGCGCGATGGGCGCACGCAAAACCCGGCCGTGTGTTCATGGTTTGCCCAAATTTCGCCGTGGATTGCCTGGAAACGCTTTATGATATCGATTACGAGCTGAAGCCCTTCTACCAGCAGCAGTTGGAGGATGCGGGTAAGACGCTTGCGGGTAACGAGCTCGTGTACGTGCCGTGCTTGAACGGCACAGCCGCGCATGCGGCGGTGCTGCACCACGTGCTGGCTGCTTATATATAGACGGGAAGGAACATCATGGGTAACGTTGACGCTCAACCTCAGAAGACCGTGCTGGTCGGGGTTACCGGCGGCATCGGAGCATATAAAACGTGCGAGATCGTGCGCGGCTTTCAGAAAGCAGGCCTGCGCGTGAAAGTGTGCATGACCGAGCACGCCACGCATTTTGTGGACCCGGTCACGTTTCGCGCGCTCACGCACGAAAAAGTTGCCATTGACCTGTTCGACGATCCAACCGATCCCATTCACCATATCTCGCTGGCAGAAGAGTGCGATGCCTTCGTGATTGCGCCTGCGACGGCCAACGTTATCGCGAAAATCGCCAACGGCATTGCCGATGACTTGCTTACTACCACGGCGCTTGCGTGCACGGCCCCTATGATCATGGCACCGGCCATGAACGTACACATGTACGAAGCGGCTGCAACGCGCTACAACATCGGCAAACTGGTTATCCGCGGCGTGCATTTCGTTGATGCGGAAGAAGGCTATCTGGCGTGCGGCGACGTTGGGCGCGGTCGCTTGGCCGATCCGGACATTATCGTGGCGCAAACGCTTGAGATCATGGGCGTGAAGCGCGATCTGTCTGGCAAGCATGTGCTTATCACCGCCGGTCCTACGGTGGAGCCAATCGACCCGGTGCGCTACATTTCGAATCATTCCAGCGGCAAAACCGGCTATGCCATCGCTAAGGCTGCGGCGCTGCGCGGAGCCCAGGTAACGCTGGTTTCCGGTCCGGTTGCGCTGCCGGCGCCCGAGGGCGTGAACGTGGTGCGCGTGAAAACGGCCGTCCAAATGATGGAAGCGTGCGAGCAGGCGTTTGAAACGGCTGATATCTCACTGTTTGCCGCCGCGGTTGCCGATATGCGCCCCGAGCGCGTTGCCGACCATAAGCTGAAGAAAGGGCAGGCAGACGCAGACCTCGGCACCATCAAGCTGGTAGAGAACCCCGACATTTTGGCCACGCTCGCGCATAAGAAAAGCCCGCAGCAAGTGGTTGTCGGCTTTGCGGCCGAAACCAACGACGTTATTGCAAACGCGCAAAAGAAACTGGC
>DJEE01000181.1:0-1027 GCA_002431805.1 Eggerthellaceae bacterium UBA5906
CTGCTCGTCAAGCACTTTGAAGGGGTTTGCGGTGCCGTCTTCGGTATCGTTGCCCTTTTCGTCAAGCAAGGTGGCATGATCGCGTAAAAGCTCTCCGGTTGTTTTATTTATCAGGAACGGCAGCGAGGTGTGCAGCTTGCAGAACGTCTCGTCATACCAGTTGTTGTCCAGAACGCAGGTGATAAGGCCCAGGAAGAACGCGGGATCGGTGCCGGGTTCAATAGAGACCCACTGATCGCACTTGCCGGCTGTGGTGGTGAAATTCGGGTCAACGCAAATGGAGTACATGCCAGCATCTTTTGCGTCGAAAAACGCCGAGCAGTGCGTCAAACCGGTTTCCATGAAGTTTGAGCCCATAGAGATAAACGTTTTCGTGTTTTTCAAGTCGCGAATATCAAGGCTTGAGGTCACGCAGGACTGGTTTGCCTTGCCTGACTTACCGAGTATCTCCCACATGCCATTTGCGTAGCCGATGTCCAAGCCTGAGGCGCCATGTACTGAGCAGCCAAGAAGTTTTGGCAGTTCAACAGAATCGTTTGCGTTTTCCGTGACGTTGTAGAACAGTAAGCCTTCGTGGCCGTATTTGTCCCAAATTTTATGGACTTCCTCTACAAGCGTATCAAGCGCTTCGTCCCAGCTGATAGCTTCGAATTTGCCTTCTCCGCGCTCGCCTACGCGTCGAAGTGGCGTTTGGATGCGCGTGTCCGCGTAGATGTGCTGAACCTCGGACAGGCCTTTTAGGCACACTTTGTGAAATTCCTCTTCGGCGGCCGGGTTTGGCTCGATTTTGCATACTCGACCATCACGCACTGTGCATTTGAGTGTGCAATTACCACGGCAGTGGCATTGGTGGAACGTGCAGACGGTCTTTTCTTTCGGAGCTGCGCTTGCTTTTGCGGTTTTAAGCCAGGTATCGGTTGCGGTCATGCCCGCAACACCAGCCGCGCCGAGCGCGCCAAGAGTTGCCCCGGCTTTTACGAAGCCGCGGCGAGAAATGGCAGTGTCCATTGCCTCCTCGTTTCTGTAT
>DJEE01000181.1:1054-3173 GCA_002431805.1 Eggerthellaceae bacterium UBA5906
TCGTTTCTGTATATCCGATTTCCCCCAAGAAATGCATCGAACGCGGTACCAACGTTTGACGCTATTGGAAAAATACGCCCTTGCGTTATAGGTTCGCTATCAACTTTTAACCGAGATTTTTTATAATATCGTCATGTTGCTGTCTGGATTATCCGTTATTGAGTAAGGATTGGCATGTCAAGGAAAACCGATAAGCAAGCATTGCATGCGGCGAATCCTGTGCGTGGCGAGGGGTTTCCTGTTCTTGTGCTTGATGTGAGAAACGGAGTGAGCAATCCGCCTCGTTTGGGGTTTGGCAAAATGCACTGGCACGATGACTTGCAATTTATCGTTGTGGCACAAGGGGTGGTATTTGTAGATGTGGCTGGCGTGCGCATCGAATGCGGAAAAGGGCAAGGAGTGTTGCTGAATTCGCGTGTGCCCCATCGCGTGCTTGACGGGAAGGAGAACCTTCGCACAAGCTTTGTGTTTCCACCGAAGTTGCTCGGATTTTTTTCCGGCTCGGACATGAGCGCATATGGCGTCAGCCCCTACGTTGGGTCACGCGCACAGCAATTCATGCACTTTGACCTGAGCGAACGTTGGCATATTGATGTGCTTGACAGATTGGCGCAGGCGCGCGAACTGTTGGTTGAACGCACGCCCTCAAACGTCGATCGATATTGCGCATGCGCTCAGCTTGTGCAAGCCTGGGCTTGTTATATCAGTAACGTCGTGCAAACGCCGCCTGATAGGCATATATTGGCTTCAAACGAACGAATTAAAGCATTCGTGCAGTTTATCGAAGAACATTATGCGGATGCCATCAGCCTTGATGATATAGCTGGAGCCGGTAGTGTTAGCAAAGCTGAGTGCGCGCGCTGTTTTAAGGAGATGCTTCAAACCACTCCGTATGCATATCTTCTTGATTTTCGCATCAGCAAGGCCATAGAGCTGATGAGAAGCGGCACGATGACCGCAACCGCAATTGCTGGCGCTGCAGGCTTCGGTAGCCCAAGTCACTTCTCCACTGCTTTCAAAAAAGCGCTGGGCATGACGCCAAGTGCATATCAGGCTGCTATCAAATCGAATAAGAGGAATGCGTCCGAAACGACAACGGCTCAGTAGCGGTAATTTCCCGATCGATTGTTTGCTCATCTGATTATTAAGTCTTTGCATATAACTGCGATAAAGGGAATTGACGATATTTTGAAATGTATTGATGATGTGTGAGAAGAAGTCGACAGAGCTCAAAGCTATTCTTTACAGATATGCAAGACTGCGAAGCTTACGGAAACGACAGGATTCAAAACCATATGAGAAATTATGACGCAGAGCGCGTGGCGTCCAGAGAAGAGTTAGCGCGCGAAAAACAAACGGAAGCAATGGCTGCCGGTGATCGGGTTTCGAACTATCTGGCTATGCTGGGGCATGCGTGCTCTGACATTAATCAAGGTGCGCTTTCTGCCGTTCTCCCCTTTTTGGTTACGGGTGGGTACTCGTACACGCAAGCCGTTATGCTTGTGTTCGCGGCCAATATCGTTTCGGCTGTGGTGCAACCATTGTTTGGCTGGATAAGCGATCGTCGTGCGTGTCCGTGGTTCATGGGTCTTGGCGTGCTTTTAGCCGGGGTTGGCATGGCAGGCATAGGCTGGGCAGGTTCGTACCCGCTTGTTGTTGCAAGTGCGCTTGTCAGCGGATTTGGCGTGGCGATGTTTCATGCGGAAGGTGGGCGTATATCGAACCTGGCAGCTGGTGTGCGCAAAGGCAACGGCATGAGCATTTTTGCCGTTGGCGGCAACGTGGGCTTTTTTGTGGGGCCTCTTATGGCAGCCGGTGCGCTTACTGTATTCGGCATGCATGGGCTTGCGGTGTTTTTGGTGCCTACGGCGGTTTGCGCATTGGTGCTGTTTGCGAATAACGGCAGATTGAAAGCGCTGGGCACGGCGCAGTCGTCTGCTGGCTATGTGCCTGACCAGCCGGAGCGATGGGGTATGTTTGGGCTGGTCATGGGCGTACTTTCTTTGCGTTCGGTGCTCAGCTACGGCTTTATGGCGTTCATTCCTTTGTTCTTGATGAGCGTGCTCGGGCAATCTGAAGCGGCAAGTTCGTTGTCGATTTCGCTGTTTTCTGTGGCAGG
>DJEE01000181.1:3211-10813 GCA_002431805.1 Eggerthellaceae bacterium UBA5906
TCTGTGGCAGGTATGGTGGGCACCGCTGTTTCCGGGCGCACGGCGGAGGTGGTTGGCGCACATCGGCTGAGTATTGCATGTTTGGTTGTAACGGCGATTGCCGGTGTTGCGTTTGCCTGCAACGGGTCTTCGGTTGCCCTAGCGCTGGTGTTGACGGCGGTTATAGCCATTGGCATTGACTTGTTTTATCCCTCTACGGTTGCCGTTGGCATGAGCTATGTGCCACGTCATTTAGGAACGGCGTCGGGGTTAACCTACGGAGTTGCCATTTGCATTGGCGGCGCCGCCGAACCGGCTTTGGGTATAGCCGGCGATGCATTTGGCCTTGTCCCGGTTATGGTGACCTTGGCTGTGTGTTCGGCCATTGCCGCAGTAATTGCCGTTGTTGTAAAACGTTTGGAATAGCTTGGGGCTTTGAAGCGGGTGCGGGGTCTGCTGAATCGACCTCTCGGTGCTTTGGCTATCGCGTTACTTAATAAAAGTTGAGTCGCTCAATATTTTCGCACTTACTTTCAATATGCGTGTCGCTTGCGTATGGTGGATGTGAATGATAGGAGCCATTATGCATTACGACGAAGGCGCTTTTTACCGCCCGCTGTTTGAGAATAACATGTTGCAGTTGCAGGTAACCAAAGGCTGCTCGCATAATCGCTGCAAGTTCTGCGATATGTATCATGTTCCCTTCGCCCCTGCCCCGCATGAAGAGGTGCTTGCCGACCTTGACGAGGCGCAGCGCTGGTACAAGGATGTGCCGCGTGTCTTTCTGACTGGCGGGAATGCGCTGTGCTTGCCGCAGGACGATTTGCTGTTCGTGCTGCGCGAGATTCGCAAGCGGTTTGCTTCAGCCACGGTGGGCAGCTTCGCGCGTGTAACCGATATAGCGCGCAAGTCGGATGAAGAGCTAGCGCAGTTGGTTGCCATGGGCGTGACGGATATTTCTATTGGCACGGAAAGCGGCCTTGATGCTGCGCTTACCGCAATGAACAAGGGCTTTACGGCGTCGGATATTCTGCAACAGTGCCAGCGTTTGGATGAGGTTGGCCTGACCTATGATTTGTTTTACTTGCTAGGCATGGGCGGGCGCGGACAAGGCCAGGCGTCGGCCCGCGCTACGGCTGCGTTGTATAGCAAGCTGCACCCACAACGTCTGATGATTCATACCATGACGGCGTTTTCGGGAACAGAGCTGGCTCATGAGGTTGCGCACGGTACGTTTGAGCTGGCGGGCGAATTGGAGAACGTTCGCGAATTGCGTACGTTCGTTGAACGGCTTGATTGCGAAGACGGCACGTACATTCTGGGCAACCATTATGGCAATGTTATTCCTGCATGTGGGCGCGTGCCGGAAGACCGCGAAGAGTTGTTGAAGGTGTACGACCGTGTGCTTGCGTGCGGCAACGAAGCCGAGCTTGTTGCGCAGCGCGCGCAGATGAAGTCGATTTAAGGGACTTATTTACTGTGCGTTCAACGTGTCAAGCAGTTCTTGTTTGGAGTGGATGCATAGCTTGGAGTACACGTTGCGCGTGTAGCTTTTCACCGTGTTCTCCGATAGGTGCAGTTCTTGGCTTATGTGTCCTTTGCTACGGCCTTGCGCCAGGTAGAACACCATGTCCGTTTCGCGGTCGGTTAAATCGAAACGCTGTTGCAGCGCTTCGCAACGCTTGCGTAGGTCGTCTTCGTAGGAAAGCGTTATTTGACTGCTCTCGCGGTTGCTTTGGGCGTTGAAGGAGTTTGGAGTTATGCCTTCCGGCCTAGCATTTGGGCCGGATGCCGCGTTTGCATTGTCGGATGTGGCATTTGCACCGTTGCCGTTGGTTTGGGCAAGATCGGCAGTTGCGGCGTTTGCTTCCCTTTGTTCTGCTACTACGGTTTTGCGCAAGGCGTCAAGGCGCTTTTCGGGGCCGGAAAACGTTGCGAAGAAGGTGCGGGCGTGCGGTTGACAGGCGCGCAGCATCACGGCCATGCTCAGCGCAATCAAGCACACCAGCGCCGCAACAACCAACACCGACTGTCCCATGTTCGGACCGAATTGAAAGATAAGGCAGCGTCCAGCCTCGCGCGGTAGCAGGTGCGCTACCCATACCGCGCCAAGCGCTAGATATGAAGGGATAGAGCTGTGCCGACAAAAATCGTACACGCCGTACCACAGCACGCCTAGCATGAACGTGTTCGATACCGTGATGAGCATTGCCCCAGCTTGCGCCTGGTCAAGCGCCACAATCAACAGCACACCTAATACCATGAGCGCAACTTCCAGCCACCACAGTGCGCCGAAGCTCAGGCCGCCGCCGCGCACAAGCACCCACCATATGACGCAAGCGCACAGCATTGCCACGCCTACCTGGTGCGCAAGTTGAAATGCCGGAGACAAAACGATGGACGTCCCTTCGGGAAACCCGCGTGCCACGCCTAATGCGAAATCAAGCAGTGCGATGCCGATGAGGATGCGCACGGCAAGCGTTTTGCTTTCGCTGTCATACACGTGGTCGCGATGCGGTTCGGGCACAATGTCTTGCCGCGCATCAAGCGTATCCATGGCTTGTTTGAATAGCACAAACGACAGTGTTGGCATGAACAGACCGATGGCGAACACCGCGGTTGTGGGAAGCAGGCCCAGGCCAAACCCCAAAAGTGCGCTGATTCCCAGACAGGCGAACGCGTAAATAAGCGACTCGCCTTCGTCAAGTCGGTCGAAAAACGTGATCCACATGCCGCCGCCCCATACAATGCCTAGTCCTGCAAGGGCGGATGCGGGAATTCCCAGTGGCAGGTTGGGGTATTCGGTTTGCACCAGAAGGATTGCGGGCGCAAGCGTCATGGCGGTAACGGAGAAAGCGTCAAGCGCTTTACGTGCGCGCCCGGAAAGCGGGATACGCGCGAACGCGAGCATGAGCGCAAGGATAAACGCGACGCGCGCTAAGTTTCCGACGATGGTGATGGTGCCCGAATCGGTGGCGGTGTAACGGTCGTATAGGCAGCATTGCGTCCATATACGAATGGCTACCAGCCCGAAAAAGCACGCGGAAAACCGCGGGCCGTACGTTGCCAAAAAATCCCGCCAACCGCGCGTATGCACGTGGCGTGCCGCCATGGAAGCCTCGTCGCTCATGTTCTCCCCTCCTTCAAGCGCACTATTATAGCGAAAACGGGATTGCCTGCTGCGCGCGGGAACAGAGCGGTTTCGTGTCGATGGGACTAGCTAGAACGCGGGGATGAAGCGGGCTTGAACCGATAAGGTCGCTGTGAACGAGAGGGCGGAGCGATTTGGGTTGGACTCTTGCGAACCCAGGGTGGAAGAAGCGTTGACCGGTAGGGTTGTCGAACGCTTGAAGTGAATGCGGAGACAACGGTGTCAAGATAGGGCTACGTGAACGCTCTTCCCCCCGCGCATAGCTGTACTGTCTGCTTGCCGACATACATAAAGGTTGGGAACGCTTATGCGCTCCCAACCATTCTTTTCCGTTCGGGTTATGCGTTTATGCGAACACGTAGGCGCAGGCGGTTTCTTGCGCTTGACGGCCGTTGACGTTGATGTCACATACAGCGTTGCCGCCTAGGCGGTTGCCGCCGTGGATGCCGCCGGTTACCTCACCGGCTGCGAACAGGCCGGGGATGGGGTTGCCGTTGACGTCAAGCACCTCGGCGTCAACGTTCACGCGCAGGCCGCCCATGCAGTGATGCACGCCCGGAGCAACGGGGAGCGCATAATACGGCGCCTTCACCAGCGGGTTCAGGCTTTTCGTGCGACCGAGTGGGTCGGCAGTGCCGTTAGCAATGTTGTCGTTGTACGACGTTACCGTGGAAACGAACGCGTCCACCGGCACGCCCATTTTCTGTGCCAGTTCCTCGAACGTGTTGGCCACGTGGATGAGCCCGCGCGAGACGAACTTCTCCTCCACCGACAAGTTGTTGTCGTGCACTGACTGGTCGAACACGGCAAATGCCCCGCGCCCGGGTTGCGCCCATTCGGCTTCCGACACGCGGTCGCGCGTGAGCAGTTCGTTGGTGAAACGTTCACCGTTGGTATTCACCAGAATGGCGCCGTCACCGCGGATGTTCTCCGACAGCAGCGTGGCTGTGGTCTGCTCGACGGTAGGATGCACCTGAATCTGGTCGATATCTACCGTGTCAGCGCCTACAGCCTGGGCGAACTTGATACCGTCACCCTGCGTGCCGGGCTGGTTGGTGGTCACAGCGTCTCGCAGCTCGGGGCGATACTGGGCCAACATCTCGCTGTTCGCACCGAAACCGCCCGTTGCCACGATAAGCGCACGGCAGGAGTACTTGATGGGAAGCCCGTTGGGGTTGGTGGCGCGCACGCCGGCAACCTTGCCGTCTTCCATGAGAATCTCTTCCACCTTCGTGTTGCACACGGCCGCAACACCGCGCTGACGGCACTGTTCGGTCATACCCTTCACGATGTACTTGCCCACGGCCTCGCCGGACTCGGGACGATGGATGCGCTTGACCGACGCGCCGCCGGACGTGCCCAGCTTGGACAGCGTGATGCCCATGGAATCCAGCCAGTCGATGGCGTCGCTGGAACCGGCGCACATGTGGCGGATAAGCTCCATGTTGCCCTTCTCGTGGCCGCCGGCGTAGGTGTCGGCCGACATAAGGTCAACGCTGTCTTCAATGCCCGCAGCTTTCTGGAACTTCGTGCAGCAGGCGTTCATGCCGCCTTCGGCGAAGCACGTGTTGCCGCCCGCCACCGGCATCTTTTCAAGCAGCAGCACCTTAGCGCCCTGGTCGACGGCGCCGACGGTTGCCGCCATGCCTGCGCCGCCCGCACCCACAACGATGATGTCGTAGTCGCCGCCGTCGATGACGTTTTGCACAGCCTCGGCCTCAGGGGTGCGCGGCGTGGCGCAGCCCGTAAGCCCCAGCGCGGCTGCAGCCGCCCCGAAGGTGAGCGCACCGGAAAGAAAGCCGCGACGCGACAGGCCTGCGTTGTTCTTGCTGTTCGTGGTCATGGTTGCTCCCCTTCCCTACTTCTGCTCGCGATACGGGATGCTCGTCCAGCCTTCAGGCACGTCCTCGGCAGCCTGGTAGTGGCATTCCGAGCACGTGATGACGGACTGGCTGTGCATCTTGTGGCAGTCGCCGCACTCGGTGACACCGTGCTCGCTGAAGTTGTGAGGGTTCCATGCCATCCACTCGGTCTTCTTCTGCAGCTTGTCAAGGTCCATGTTGTGGCAGGACTCGTTCAGGCAGAACTCCTGTGTGGCAATCTCGCCGCTGCGGCTCGTCAGGTGCTGCGTGTCGTCGTCGAACACGTAGTCGCCGGTGATCCAGTGCATTCCCTCGGTGACTTGCTCCCCGATGTTGGGCTCGTGGCATGTCAGGCAATCCTTGCCCGCTTTCATGTGTACGTTGGCAAGCGAGGTGCCATCAGTGTTGTAGTAGCTTTCCACGTACGCGCTCATGGGCGTGTGGCACACGGTGCCGCAAAAGCTGGGCTGGTTGTGCCACACGGCAAACCCGCCCACTGCGGCCACCAGCACAGCCGCTACCACGCACACGGTGGCGATGGTGCGACGCCGCTTGGTTTGCGCCGGCTTTGCAGCAGGCCTCTCCTCGTTTTCGTTCATGGTTCCTCCTTCGGCTTCCCGGAAAATCTCGCGCGGCTTGCGCGGTTTCTGGGAAGAAATCATAGGAGGCACGGCGTTTTGCCAGCACGTCCGAAAAGGGTGGTTTATGCGTTTGACCAGGGTGGTTTTAGAAGGGTGTGCGAAGGGCGGGGCCGGTTTGCGTCACGAAAAAGGCCGCGCTTTTTCGACGCGGCCTGAGGGGCGGAGCGAGGCTGCTGGGGGCGAGTGGAGCGCAGGCGTGTGTCTGCTACTTCTCTAGCATGCCTAGCAGCGCGGCGATTTCACGCTGCACGGCGTGTTCGGTGTTCTGGCCGATAACCTTCGTGGCAATGTGCTTGATGGCCGAGCGCGCGTTGCCCATGGCCACGCTGGTGCCCACCATGCGCAGGATTTCGTAGTCGTTCATAGCGTCGCCAAACGCCATGGTCTCGTTGGGCTGCACGTTGTGCGCTTCCATGACTTGCCGAATGCCGGTTGCCTTGTTCACGCCGCGCTGCATGATGTCTATCCATTTGCGGCCCGACGGCGCGAACACGAAATCCTCGCCCAGCTCGCGCTCAAGGATGTATGCCATGTCCATGATGGCGTCGTCGCAATAGATGGACGCTTTCAGGATGCTGGTGTCGGGGTTGGGCAGTTCGTAGACGCGCAGCGGGTTGGGCAGGTTCTTGTCGAGCTCGCGTTCGAAACGCGCCTCGTCATCAAGCAGGTAGGAAATCTTGCGGTCGAACACCACCAGGTGCAGACTGTCGAACAGGTCCACCACGCGCTTTAGGCGTCGCAGCGCCGCGTGGCTGAACACTTCGCGGTCATACAGCTTCCCGGCAATAACCACCTGCGCGCCGTTGGAGGCCACGAAGTCCATGTCGTCCATAACCGGCGCGAACATGTCCTGCAGCGTGTCGAAACGCCTGCCCGATGATGCCACGAAATGGATGCCCGCATCGTGCAGGCGGCGTACCAGGTCAAACGTTTCCGGGGGCACATTGCCTTCGCCGTCAAGCAGCGTGCCGTCCATGTCGCTTGCGATAAGCTTGATCATGCAAGGTTCCTTTCTCGGCGCCGTGTGCGCCGTGCGCCCTGACTGCGGTTGCGTGCCGAGGATGATGCCGACGCGCTTGCCATTTGGGCGTCTTTCGTTGGTTTCCTTTGACCTCGTGGCCATTGTACGACCGGTGAAGCGCGTGTTGCCAAGTTGCAACGCGCCGCATAAAACCTGCGCACGCCGCTTACCTGCCCCTAACAACGCCGATGCAAGAAGCTGACACGCCGTGCAAGTGCCGCGTTCGGCCCCAAAATGCGATACGTTTGGATTTTAATTGGCTTTAGCGATATAGCTACTTTTTGGCGCGTTTCTGATCTGGGCAAACGCGAGCGGTTTCTTCGCGCTACTGCGAAGGTGCGCATTAAAATCCAAACGTATCGCATTTTGGCGAGCGGAGCTTGCGATTGCGGGTGCGCGCGAGTGCTTTCGGGCTGCGCTGCCTGCCGTGTATGCGGTGCGGCGGCGGGGCTACCTGCATTCGGGGAACACGTGCGCGAGGCGGCGGATGGTTTCGGGCACGCGGTCGGGCTCGATGCCGGCGTAGTTCACCACCAGCGGCACCTCGCCGTTTGAATATTGCTCGAAGCGCCGCGTGGTTCGGTTGCCGCGGTCGTTGGGCGCAAGTAGGTAGTCGCTGAACAGCGAAACGTTAAGCCCCAGCTCAGCGCCGCGCTCGCGCACTTGCTCGCCCGTAAGGGCTGTACGTACGTACAGCAAAAAGTGCGTGCCGGCGTTGCGCTCCTCAACGTGCGAGATGCCGGCCAGCG
Source organism: Eggerthellaceae bacterium UBA5906 (assembly GCA_002431805.1). Classification (GTDB taxonomy): domain Bacteria; phylum Actinomycetota; class Coriobacteriia; order Coriobacteriales; family Eggerthellaceae; genus Senegalimassilia. The sequence goes on from DJEE01000181.1 coordinate 10,615, forward strand.
GCGAGCGCTCGATTTCGCGCAGCACGGCGGCGCGCTGGTGACGGTAGAAGTTGCGCGTGCGGTTGATATGGCGCTCGAAGTGCCCCTCATCGATAAAGCGCGCCAGCGCGTATTGCTCGAAGCTTGACACCGTGCACGAGTAGAAACTCATGGTGTCCACGTAGCGTGCCAGCAGCTTCGGCGGCAAAACCATGTAGCT
>DJEE01000181.1:10852-10980 GCA_002431805.1 Eggerthellaceae bacterium UBA5906
ATGCGCAGGCTGGGCACCATGGTTTTCGAGAACGCGTTAAGGTAAATCACCTTGTCAGAGGCATCGTCGGCGAACAGCGGCATGATAAGACGCCCGTTGTAGCGGAATTCGCTGTCGTAGTCGTCCTC
>DJEE01000005.1:0-7884 GCA_002431805.1 Eggerthellaceae bacterium UBA5906
CAATAATGCCACCAAAGAGGCCGACCTGGTAAGCCAGCGTATTGCCGAGCTGCTCGCGCGTGGCGCGTTCTTCCTTTCGACCGATATGCTTACCACCATTCACGCATACCTGTTTCAAGATTTAGACCCTGCGGTGTATCGCCCCGGCGCGTTCAAAACCGAGCGCATGATCAAGCAAGAGGAAATCCTCAACGGTGACAGCGTGCTGTACGCCGACCCGCTTACCTACGAAATGTCCTTGCGCGGTGCGTTCGCAAACGAAGCCGCAGCCATGTACACGACGTTTACCGATGACGAGATGAAGCGCTTTTGCCGCACTATCTCCTTTTTATGGCAAATCCACCCGTTTTACGAGGGGAACACGCGCACAGTGGCCGTATTTTCTGCGTTATACCTGAACAGCCTGGGATTTCAGGTTACGAACGACCCGTTCGCCAAGCACGCCCGCTACTTCCGCGACGCGTTGGTGCGCGCGCAATACCGCAACGCAGCGGCCGGGATTCTCCCCGATGACAGGTTCCTTGTCGCGTTCTTCAGAAACGTCATCGGCGAAGACGACGGCACCATGAACCGCGAAGACCTCATATGCACCCGCCTGTTCGAAGACCCCAGCCTACTGCGCAACGTAGATCCGGAAGAGGCACTCAACCGAAAGGGCTAGAGCTGCGCCAACGGCCATGCCCTTTACGCAACCAGTTCTAGAGGCGCTTGAGCTAGACGTATCAGCAAAGTTTGCCAAGCTGGAAACTCTCCGAATATAGTGGCATAATAGTGCACATTATTATGCACCGAAAGGAGCTTGCTATGTCCCTGTGCGTGCCTATCAAGGATTTGCGCGATACTGCCACGTTCGATGAAATGGTTGCAACCAGCCCCACGCCCGTCATCGTAACCAAAAACGGCTACGACCGTTTCGTCTGCGTAAAAAGCTCCGATTTCGCCCGATGGGAGCAAGCAGATGCCCGCGCACGCCTGCTCGAGCGAATCATGGTTTCCGAGCGCGAACGCGCCGAGGGGCTGAGCACCGACGCCTTCGAGGCAACGGCATCTTTAAGGGAAAAGCATGGCCTGTAACGTAAGGATTCAGCCGACCGCGCTGCGCGAGCTGGATAGCACGGTGGAACATCTGCTCAGCTTCGGCCCTAACACCGCATCGTCTTTTCTGGACGAATGGGAAGCCACTATTGAGGACTTGCGCGATGGCACCGTGGAGTACCGGTTGTCCCGCCTCGAGCCCCTTGCACGTCTTGGATACCACACCGTGCTGGTGAAAAGCTACGTAGTTCTTTACTTCAAGGAAGGCGACAATGTGGTAGTTGCCCACCTATTCCATCAAAGTCAGGACTACGCAAGCATCGTGCTGAACGGGCAGTAACGAAAGCTCAGGCTGTTGGCGCAACCTTCGCCACGCCAACAGTCGACAGTCGCGTCCTTCGCACATCTAGCTAGCAACGCTTAAGCTAGGTGCACCAGCGAGGGACATAGGAGCCGTTCGGATGCTCCTGCTCCACAGGCCGGCGAAATGCGAGCACATAGACATACGGGCGGGTGCACGTAAAACGAACAACGCACCCGACGGAGCAAATGTGCTTCGTGTCGACGCCCCAGCCAACGTCTCCAGTAAGACGACAGCCTCAGCGCCGACAACCCCACTTTGCCACGTCCTTCCCCGCCTCTTACGCAAACGCTTTTGCGGCAGATGTTGCCATGCAGCTTGACCTATAGGCACAAACCTCCCGACAGCTGCAGGCCGTAGAATACCAGTCTCCCAGCAAACACACCGAGCACGCTGCACGCAAGGATCACCGCTATCAGGGGCATACCTGCCTGCGAACTTTTCGCCCACGCCACTGTGCACATAATGGCAATGGCAACAAGCACACAGCTCACAACGCACAAAGGCATAACATTCGCTGCAAGCTGAGCGCCGTCAACCAGGCGACTTGCCATGCCTGAAACGGTAAAGACATGTGCAACAAGCGCAATAGCAAACACAACGCCCCCGGCAACGACAACAACGCCCAGGACCTTCTTATCAGCGCAAACGCCAGCTGCGGTCACGACAAGCGCGCCAAGGGCCGCACCGCCGAACAGACACGCCCCGACAGGCTCGATAACGCTCAACGGTGTATTCCAAGAAGTAATGGTGTCGACCATGTACGCCTTGCCAACGAACACAGCAAAGACTATACCGACGACAGCAGCAATCACAGCGCTCCATTTCGCAGCCGAAGACCCCTCCTTGCCTATCCGGCACGCAACGATGCACGCCGCTGCGGCAATCAAAAACGCTAGCGCCGCGCAAATCTCCTGCGAAAGCGGCGACGAAGCAACTCCCGTCAAGGCAAACGGGGCATGCAGCGCATCACCTAAATGGACAAATGCGCCCAAAAGCCCCACGACCGCAAACGCGAAGGGGAGCAGTCCCCACGTACCAAGCTTCATACGGCAAACGCGATCGTCACAAGTAAATAACGCAAAAGAAATGGCCGCAAACGTGCCCGCTCCTATAGGACCAAGCGTCGAAAAAAAGGCAAGCGGCAATTCAGAAACAACAGACTGCATCATCTACACTATCTCCGTCCTGTTCGCAATCCAACCCTCAGCATCCTCAGCCGCTCGAGCACTCGCCGGCACAGCAATCACCACATTCGGATGCGTCATGTCACTGTCAGGCAACGGAGCGATATCCGCCACGGTGCCATATTTCGCGCGCAATTCATCAACAGATCCGAACTCGATGCAACGAAGCGAGCACGAGCCAACGCATATAGGATCGAGACCCTCAGCAACACGGTCCTTGCAACCATCGCACTTCACGCTATGGCCCACGCCTTTATCAATCGCCGGGGCGTTATACGGGCACGCCATCTGGCAGTACCCACAGCCAATGCAGCGATCCTCGTCCACCGACACAATTCCCGTTTCCTCATCTTTATGCATAGCTCCAGTCGGGCATACCTTCGTACACGCCGGATCGTCGCAATGATTGCAAGCAAGCGAAACGTGATAGCAGAACATGTGCGGAGTCCAGCCTTCGCCGTCTTCCTCCCATGTTCCACCTTCGTACTCGTACACTTGGCGAAAGCTAACATCGGAATCAAGATGGTGATAGTCCTTGCAAGCGAAAACGCACGTGCGACAGCCGATGCAACGCGCGCCGTTAAAATAGAAACCATACTGCATCGGTTACGCCTCCTCGTATTTACTAACCTGACAAACGTTGCTGTGTGAAGGGTTGTTGCGCGAAATTAAAGTCGCCCGCGACGTGCACAGCGTGTTCACACAACCTCCGTGGTCAATCCCATCGCCTTTCGAGTTATCGAACAGCATGCCCTGCGGCATGGTAACAGTCCCTGGGATAATGCGATTAGTCACACGCACCTCGATGGTCAGCTTGCCTATTTCGTTGCTGACCAGCACCGTATCGCCTGTTTTTATGCCACGGCTCTCAGCGTCGATCGGATTAATCCACAGTGTTTCGCGAAAACCTTTGCGCAGCACGTCAACGCTTTGCAGCGAAGAGTTAACTGCTTGCGCCGGATGATAATCAGACAACAACAGCGGATAGTCTTCCGTACAGTCCTCAAAACCATTAAAGGCCGGGTCGTAAACCGGAACAGGGCTGATGGAGCAATCGGGCTCATGCACGCGACGCTTCGCCTCAAGCTTTGCCAGACGCGCAGAGTAAATCTCTATCTTGCCCGACGGCGTCGGCAGCGGATTGGCAACGGGGTCGGCAATGAACTTCGCTTGCGATACCACCGCAGGCGGGTCCTCCTTGAAAATTTTCTTTTGCCAGCCTTCGTCCCATGTCGGAAGTTGCGGGTACTTCTTTCGCCCGGCCTCGTACAGCTGCCGCAACCACTCTTCACGCGTTTTGCCTTCCGTGAACTCATCACGCACACCAAAACGCTCGCAAATATCGGCACACACCTCGTAAATATCACGTCGCTCGCATTTCGGCTCGTAAATGGGACTTGCGAACTGGATAACGCGCGCGTTTTCTTGGAATCCGGCTTCGGTAACGTTCATCACCTCTTGAGCCGCTAGATCAGGCAGCAAAATGTCGGCATATTTGCAAGCATCAGTCATGAACAGCTCGCTCATGACAATGAATTCGCATTTCGTTTCATCCGATAGGATACGATGCGTACGCTGAACATCTCCATGCTGCACCGTCATGATCTGCGCACCGTAGCCCAACAGCATCTTAATGCCGCTAAACGTGTCCGCACCCACAAGATCATGCTCTTCGGGCGTGATGCTCTGCGGGTCGTCGACCGCTGTAGGCCACAAGTATGTAGGCAACGAAACCTTGCACGGGTTATCACCTTTGGGGAAAGATGCAATGCTGTATTTGTTCATGCCCAGTTCGCGCCCATCGTGAGTACCCGGCACGCCCATCTGACCAAGCAACATGGCGAGCAGCATCACTGAACGAGAGTTTTGCTCGCCGTTCGAACGGCGAGCAATGCCGAAGCCCTGCGTGACGAAAACACGCGGCGCGGCGGCGAGCTCATGCGCCAAATCCACGATCTTCTGCTCGGGTATCTGCGTAACCCTGGACGCCCACGCCGGCGTCTTCTCAACTTTGTCGTATCCTGTACCCATAACATAGGCCATATAGGACGTATTCTCCGGCGCACCCTCAGGCAAGGTCTCCTCGTCGAACCCAACGCAATAGGTGTGCAGAAAATCCGTTGCCACAAGCCCTTCGGTAATAAGCACATGCGCAATACCCGCCACCAGCGCGGCATCGGTGCCAGGACGAATGGGGATCCATTCGTTATCTTGGTTCGTGGTGATGTTGCTGCATCGCGGATCCACGTAAATAACGCGCAGGTTGTTGCGCTCTTTTTCGTACGTCACCTCGTTTGCGAATCCAACGCCGCTTAACCGCGCATCGCCGACGGCATTACCGAAGAAGATGACAATTTGGCCATCGGTCAGATCAGCATTGCGCAGCGTGCCGGCACCAACAGGAGCAGGAGCGCCGTACGTGTAAAGCGAAGCAGCCTTCGCCTGGCCGGTCGAGTAGCTTGACGTGCTCGGGAAATTCAGATAACCGCCTGTCATGGCAAGCATGCGCTTGATAACGCTGTCAGCCAGCATAAGCCCGTTGTTCGCATACCAAACGGAAAGATACGCAATCGCCTGAGGACCATACTGCTCACGAATACGCTTCATTTCCTCTGCGATGGTATCCAGCGCCTCATCCCAGCTGATGCGTTCAAATTTGCCTTCACCACGCTTGCCGACGCGCTTCATCGGGTAATCGAGACGATCACTGCGCGAAAGCCATACGCGATGAGAGCGTCCTTTGAGGCACGCACGTGCCTGAATGCTACCAAACGCGGGATCACCCTCGTTGTCGGTTTCCACATACGCAATCTCGCCGTCTTGCATATGAAACTTCAGATTGCAGCAACCCGCGCAATTTGTTGCGCAAAACGTTGAAACAACCTGCTCAGATTGCGCTTGCGCGTACGCTTCACCTGCGGAAAACAGCGATGCCGCCGTGGTGCCGCCAGCGCAGGCAAGACCCGTCAGTGCGGCTCCCGCGCCAACAAACGCGCGGCGACTAAACGACTTCCTCTCATTTTCCATATGTTCCCCTTCTCTCTTATTAGTCTAGTATTAGACCATTGCGAAAGATACGGAATTTGGAGATTTTAGTCAAGTATTAGACTAATTCTATTTTGAGAATAGTTCATAGCACGCGATTAACTGCACGTCAATAGAAAGAAGAGTTCCATCCGTTACGCAAGCCACTGTACGCAGATTGCAAGTGAACGCTTGTCTTACCGAGAAAAAGAATCCTCTATGTTGTCGGCAAGTTTAGTCATCAGACCCATAAGCGATGCATACTCTTGCGAGGTCAATGCAGCCATAGCCCTGTTCCAGCGATTGGTGAAATCGTTTATAACCGGCGTCGTTTGTCGACGGCCTTCTTCGGTCAGCTTGACAAGCTTAGTCCTTCTGTCGTCAGGATTGGTTTCAAGCGACACGATCCCCGCCTTTGCGAACGAACGCACGATAAGGCTGACCGTTTGCTTCGTAAGGTTTTCGCGACGCACTATTTCGGTTTGCGTACAGCCAGTCGAAGGATTGCCTTCCGCATCGAAATGCAGCGGGATAAGCACCAGCAGCTCGGAAAGCGTAAAGCCGAAAGACCGCGCAAAGGGCTCCGATACGCTATATTGTCGATTTCGCTGCTGCAAATAGAGATGAACTTTATGAAAATCGTCCGAAGGCTTCATTGCGCCGAGCTCCTTATCGTTTCGAGGCTTCGAAATTGTAATGCAATGCCCGCTCATCTGGACGAACCGCACAACAAGTATCGCAGTAGAACCATGAAAGGGCGTGGCGCGCATTCAACATCGGTGTGCTCGCAAGATGCAATCACAGCACAATCGCAGAGCCCAAAGGCACATGAGCCCCTCTGGAATTTGCTGCACGACAAATTCCAGAGGTTAGGTGGCTTGCAGGTTAACGGACTCAATATAGCGACTTCCTGCCAGCCCTCATCTGCAGCCTTGTGCTTCCCTACAGCTGCGCGAACGCCTGGGCAAAATCGGCAATCAAATCTTCAGCGTCTTCTAAGCCGGCAGAGAAACGGATAAGGCCGTCGGTGATGCCCGCTTCGGCGCGCACCTTAGGCGATACGTTGTGGTGCGTCATGCTAGCCGGATGCTGAATGAGGCTTGCCGGGTCGCCTAAGCTCACGGCAATGTGCGACAACTCAAGCGCGTTCAGCAGCTTTTTGCCCGCCTCGAAGCTAGATAGGCCGTTGACGTCGTCTGCAAGCTCGAAGGACAAGATGCCCGTGCCCATGCCGTTCATCTGGGTTTTTCCAGCTCATAATACGGCGAGCTTTCCAAGCCGGGATACAGCACGCGCTTGACGCACGGCACGCCCTCCAGGTAGCGAGCAACCGCCAACGCGTTGGCGCAATGGCGCTCCACGCGCATGCCCAGCGTTTGCAGGCCGCGAATGATCAAAAACGCGTCGAACGGGCTGCAAATAGCGCCGCTCGTTTTCGTCACGCCGATGTTTTTGATGGTCGCGATGTCCTCGGCGCCGCCGATGATCACGCCGGCGATCACGTCGCCATGGCCGTTTAAGTACTTCGGCACCGAGTGCAGCACAATGTCGGCACCGCACGCCAGCGGGCGCTGCACCGGTGCGGGCGCGAAGGTGTTGTCCACCACCACGCGGATGTCCTGCCCCACCGTGCGCTTCACGCCGGCGATGTCCGTGACCTTCATAAGCGGGTTGGTGGGAGTCTCGAAGTACACCATCTTCGTGTTCGGCCTGATAGCAGCCGCAACCGCGCCCAAATCCGTCGTGTCAACCGGCGTTACCTCAATACCGAACTTCGGCATAACGTCGTGGATGACCACGTTCGTGCAGCCGTACACGCAATCGCCCACAATCACGTGGTCGCCAGCCTGCAAAAGCCCCAGCAGCACCGAGCTGACCGCGCCCATGCCGCTGCCGGTGGCCACGCAGTCCTCGCCGCCCTCGATGGCGGCCATCTTCAGCTCAAGCGTGCGCACCGTGGGGTTGCCGCCGCGCGAGTACACGTAGCCGGCTTTCTGCCCGTCGAACTTCGCCATGCCGTCCTCCACGCTATCGAAGCAAAACGTGGATGTTTGATAAATGGGGGTTGCCAGCGCACCAAACGCCGGGTCGGGGCCCTGACCGGCATGAATAGCACGCGTCATAAACCCAGCGTTGTCAAGATTAAATGTCATAACGATACTCTCCTTTGAGTTGATGTGAGTAGAGGAACAGATTATCGGTTACCGATTGAAACCGTTAATCTAGGCTTGAGAGAGCCGGAGGGCGCGTTCGGCCGAGGGGGCAACCGTGAACACG
>DJEE01000005.1:7956-10040 GCA_002431805.1 Eggerthellaceae bacterium UBA5906
TGAACACCCGCTCCGTCCCCGTGTTCACGTCGGCGTTACACCCGAACACCCGCTTACAGAAACAGCGCTTCGAACGCGCGAGCGAAACGAGCTTGGCTGATTGCATCGGCGGGCACAAACTCGCCGTCGTTTATGTAGGCCGCCAGCGCTTCCACGCCCACGTCGCTGCGTTCGATGCCAATCTCGGGCAGCGTGCCCGGCATCCCCAGCTGGCGCATAAACGCTTGCGTGTGCGCCGCCTCGTCGCCGTCGCCGTTATAAACCAGCTGCATGACCAGGCCGATTGCCACCAGTTCGCCATGCAGGTACCCAGCTGCGCGCTTGGCGTACAGCGTGCGCATGCCGTCGTAGAACTTGTGAGCCAGCGCCGTTTGATGAAACCCGCGCGTAAGCGCGCTTACCATGCCGGTAAGCGCCAGGTTCAAGTACACTACGCGCTCAAGCGCCGCTCCCGGCTGTCCCGCCGCGGCTTCTTCGCACGCAGCAGCCGCGTAACGTCCCAACTGCTTGTTGTTCACCCGCGCATACTGGTACGCACACCAGCGCTGCACGTCCTCGGCCGCCTCGTCAAGCACGCAGCTGCCATGCGCCAGCTCGGGCACCTTCGCCATGGCGTCCAGCACGCCCGCCGCAATCAGGCGCGGCGGCTGCGTTGCCATAACCTGCAGGTCAACCACCACGGCGTCTATTTCTCGTTCGTAGCGCCACGTGTCGCGAAACGCCCCATCCTCGGCATACATCACCGACAGCGGCGTGAAGGCCGCGCAGGTTGCCACGCTTGTGGGCACCTGCACCACCGGCCAATCACCTGATGCGGCCACGGCTTTCGCCAGGTCCATGATGCGCCCGCCGCCCACGCCCACAATCACGTCGCAACTTGCCGCTGCGGCCTGAGCAGCCAGCCTGCGCGTTTCCTCGTATGACGTCGAGCAATCGCGCACCGCTTCCACCAGCGGCACGCCTGCCGCAGCAAGCGACGCGCGCACCCGCTCGCCGGCAACGCGCCATCCGTTCGGCCCGGCCACCGCAAACGCCCGCGTGCCCAGGCGCGCAACTTCCACACCCAGCTTGTCAAGCACGCACGGCCCCTGCAAGTAGCGCCCCGCGCCCGTTTTGTACGCCGGATCCACAAATTCCATCGGTGCCGCACCGGGGACACCAGCGCCGGGTGCGCCCACCCCAGCGCAGGCCGCCTTCTTCGTTTCCATTGCCTTGTTCGCCGCCTTCTAGTCCATAGTCCAACGCAGCATGCGGTTTTTGATCTTCTCGAAGATTTGCATGACCACCACCAGCACCAAAATCATGAATAAAAACCCTGCCCACGTGTTGTCGTACAGCCCGAAGTCGGCGTTTTTCTTCACGAAGTAGCCCATGCCGTACTGCGCGCTGTACATTTCGGCGAACACGAGCACCAGAAACGAGCTGCGCAGCGACGTTACGAACCCCGACAAAATGGAGGGCATGGCCGCCGGCAGGATAACGTGCACCAGCTTCTTCGGGCCGGTCAAACACAGCGTGGCGGCGTTGTCCAGATAGCGCTTATCGATGGTCATGATGCCCGTGACCGTAGCGAAAAGCGTGGCCCAGATGGTGTTGTACACAATCAAAAACATCGATGCCGCGGTAAACGACGGTGCCAGATGCAACGCAAACGGCGACAACAAAATGGCGGGCACCACGCTGATGGCATACACGATGGGATACACCGTGTCGCGCACGCGCTTGTTCATGCCCATGACCACGCCGCCAGCCAGCGCGATAACGGTGCCCAGCAACAAACTGGGAATCAGCAGCCCCATCGACGAGGCAAAGTTCAGCGGCATAGTGTCCGCGTAGCTGCAAAACGCTTTCCAAATGCGCTCGGGCGTGGGAAACAGCACCGGGTCCAACAACCCCGCGTGCGTGATACCCCAGTACCCGCCGCACATCGCAACGACCAGCACCGCCGTGATCCAATACTTTTTAATGAATGCCTTAACGTGGCTCATGCCGCCAACCTAACCTCGCTTTTCTTGCTTGAATGGCCACCGTGAACAGGGGAATGTTCGGCCGGGAGGTAACCGTGAACATGGGGACGGAGGGGC
>DJEE01000016.1 GCA_002431805.1 Eggerthellaceae bacterium UBA5906
GTTTTGAACTTGCTACCCGTTAACACCGGCACGTGCCCTTGGCGCCCGATCAGCGCAAACGACGTTTGATTGCCGAAATGGTCCTCAATGCCTTCCTCGGCCACGCGTGCGCCGTACAGCTCGGCTGCAAACGCGTTGCCGATGCCGGCCACGCTTTTGTCGGCCGCCGCGCGTCGCGCGCTGTCGGCGGTTGACGCCACGGTAACGGTGGGCACCCCGTGCAAACGGTCGTTCAAAAACCTACGGCATTGCGCTAAGCCCTGCGGGTGGCTGGCCACGGTTTTCACGTCATCCAGCGTGGCCTCGGGGTGCATGATCAGGCAGTGGTGGATGTCAAGCACGTGCTCGCCCAAAATGGTGGCGCTTGAGCGGAACGCGAAATTGTCCAGCGTTGCCGTAACGGGCCCCTCAAGGGCGTTTTCCGTTGCAACCACGCCGTACTCGCACTTGCCGCGGTCCACGCAATCGAACACCTCGGAAAGCGACGGGCATTCCACCAGCTGCGGGTTTTCAATGCCCAAGCGCTTGGCGAACGCGCGCGCGGCTTCGTCGTGGTAGGTGCCGGCCGGGCCTAGGTAGGCGAAGGCGGGAGTGGTGGTATCAAGCATGCGAATGGTCCCTTCATGCAGAATTGTTAATTTATATTGCGAAGATATGATAACGGTTCCGTATAAAAAAGTGCCCGTGATAACATACTCGGTCGGAGTGGAGACAGTTGACGATGGGGGTCTGCGACTTCATCGTCAACTGGCGTACAGCGTGTCTGCACACTGGGTCCACTTGGGTTTGGGAGCAACCGCAACGTGATGGGCGTTGCCTATATATGTAGGCTATTATCCTATCCGTTGACCAACATATGGTGTGTTATATCAGGTAAACAACACCATTTGCGGGATAAACGGTAACGTTTGCAAACCCTTGCACCGCGCATCTTCACTCCTCGTACCAGAATTAGGTCTATCGAAAGACCAGACGAGAGACACCTAAAAGGAGGTGTGCGTATGGAAGGAGAGGCCACAATGTCCGCAGCCGCGAACATGCTTGAGGCCAGGGGGGTCACCCGCCGCGACTTCATGAAGTTGTGCGGTGTCGTGGCTGCTGCAGCCGGGGTTTCCCAGCTGACGGTTCCGCAGGTCGCCCAGGCTCTTGAGACCTCTGTCATCGGCGCCACGAAGGGCAACCTCTACCCGGTCATCTGGGTTGAAGGCGCATCGTGCACGGGCTGCACCGAGTCGTTCGCTCAGGCCCAAACGCCCAACGCTGCAGAAGTGGTGCTGGACATGATTTCGCTGAACTATTCCGAAACCCTGTCCGCTGCCGCTGGTTACTCCATGGAGGAAGCCAAGGAGCAAACCATCGAAGCCGGCGACTACATCCTTATCTACGAAGGCGCAATTCAGGAGAAGTGGGGCGGCAATGCCCTGCGCGTTGCTGGCAAGCCAGGCACCGAGCACCTGATTGAGGCCGCGAAAAACGCCAACGCTGTGGTGGCGCTTGGCTCCTGCGCCGTCAACGGCGGCTGGATGGGCGCAAAGCCCAACTGCACCGACGCCATGGGTGTGGAGCAGTACCTGAAAAAGGCCGGCATCAGCGTTCCCGTTGTGAACATTCCCGGCTGCCCGGCTAACCCCGAGTGGCTCACCAGCGTGCTGGTTGACGTGGTGCTCATGAAGCTCAAGCCCGCTGACCTGGACCTGAACTCCGAGGGCAAGCCTGCCGGCATCTTCAACCAAACCATTCACGACAACTGCGAGCGTCGCGGCCACTTCGAGAACGGCGAGTTTGTGTACCAGTTCGGCTCCGAAGAGGAGAAGAAGGGCTACTGCCTGTACCCGCTGGGTTGCCGCGGTCCGCAAACCAAGTCCAACTGCGGCGTGGTCATGTGGAACGACCGTCGCAGCTGGTGCGTGCAGGCCGGCGCTCCGTGCATCGGCTGCTGCGAGGCCAACCCCAACGACCCGGGCGACAACTGGGTTGAGGTGAACACCCCGTTCATCAAGCGTCATCGCAACCTGCACATCGGCGATTGGGAAGTGCAGCCTACCACCATTGCCGTGGGCATTACCGGTCTTCTGGCCGCGGCCCTGGTTGTGCACGGCTTTGGCATGAAGGCCACGGGCCGTATGGACGGCGGCGCGGACTTTGAGAAAGAGCGCAAGTGGGATGCTAAGCACCCCGACAAGTCCGTGGGCACCTATGAGATTTCCGAGGCCGAGCGCGAGAAGCTCTACAAGGAGAACACCGGTCACGACGACCCCAATGCACCGAAGGAAGGGAGGTAAGCCATGACGCGTTCCGTAATTGATCCTGTAACCCGTATCGAGGGCCATCTGCGTGTTGAGATGGAAGTGGAAAACGGCAAGGTTTCCGACGCCTGGGTATCTGGTGGCTGCTTCCGCGGCGTTGAGCTGGTTGTTGAGAACCGCACGCCCGAAGACGCCGCCCTTATCGTGCAGCGCATCTGCGGCGTATGCCCCATCTCCCATGCCCACGCAAGCTCCATTGCCGCTGAGAAGGCATACGGCATCACCATTTCCAACAACGCTCGCATCATCCGCAACCTGTTGGAGGGCGCGCAGTTCCTGCACAGCCACATCCTGTGGTTCTACAACCTGGCTGGCTTGGACTACATCAACCCGCTGAACGCCCTGAAGGCAAACCCCGCCGACGCCATGGACTTGGCTCGTGCGGCCGGTTGCTCCACGAACAGCGATTTCACCGCCCTGAAAGAGCACCTGTCCCAGTTCGCCGAGAACGGTCAGTTGTCCATCTTCAGCGGCAACTGGTTCGATGCAGAAGACGGCACCGGCTTCAAGCTGCCGCCTGAGCTGGACCTCATCTGCACGGCGCACTACCTGGAGGCACTCGGCATGCAGGCCAAGGCTTCCCAGATTTCAGCGCTGCTTGGCGGCAAGGCTCCGCACATCATGACCAGCCGCCCCGGCGGCACGGCGTTTGTGCCTACCGACCAGAAGCTTGACGACCTGAAAGCTTTGGTCGACGAGCTGTACACCTGGGTTGAAGCCACCATGCTGCCCGACGTTATGGCCATCGCGCCGTACTACACCGAAGCGCTTGAGTGGGGCAAGGGCCCGGGCCGCTACATCGCTTGGGGCGTGTTCGACCGCGACGACTTCAAGATGTCCAACCGCTACCTGCCCTCCGGCGTGCTCGACGAGAACCTTAACCTCTCCGAGCCCGACGAGAAGGCCATTGCCGAGTGGGTCGGCCGTTCTTGGTACAAGGGTTCCGAAACCTACCAGGCGCCGAACTTCACCACTGAGCCTGAGTTCACCGAGTACAACGTGAACGACCGCTACACCTGGGTGAAGTGCCCGTCGTACAACGGCAACTCCATGGAGGCAACCAGCCTGTCCCGTATCCTGGCTGCTTACAAGCGCAACGTGCCCTTCATCAAGGAGCACGTGGACGAGTTCCTGAAGGCCTTGGGTCATGAGGGCGACCTGTCCATCGCGCAGTCCACGCTTGGCCGTACCGCTATCCGCCAGATCGAAACGCTCTACATTGCCAAGTGCATGACCGAGTGGGTTGACGAGCTTATCCAGGCCGTCAAGTCCGGCGATTCCGAGTACTTCCGCGCCCCGCAAACCACCACGGGCGAAGGCTCCGGCTTCTGGGAGGCACCGCGTGGCGCCCTCTACCATGCGGAGTCCGTCAAGGACGGCAAGATTCAGGGTTACCAGATCATCATCCCGTCCACGTGGAACCTGGCTCCGAAGAACGAGAAGGGCCAGCACGGTCCTCTGGAAGAGGCTCTGATTGGCGTGCCGGTGGGCGACGTCGAAAAGCCCATCAATGCGCTGCGTACGGTGCACTCGTTCGACCCCTGCACGGCTTGCTCGGTGCACATCTCCGAGCCTGCCACGGGCAAGCGTTTCGAAACCGTCACGAGCCCTTGGGGGGTGAAGTAACATGGCGCATTTGGCACACTACCGTGAGGCGCATCCGCTGCCGTTCGTGATCACGCACTGGATCAACCTGGTGGCCATGATTCTGCTGATTTTCACCGGCTTCTACATTCACTACCCGTTCTTCTGGGGTTTCGAGTCCATGGCTCGCGGCCTTCACGTGTTCTTCGGCTTCGTGCTGTTCATCAACTGCATCTGCCGTTTGATCATGGCGTTTATTGTGAAGTCTTCGCCTACGGGTGGTACCCGCAAGCAGGTTACCGACTACAAGACATGGCTGCCGCAGAAGGACAACCTGCACCAGGGTCCCGAGTGGATCAAGTACTACCTGTTCTTCAAGAAGGATCACCCGCTGGCTGCTAAGCTGGGCGTTCCGCAGAAGATCAGCTACCTGTGCATCCCCGTGCTCATCATCCTGATGTTCTATACGGGCTGCGCGCTGTGGGTACCCACGTCCGAGCTGCCGTTCTTCGCGGCTGGCACGGCGCTGGTGGGCGGCATCATGAGCATGCGCATCATCCACTACTTCATGATGTTCGTGTTCATCTGCTTTATGTTCATCCACGTGTACCTGGCTAACGTCGAGGGCATTGCGCCTACGCTGCTTATGTTCTTCCACAAGGAGCATGGCGGCCTGGTGTACGACCCCGACCTGCACAACATCATCGGCGAGGACGACCTGGGCCACGGCGAGAAGCACTAAGCTCGCAAGCTAAAGGTTGGCGTTTGCCGTAAGCGCAATGGGCTCGACTGCAAATGCAGCCGAGCCCTTTTTGCGTTCTGCGGACTTGGCCCCAAGCCCAAGCCCAAGCCCAA
>DJEE01000021.1:0-8594 GCA_002431805.1 Eggerthellaceae bacterium UBA5906
AGCGCGCCCTCTTCCAGCAGCGTCAACTGCTGCGCCAGCGGGCACATACCCGGCGGCATGGCGTCAACGCGACGCTTCTGTCGATCCAAAAACCCGCCGATGCGGGCATCGTCCGCCGAAGCGGGCGCAATGGATAGTTTCGTCATTCTTCCCCCGTTTCGCCTGCGCAAAAGCAAGCTTCTAGTGCTCAGAAGGGGCGGCAGGCATGCCCGTCGCCCCTATCTCGTCTTGGAGTTTTGATACCTGTGCAGTAGCTTATCGCCCCTAACGCCATTTGTCGTTTCGACTCTGTTAACCAATTCGACAAACCACAAGGGCTTCACGCAGAACACGCCGTGGGGGGCACACCGGCAAGGTGCGACATTCGCCAGCGCACCGGGAACGCCTTGCCAAGCGCGCCACGCTTCGCCAAATCGCCCAGCGCCGCCGCGTACCGGAAGGCCAGCGCCCCCTACAATGCCGCCTTGATAGCCTTCGACAAGTCCTCGAACGTGTCGTACGCCGGAATTTCCGGATGCTCGGCCTTGATGGACAGCGTGCTGCGGAACAGGAAGCCGGCCTTCGACGCCTTGATCATGCCCAGGTCATTGTAGCTGTCGCCCGAGGCAATGGTTTCGAAGCCGCACGAGTGCAGCGCGCGCACCGTGGTCAGCTTCGTCTGGTCGCAGCGCATGCGGTACCCCGTGATGGTGCCGTCGTCGGCAACTTCCAACGTGTTGCAGAAAATGGTGGGCCAGCCTAGTTTTGCCATGATGGGCTGCGCGAACTGCTCGAACGTGTCGCTGATGATGATCACCTGTGTGGTCGCGCGCAAATCGTCCAAGAATTCTTTCGCGCCGGGCACCGGATCGATGCCGGCAATGACCTCCTGGATTTGAGGCAGGCCCAAACCGTGGCGGCGCAGCACGTCTAAGCGGAACTGCATGAGCTTATCGTAATCCGGCTCGTCGCGCGTGGTGCGGCGCAGGTCGGGCACGCCCGCCGCGTCCGCGAACGCAATCCAAATCTCCGGCGCCAACACGCCTTCCAGGTCAAGGCACACAACGTTCATTCCCATTCGGCATCCTTTCGCACAGCCCATGCAACCGCTGCCGTTGCAATTTCTTACACGCATAAGCATATGCCAGCCCTGCCACGCCGCGCCCAGCGTTCCGGCCAAAGCCATGCACAGCCGGGAAATGGCAACGACGACGCAAGTTCTGCCGGTGAACGGAAGGCGCATATCAGGGAAACGCGTATTGCGCGCGCTCGCAAACCCAGCAGTTCAATCTACCAGTCAAGTGAAGTATCGCCTTATTTTCGCCAACTTTGGCGATTTTAAGGCCTTGTTTTCGCCATTCTTGGCCAAACCCAGACGACAAACGAAAGGAACGTTATCGAAGGGTCTCCCATAACGCATCTGCTGCCTGCGAAAACAACCGATTACGAGGTTTCCGACCCACCGATTGCGAAGTTTTCAACCTGCCGATTGCGAAATTATACTAGCCAAGCTTACCTCTCTCCCCCATTTTTCGAGGGAAGTTGTTATGCCGCAAAGCACTCGGCACAATAGAAGCGAGGTTTCATCTTACGCAGATTGCTAGCGAACGACCTGACCGAATGGAAATCAAGCCCCAACCGCAAGCCTCTTCTGCTACGCAGTACTCGCCAAACAGGGAAAACATGACGCATGGAGAAGTTCACCGATCAGGAGTATCGAGACTTCGTCAAGATCGACTTCATGCACGACGAATCGGCGCGAGCGATTTTCGACCAAGACTTTGATCCAAAGCGCATCATTCGCCAAATCGAGCTGCGCCAAGGGCGAGAAATCAACCCGCAAAGCACGCTAATCATCTTTCGTTTCCGCACGCCTACCGCGTTACAACCCGCAGCAACGTCTCGATCACCTCAAGCAAGTTAGCAAAATAGCCGTCGGGGGCCGCTTCCGCCGCTTTCGCCCGAAACGCACCAACCCACCCTGCCGTATGCTCAGCTGCAATCGTAATTCGCAGCCAAGGTCAGCTAGAGCCAGACCTGCTGCCCGTTACAGCAAATGCGCCATGTATAGCGGCAGGCGCACCAGGTCTCCTTCCACCTGCATCGGCTTTGGGTGCAAAATATAGCGCGTTCCCACGCGCGATCCGAACTTCGCCTTGAACTTCTCAAGCGACTTCGCACCGTAGCGTTTCGTCGATTTCACCTCGATGGGGGAGACGCGCATACGTCCGGCAGCGTCGTCGTAGCCAGACGTTATCAAGAAGTCGATTTCCATAGTGTTCGCGCTGTTTTCACGATCGCGCCGCGAATAGAAGTACAGCCCATGACCGCTTGCAGCCAGCTGCTGCGCAACAACGTTTTCCGTGAACATACCCTCATTGACCTCGAGCTTTCCCAAGAGGATATCGCGGTACACCTGATGAGGCGTGGCAGCGTTGTCAGCGAAGAGCTGGCAAACCAGCAACCCCGTGTCGGCCATGTAGCACTTAAACGTCCCTTCATCGGCGGTTGCTGCAAGTCCCACCGATGGGTCGTCAACGCCTATGCACATCGAGCTTATGCACGCATCAGCTAGCCAAAAAAAGGCATCGGCGTATTCCCTACTTCGTGCATTGCGGTCAAGCGCGGACAGCACGAACTTCTTTTCATGGCGCGTCAACTGGCCGGGCAATGTGGAAAACACCCGGCGAATGCGCAGTGCGTCGGAACCCCCGAACTTTTCTATATCACTACGATACAACGCGATGATGTCGCGCTTTACCTGGTCAACTTTGCCGAAATCCTTTTCATCGAGGTATGCCTCGACAGCCTGCGGCATGCCGCCGACCAACATATACTCGCGAAACAACCGCTCGGCCTTGCGGTGAATCGCTTCGGGAAGCGCAACCTTGCCTTCGAACGAGGCGCGAACAACCGTGGCGAGCTGCTCTTCTCCAACCGCCCAAAGGAATTCCTCGAAGTTCAACGGGTTCAGGCGAAGCGGGGTTTCCTCGGAAGGGATGACGATATCTGCAACGTTTCGTCTAATAGAGATGAGCGAGCCCGTTTCAAGGTAATCGTAACGACCGTCCGCAACAAGCTGTTTAATGAATTCCCGGGCAGCGGGAAACCGCTGAACCTCGTCGAAGACTACAAGGGAATCGCGCCGCGGCAGGGACACGCCCGTAAACGCTTGAAGGTACATGAAAAAGGAATCGGTATCCGAACGGTATTCCAAAAAGAGCGTTTTCAGGTCTTCCGATGCTTCGGAGAAGTCTATGACCAGGTGAGCTGCGTATTCTTTCTCGGCGAACTCCTTTGCCAACGTACTCTTGCCAACACGGCGCGCTCCTTCCAAAAGCAACGCGCGAGCACCGTTCGATTCGCGTTTCCAGCGAAGCAGCTCGTCATACGCGCGGCGTTTAAACATCGGCGACCCCTTCCACCCCAGTGGATACTGTCGTAAATACACGAATGGCACGGTTCTGTATCATCAAATTATACACGATTGGCAAGGTATCAAAGTCTTGATTAGTACACGAATGGCACGCTATCAAGAAGATAAGCATCAAAGAAAAGTCGCACAACAAACAAACCCGTTTCGCATCCTTGTGCTGTTCGACTCGACGGGCATCCATCAGCTGCTCGACCACACATGGAACGCGGTGCGCGACAACTGCCTCGCGGCCGGGTTCCAGCCAACACCGCACATCCAGCGCATTTACCACCCTGCCGACGGAGCGCTCATCGACATCGGCGAGGACGAGATCTACGTCCTGCCTGATGGGTCGCGGAATACCTCGGTATACCGCGACGATCCGGCATTCGCTTGCCTACCTATCTCCGACATGGAGCACGCAGCCTTCGCCACCATCAACCCAAAGAGCAAACGAGCGAAGATGTTCATCGACGCGCTGGAAAAGCAGGTTGACAAGCTCGCAGCAGCCAGCCATAACGAGGCTCGCAAGCAAAAAGCGGATACGTTTGTGTTTTAATGCGACTGCGGTAAGTAGCCCTCGAATGCGCAGGCCTCTGAACAGGCAAAACGCAAACACACCATCAAGGCCCACTTCGCGGAAGGCAATTAAAATACAAACGTATCCACTTTTCGGTCCGCCAATGCACCTGGCGGGCTTTTGCGGCTGTTTTCGTACCTTCGATCAGCTGTGGAATGCATTGGAGCCGATTACTTCACGCGCAGGACCAAATACTCGTTGAGGTTGCCAGTTTTCCCATCGGCTGCAAAGCGGGCAATAGGTTGTGCGATGTCTGCGACGGCGCAGGTCAGACGCTCAATTTCCGATTCGTCAAAATGATGGCAGTAGCGATACAGCCCCTGCGTGTCCTGCCAACCCAGCAGAAAGTCGTTCGGCGGCAACTGCGGAAGGCCCAGAGCATCCTGCGCCTCTTTAGTTGTGACCGCGGCTTTTTTTGCTAGCTTTTCGCTGTTGAGGAACCGCCAGAAGCTGACGACGACAACCCCGCCCGAGCGAACTTTCGCCGCCAGCGCATGCAGCAACGCCACGCGCCAGCGCTCCAGCGGCACGTGATGCATAAAGCCGAACGCAACTGCCAAATCACAAGCGGCATCCGGGGCCTCAAGCACCGACGTCAGGCTCTCGGCTGCAAGCGCATCTATCACGTTGAGGTTTTGAAAGCTAACCTGCGGCAAACCCGCCACCGATTGCGCCTGATCAACTAGCGGGTAGCAGTTATCCACCGCAAAGCACACTAGCCGGTTCGCGCCCAAGCGCTCGGCTAGATACCGCTCGAAACGCAAATTCCCGCACGCCACATCAAGCACGCGGAGGGAGTCTTCGTCGCGTTCGCCACACGCACCTTCCATTCTGCTAGTCACGCCCATGCGCTGTACGTCTCCGGGTGCAGAAACGGCATCCGAGGCAGCCGGAACGCCTGAAATCTCATCACCAGCAACGCCCGCTGCCGCCAGCACACGCGCCCACCCCTGCCATCGAGCTTGACGCGTTTGCGAAAACGATTCCGCGTTCGCGCGGTAAAATTCGCCGGTCAACGCACACAGGCGCAGCGCCGTCGCCTCATCAAGCTGCAGCGAACATCCTGCCGCCGAAGCCTCGTGCCAGCCGCGCGCATCATCAGCTTTGCAATCGCACATGACTTCTACGCGCCTCGCACGTCGCGTACGCAATCGGCCATGACGCGCACCAGTCGATCAACGTCATCAGCGGTGTTCTGATGGAAAAAGCTCACGCGCAGCGTTTCCTTGCCCTCGCGCAACGGGATGCCCGCCGCCTGTAGTGACAGCGGATGCTTTTCGCGCCACGTACCCGGCGCAACTGTCGTATGATTTTCTTCGCACGCCGACGCACGCGAAACGCACACGCCGCGGTCCGACAAATACTGCACCGATTTCGCATTTGGCACGCCCGGTACGCTAAAGCTCAAAATGTAGGGGCTACCGCCTTCAAGCGCGTGGATAACCACATCGGGAATCTCGCGCCGCAAACCACCAATTGCACGTTTTCGCAGGTCGGACGTGTGTTGCAAGTTCGCGTCCAAATCGCGCATAGCAATGCGCACCGCTTCGGCCATGCCCGCCGCCAAAAACACCGGCTCGGTGCCCGAACGCAGGCCTCGCTCTTGATTGCCGCCAAACGCCGTGGTGAACATCTTCACGCCACGCTGCACATACAGAATGCCGATGCCGCGCGGGCCGCCGATTTTGTGTGCCCCCGCCGTAAGCAGCTGCACGCCCCACTCGCGCGGGCAAGTGGGCAGCTTGCCGAACGACTGCGTGGCGTCGCAGTGCAGCACCGCGTCAGGCGCCAGCTCATCGCGCAGCGCCGCCACTTCCGGGATAGGGAAAATCCAGCCCGTTTCGTTCTGCACGCGCATCATAGTAATAAGCGTTGTGGGACCTTCCTGCAAATACCCACGTAATTGCCCCAGGTCAAGTGCGCCGTTTTGCGCATCAACGTACCTGCACGTCCATCCCGCATCGCGCCGCATGCCGCGCACCGAACGCGTAACCGACGCATGCTCCAACGTTGAGGTGATTATCTGCCCGGGATTGTCGCGCCGCGCCAAGCACGCACCGCGCACGGCAAGGTTGTTCGATTCCGTGGAGCCCGACGTGAAATACACCTCGTCGGCATCCACGCCAAGTGCGTCGGCAATAACCGCGCGGCTTTCCTCGAGCACGTCCTTCGCACGACGTCCCACCGCATGCGGCGACGAGGGATTGCCCCAGCTGTGCGCCAGCACCTCGTTCATGCACGCAACGACCTCCGGCAGCGGCTGCGTGGTGGCCGCGTTGTCCAAATACGCAACGGTTTGCTCCATACGATGCTTCACCTATCTTATTTTCGCACCGCTTCGCCACGCGGGCAGTTTCTACTCATTGCTCTCATTCTACCCCGCGCAATGCAATGCCACTAAATCACCAACAGTTTGGTGCTGAATTATCGACAATCGGCAAAACCGCAGGTAAACAAATGGTTTTTGCAAAACTGACTTTTGCACGAATATATTGTTTTTTCAGAGCAGTATTCGACTTCGTAGCTTTACAAGCCTTTTCCTTCGCGGATTTTCGTTGCATGGTGGCAAGGCGATGCTTTGCTTGCCGGGTGGCCGTCTTCTTGATTGGAGGTGGCGCCATGGATACGAATACAGTCGTTGCGCTCTGCGCAATTTTCACGGTTGTTATCGGAATCGTTGGCTTAGCCAACCGGAATTAGCGAACTGCATTCGAGCAAAAGAGAACCCGGCTGCGCCCCACTAAAGCCAGCCGGGTAATCTAAGTAACAATGCCGCCCGGTAGGCCGGGGCATCGCACTTCGTATAATACATGCCGCAAACACACCGCGCAAGGCTTTCCATGCCGTAAAATACCGCCTATGGAAAAGACTCTGCTGAACATCATCGACAAGCTGCGCCGCACCGACATGCCGCTTGATCCCAACACGCTCGATCGCATCATTCGCGCCCGAAATCGCGAGGTCGCCGGCCCCGTTCGCTATGTAGCCAAAAAGAAGCTGCTACCGTTTTACCAGGACGTAAAGGAACACGCGCCCGAAACCTGGCGCACATGGGACATCACGCCCGAGCTTGAAGCGCGCCTTGTACGTACGCTGCAGGTGAAGCCCCGCCGCACCGCGTCCGGCGTGGCAACGGTCACCGTGCTCACAAAGCCGTGGCCCTGCTCAAGCGCGTGCCTGTACTGCCCCAACGACGTGCGCATGCCAAAGAGCTACCTGCACGACGAGCCGGCCTGCCAACGCGCCGAGCGCAACTGGTTTGACCCATACCTGCAGGTCACAGCCCGCCTGCGCACGCTGCACCAAATGGGCCACGTAACCGACAAAGTGGAGTTAATCGTGCTGGGAGGCACGTGGAGCGACTATCCGGAAGCGTACCAGATATGGTACATGCACGAGCTGTTCCGCGCCCTGAACGACATGGCCAGCGAAAGTACCGTCGAGCGTGAGGCCGAAGCACGCCGCCAGCGCTATCGCGAAGCCGGCATTGCCTGCGAACGCGATGACCTTGCCGCATGGGCCGCCAACGCGCAAGACCGCGTAACCGCCGGCAACGCAACCTACAACCAAACGGTGCGTAAGCTTTACGCCTGCGACAGCGCGAACACCGCGGAAGATAGCGCCAACACGTCACCTGCATCCGGCTGGGCCGCCGTTGCCCGTTGGCAAACAGCAACGTTTTCCCAGCTAGAGGCCCTACAACACGCCAACGAGGCCGCCGAACACCGCTGCGTGGGCCTTGTAATCGAAACGCGACCCGACGCTATCACACCCGCACGCCTAACCACGCTACGCCGCCTTGGCTGTACGAAGCTGCAAATGGGCATCCAAAGCCTTGACGAGCACATCCTGCGCGCAAACCACCGTGGTATCAACGTCGCACGCATGCAGCAGGCCTTCGAGCTGGCACGCATCTTCGGCTTCAAAACGCACGCTCATTTCATGACCAACCTGCTAGGCGCCACGCCCGAATCCGACGCCGCGGACTATCTTCGCATGGTGGGGCACCCCGCGTTCAAGCCCGACGAAATCAAGCTGTACCCCTGCGCGCTAGTGGACGGCACGGGCCTGGTGGCGCATTGGCGCGACGACAGCTGGCGTCCCTACACCGAAGGCGAGCTGGTGAACCTGCTGGCCGATGACGTGCTGGCAACGCCGCCGTTCACACGCATATCGCGCATGATTCGCGACATTTCGGCACACGACATCATGACCGGCAACAAAAAGGTGAACCTACGACAGCTTGTTGACCTGGAGCTTTCGCGCCGAAACGAGCCCGTGCAGGAAATCCGCTCGCGCGAAATCGCATTTGGCGCCGCGGCGTCCGACCAGCTTTCGCTTGCCGAAGTGCCCTACGAAACGTCGAACACCCGCGAGGTGTTCCTGCAATGGGTAACGCCCGACAACCGCGTTGCCGGGTTTTTACGCCTGTCCATGCCCAATGCCAGCTACGTTGCCGAACATGCAGCTGACCTGCCCATTTGCGCTAGCGAAGCCATGATACGCGAGGTGCACGTGTACGGACGCGTGGCCGGGCTGCACCAAGGCGGGGAGAACGCGCAGCATCGCGGCCTGGGCACGAAGCTTATCGAGCGAGCGTGCGCCATCGCCCGCGAAAAA
>DJEE01000021.1:8652-11885 GCA_002431805.1 Eggerthellaceae bacterium UBA5906
CGAAAACGGCTACACCGCCGTGAACGTGATCAGCGCCATAGGCACGCGCGGCTACTACCGATCCCGCGGCTTCATCGACAACGGCCTCTACCAGCAGCGAAAGCTGTAACTAGGGAGCACCCATGTCACGAACTCGCTCTTGTTTGTGTTTTGCTGAAAACCAATGAAGTACAGCAATTTTCGACAAGGCTCTGACCTGGGAAAACGAGAATCACACTCCCTGGACTACTCAAGCAGCGGGCATTAAAACACAAACACGAGCAAGTTCGTGACAGCAGACACCGTGCAGCGCGCGTCACTGCCGTTCGAACGTCACCCATGCCGTCCCGCGTGGCGTTTCCGCACGCTCCAAGCACACGCCAAACGATTGCTCGATAGCCACTCGCACGCATTCATCCGCAGGCGCACCTTGGGCTGTCAGGCGCCCGCGCTCCATCACGAACACGGCATCGGCAACCGAGAGCGCCAAATTCAAGTCGTGCACAACAGCAACAACCGTTTTCCCACAATCGCGCACCCGACGTACCAGGCGCATCATGTCAAAGCATGCCGCAACGTCCATAAACGACGTCGGCTCGTCAAGCAACACAAGCAGGGCATCCTGAGCCAGCACCATTGCCATGCGTGCCCGTTGGCGCTGCCCACCCGACAAGCTACGCAGCTGCCGGTCACGCAAATCGTACACGCCCGCAAGCGAAAGCGCTTCGTCGATGCGCCGCCTATCGGTATCGCCCAACCGAGCAAACGGTCCGCAATGCGGAAACCTCCCACACGCAACCAATTCCCGCACCGTCATGGCCGGAGCCTCTTGCTGCTGCACCAACACGCCCAAAAGGCGCGCACGCTCACGCGCAGTCAACGCCGCAACGTCACGCCCCTGCACAAGCACGCGGCCAGCAAACGGCTTAACCAGGCCCATGGCAAGCTTTGCCAACGTCGACTTTCCGCAGCCGTTCGGCCCAACAATGCAGCTCACCTGCCCTTTCGGAAACGACGCGGAAAAGCCGTCGAATAGAAAGTTGCCCTTATAGCCAAACGACACGTCTTCGAAATCAAGAGCGCCCATCAACCTCCCCCTTCCGCGAGCGAAGAATCAGGTAGATGAAAAACGGTCCGCCCACCAACGCCATGCAAATGCCAACGGGCACCTCAAACGGCGCGAACAACGTGCGCGCAACGGTGTCGCACATGCACACTAACGCGGCACCAACAACTGGCGAAAGCAACAGCACGCGTCGATTGTCGTGCCCGACAACGTAGCGCACCACATGCGGAACAATCAAACCCACAAAGCCAATTAGCCCGGCAAAACACACCGCCGCACCAGCCAAAAGCGCTGCAAGCGATAGCAAAACCAGCCGTGCGCGCACCACGTTCAAACCCAAGGCATGCGCGCCTTCGTCGCCAAGCGACAGGATGTTCAGACGCACACCCTGACTCACCGCCAACAGAAGGCCCCCAAAAATCAGCACGCCAGGAACAGCCAGCTCGGGCATCGTCACACCCGAAAGGCTTCCCACCAGAAAGCCCGACGAGTTCACATATGCATCAGGGTTGAAAATAAGGATAGCGTTCATGCCCGCCGTAAAAATGGCCGTAAGCGCCATACCCGCTAGCACGATGGTCAACCGCGAGGCACCTGCGTACACCGACACGAAAAACACCAGCAGCACAGACGCCAACGCGCCCAGAAATGCCGCCGCAACCGACGCGCTCAACGCATGCGGCGCCATGCAAGCGAACAGCAGCACGAACAGCCCCGATCCAGCGTTCACGCCGATGACGTTCGGGCTTGCCAGCGGATTGTTCAGAGTGGCCTGGATAAGCGCCCCTGCCTCGGCCAGCGCCGCTCCCGCCAAAACGCCTGCTAGCACGCGCGGAATGCGTACGTTCGCCAGCACGTTGCTGGCCATATCGGATGCGCCACCCGTGGCATAGGCCAGCACGTCGCCTGCGCCAATCGAGGAAGACCCCAGCGCTAAACCGGCAAGTACCGCGCCTGCAAGCATAAGCAGCGAAACCAGCAACGCCAAGCGAAAGCGGCGATCCGCACGCCTTCGGATCCCTACGCATTTAGATATCCCGCCCATCAGCGGGCCTACTCACCATATAGCGCATCGAACAGCACCTGATACGCCTGATCCCAGTTGTTGTTGGGCTTGTACTGGAACAGCTTCGGATCAAGCACAACCACCCGATCGTTTTTCACTGCGCTCAGCTGGGCCCACGCCGGCTGCGCCGTCGTCTGCTCGGCAAGAGCCCGCTGTGCCGCTTCGTCAGAGCTTCCCATGGGAAGCAGGAAAATGGTTTGCGGGTCATCTTGAATGAGTGCCTCTAAACTGTAATCGGACAGCAACCCCTTATCGGAGTCGGTGATGTTTTGCACGCCCAGATCAGCCAGCATAGTCCCCGTTTGCGTTGACGACGTTTGCACGCGTGTGCCACCTGAATACGTCGTCAAAACCACCGCACTACCAGCCTGCTTATCTTCAGCCTTCGCGCGGATTTCCGCAATCTTATCCGCTGGCTTCTGCCCATTTTCCGCATACGCTTGCTCGTCGCCCGTGATGTCGCAGCATATGCGCAGCATGTGCAGATAATCGTCGAACGTGGTCACTTTAAAGTACGCAACGGGAATATGCGCTGCCGCAAGCGTATCGGCAAGCTCGGTTTGGGCCACACCGCCGCCACGCCCCGAGCTTGAGCCGGTTAGAATCACGAAATCCGGGTTCAACGCAATAATCGACTCAGCGTCAAGCGACGAAAAGTCGCCGATTTTCTGCGCATCCGACGTGATGCCGTAGTCGGAGAACGCATCGTCAGACGCACCGACAAGCGCACCGCCCGCCAGTTCCCAAACGTTCGCGAAGCTTCCCATACCGGCAACCACGCGCTCATGCGAGGCAACCGTTACCTCACGGCCCAGGTCATCAGTGAACGTGTAAGCTTGCTGCACCGTTTCTGCAGCTGCACCTTCGACACCCAACGCGTCCGATTCCGCCTGCGATGCGCATCCAACCAGCGAAAACACTCCTGCGCCCAAAGCCAGCGCGCACGAAACCGCAATCGCGCTTCCTGCAATCCTTTTCATCATATGCTCCTTTTCGCCATGCTTGCTTGTGCTACGCAACGGGTGCGCCAGCCATTGCGCGCGACGCGCCTTTCCCGCCCCAAGCGCAATAGTCGTCTTGCCCCAGAATGTCGCCATCGTGGTAATAGGCGGCACGAGCACG
>DJEE01000021.1:11925-17114 GCA_002431805.1 Eggerthellaceae bacterium UBA5906
AGCACGACAACCGCCACACACACCTTTGAAGTCGCAGGTTCCGCACGCCCCTTTGTACGCTTGCGTGCGCAGTTTTTCGAACACGGGACTTTCGCGCCAAATCTCATCGAAAGGCTGTTTGCGCACGTCACCAGCGTTTTCGGTCATATATGCGCACGCGCGCACAATGCCTTCGCTGCCCACCACGCAATAGGTCAGGCCCGCCAAGCAGCCGCGTGTATAGCGCGTCTCGACGCCAATCTGCTCGGCAATGCGCATGAACTGAGGGGCACACGTGGGCTTCACCTCGATACCGGCATCGCGCCCGGCGCACAGAATGTCGGCAAGCAGCTGCTCGTTTTGCTCGATACCAAGGCTCTCATCCGCAATATCCTTGCCGCGACCCACGGGTACCAGGAAGAACACCGAATGATTCACCGCGCCCAATTTCTTCGCGAAACGCGTGATGTCGCACACCTCGTCGCGGTTCCAATCCACCACGGTAGTGTGAATTTGAAACGGAAGACCAACGCTTTTGCATGTCTCGATGCCTGCAAGCGTTGCAGCATGAGCACCGGGCACCCCGCGAAAACGATCATGCTTTTCCGCATCAAGACTATCGATGCTGATGCCCATAGCGCATGCGCCGGCGTCCTTAAGCTTACGCGCAACATCAGGCGTAAGAAGCGTGCCGTTGCTGCCGAACACCGGACGCAAGCCGCACGATGCCGCATGCGCGACCAAATCGAAAATATCATCGCGCATCAGCGGTTCGCCGCCGCTGAAAATCATGATTTTGAACCCCGCGCGCGCAATCTGCGAGATCATCCCACGCGCTTCTTCGGTTGACAGCTCCCTGCTATCGCACTCGTCTGCATCTTGGTAGCAATGGGCGCATTTCAAGTTGCATCGGTTCGTGGCCATCCACGATACGATCATCGTCTCCCCCTTAGTATGCGAACGAACTTCGGGAAACGATGATAGCCAGCGACGTTGCGTCGCTGGCAATACAACAATCAGGGTAAATAGGGTAGCTTACACCTGCGCGTTGGCGCGAGAATAATCAAGCGCATCTTGCAAGAAGCTTAGCGTGCGGCGCTGAATGCCCGCATAGAAATCGCGTCCATACTGTTTTGGCCCTGAGCTGCGCTGATGCGCCAAACGTTTCAGACCGGCAAGCGCGTGAGGCATGCCGCCTAAGCTAGAAAAGCGAATAGCAAGCGCCTGGGCGCGTTCGTCGGTTACCAGAACGCCGTCATGCATCGCCTCGATGGTGTCGCCCATCAGTTGATGCCAACAAATCACCTCTTCACGCGATAATTCCGGAACCGGATAGCCCTCAAGCGACTCCCCAGTAATGGCCGCCCACAGCATATCTTCACGGTCTTGCACACGGCCGACAGTGGCGGCAAGTTCGTTCCAGTCGGTGCGGCCGCCAGCCGCAAGATGCGACCGAAGGCCCTGCAAAACGTTCATATCCCGAAGGATTCTCGCACTCTCGCGTTCAAGCTCCTCTGCACGCCTGGTCAAGGCACCACCCAGCTCGGCATCGGTATCGCTGCCTTCGCTTTCCTGAATTTGAGCAAGGGAAAGCCCAAGGTATTTCAAGGTAATAATGCGATTGAGCCGCTCTTCATCAGCTGGCGAGTACAGCCGAAGGTTTTGCTCGCCTTTGCACGTCGGATGCAGCAACCCACGTTGATCGTAATACTGGATAGTCCGAACAGTCACGCCTACGCGCGCGGCCAGCTCGCCAACCGTCATCAAGCCTTGGCTGTCCTCTTCGCCCATGTTCTCCCTCGTCCCGCGCAACAACGTATTTGCATCAACTAGCTTACTTTGAGGGATGACGTTACGTCATCGTCAAGCGACAAACATGCATATGCAGCAATTTTCTTGGAACGAACAAGGGCATAACTTCAAGTCACTCACAGCTTGCGTATGCCCACTTCGCGCAAATATAGTTCGCCGTTTTCGCGTTGTTCGAACACGTTGGCGCTTTCGGCCAGCGAAATGCCGGGGCACGCCTGCTGCGCTTCGCTAACGCGCGCCAACGGAAATGCCGCGCTCGGGATTTCGCCATCGAACTCGCACGGCACGCCAGCTACTTGCGCCCAATCGCGCACTGCTGCGGCATCGCGACCGAACGCTTTCGCACACTTTAGCAAGCGGTCGCCCGCATCGGCCGAAAGCCACGGATAGTGCGCCTGCACGTTATCGTCGCAGGTGAACGCCTTGTTCTGCTGGTACACCTGCCCTGTGTTCTTGTTGTCCGAGCTGCAATAGTGCATGCCAAGCTGCAGGTCTTCGCGTGCAGCATACTCCAACAACGCCAGCGCCTCCGCCTCACTGCCTGCCACGGGCACACCGCCACCGTACCAGTAGTCATACAAGTAATTGAACGGGCGTTTGCGCAGTTCAAAACCGCGCTTCTGAAACTCGCCGGCGTTGCACAGCGGAAAGCAGAACTCTAGCAAGTTAATACCGCGAACCCCTATGGCATCAATACGCGAGAGTATCGCCCGCATCTCGGAAAGCGTGCCGGGAATCACCGGCATTTCCGCCATCACATCGGGCAACGCCGCCACCGCTGCCGCCATGCGCTCAAACACCGGCGCGTTGATGTGCGCCATGTCTTCCGGTTTGACGCTGAAACGAATCTCATCAAGCCCCGCCGCCGCAAGCTGCGTCAAACACGCATCATCCAGCAAATCGCCGCATGTGTACAACCGCACGTGCACGCCCGGGTACAGCTGCTTCGCGCGGCGCACGAATGCAATCACCTGCTCCTTATGCAAAAGCGGCTCGCCGCCGGTTATTGCCAAGCAATCAAATTGCGCGCCGGCTTTATAAGCGTTTTCAAGCTCGCTCACAATGTCGCGCTTGTGCGACAAGAAATACTCGTAGTGGTCCTGATTAGGATTGAAGCAGAAATAACAGTGCCGCGTGCAGCGCAAATCAACGAAAAACGTGGCCGTGCGCTCGCCCGTGCGGCACGCCAAGCACGCAGGTGAAATCCACCCGCGCCACAGCGACCCGCCCCCGTTTTCGCATCGGCATCCGCAAGCCGCGGCCGCCTGCTCACGACGGACGCGCGGGCACGATTCGGACGCCTCAAAGGGGATGCCGAATTCCGCAACCGCACTCTCGTAATCGCGTTCAACCTGGTCAAACGCCTGCGCGTACTCGTGAATATCCACAAATCCCCCTTGAAGCAAAACGCTATTCGGCCGAAAGCTCCGCCGCCAGCTCCTTACTATAAGCAGCATCAACATGAGCAAAAGCCGCCATTGCACCCGCAAACGCAGCATAATACCCATGCGCATCATTAGCCGCAACCTTCTGAGCGAACACGTCCGCCCACGAAAGTACGTGCTGCTTCAGAAAACGCTGCTGCACACCAAACAACCGAACAACCTCGTCATCACGTCCATCGGCATAAGCTTCATACACATTTTGGCTAGTGACGCGCAAATAGTCCATCATGGCTGCAATATGATCATCGGGAAAATGCTTCTCGGCCTGTAGCTTATAACCCGCCTGATGGTAATAGGACCGAACATCAAGCGTGCTTGCTTGGAACAGCGCACCCTCTGTACCCGTATAGGGCGACTCCCATGTATGAACATACGCATCACCCGGGATGTCAAACAAACGTGAATAGTCGCCACAAAGCGTTTCAATAAGCGAATCATCCACGCCGCGCTTCTCGATTTCGCCCAGCATGGCAAGTGCATCGCTTAGGCACTCCATCACATTGCGATCAAGCAGTCCCACGCATTCATGAGCCACACCAGATAACCCATCAAGCTCAGCAATCGCGCGAATGCACCGCAATGCATCAGCCATGTTTTCGTCCGTTGCCAGTTGTACGGTATTTGCAACGGGCTGCGTGCCGAACACCACATGCAGCGCGCCATACGCATACGTGCGTCGCGCCAAGTACAGCGCAATCTCACTTTCGCGATTTTTATCAGTCATGTCAGCTCCCTTGCAAACGCCGTGCATTGCCGCACGGTAGATAAAAAGGCCGCCGCCAAACATGGACGGCGGCCCATAACATTACCAGTTCAGCTCGCGGTAGTCCTTCTCAAATGCACAATCCTTGGCCTTGATCAGCACGTTCGGATGCGTATCGTCAGGACTCGGCAGCACAGCAATACTGCCATTGTCCAAATCGGAGCCGTGCTTGCGGCGCAGCTCGTCCAAGTCGCCGAACTCCAGCGCACGGTTCGGGCAACCTGCAACGCATGCAGGCTCACCGCCTGCTTGACGCAGGCCGTAACAACCGTCGCACTTACCGGACACGCCCTTTTCAGGGAAATACTTCGGCTGACCATACGGGCAGCTCATCACGCACATGCGGCAACCGATGCACTTGCTTTGATCCTGGATAACCGTGCCGTCAGGCGCTTTGTAGATGGCGCCCGTCGGGCAATTCTTCAGGCAAATAGGGTCTTCGCAGTGGTTGCAGCTAAACGTGTGGCTGTACGACTTCACCTCGGGGAACTGGCCCACGGTAAAGCTGTGCACCTCGCGATACAGTGTGCCGACCTCAAGACGGTTCTTGTCCTTGCACACGACCTGGCACGCGCGGCAGCCAATGCAACGCGTCATATCGAAGTAAAAACCAACAGTCATGATGCTCCCCCTTAGCCCACTTCGATGATGCGACGATCGGTGTAGCAGTCAGCCTCAAGCGCCGGGCCATCATATTTCTCGAAGTTGCAGTTATTGTTGTTGTAGCTGGTCACACCGCCACCGGAAATATCGTTGCCCGTCAAGAAGTTGTCGGCACCGCCTTCGTCAATGCCGGTCTTCTCGTTCACGCGCACCCATGAACCGTGCGGGATGCCCACTTCGCCGGGCATCATGTTCTCCATGCAGCACGCATGACGCAGCACCTCGCCGTACTTCGTCCACACACGCACGGTATCGCCGTCTTTGATGCCCTTTGCCTCAGCATCGGAAGCGTTCAGGAACACCGGGTTCGCCCACGCCTCGCGCAGCCACGGGCAGTTATCGAATACCGAGTGAGAACGACGGAAGTAATGCGGGTTGAACAGCAGGTATGGATACTCGCCCTTTTCGCCGCCAACCTTGCCGTCCTTGAACGTGGTCTCGTAGCCCAGTGTCGGCACGATGTACTCGGGATACGGCTTGTAGTCGTAATCACGCAGTCCAAAGCTGTTGAACAAATCAGCTTTTGC
>DJEE01000021.1:17183-25759 GCA_002431805.1 Eggerthellaceae bacterium UBA5906
GGCATGTGATCTCGAACTTACCGCTCTTCGTTTTCAGCGGGTTGGCCTCGGGATCTTTGATAAACGCCTCGTGACCCAAGAACGTGCTGTACTTGTCGCCCGCGGAACGTTTCACCTGATAACCGCCGTTTTCGACAAACTCCTTCAGACTCACGCGACCCGTTTGCGTCTTGCCCTCAACACCCCATTCCTTCAAGTCGGCCTCGGTGACGGTGACAATGGGTTCGTACTCGCCCGAATCGTCGTCCTTGATAACCGTGGAAGACACGATGGTGTTGAAGAACGCCTGCTTCTCGCTGATGGGATACACCGTCTTTGGGTCTACGCCAATGGCCTCCATGATCAGCGTGTTAATCTCGACATCGGTTTTCGCTTCGTACAGCGGCTCGGTAACCTGGCTGAAGCAGTACAGGAACTCGCGGTTTGACGAAGACAGGCCGCCGGGCACCTCCCACTGCGTGGTCACGGGCAGCACGATGTCGGAGTACTTCGCCTGCGTGGTCATAAATTGCGCCTTCGCCAACACGAAGTCCATCTTGCGATGTGCCTCGATGCCGCGTTTCATGTTCGGACCCGTCTGCAAGTACGCGTTCTCGTCGTGAATGATGCAGTGCACATCGCACGTACGGTCTTCGCCAGCTTGGGAGCCCTTGCCGGAATACCAGTCGCCCACCATGCGATATTTGCCCGTCAGGCAAGCCTCCCACACCTGCGGGCCGGGGATAACGCCGTCGATCACATTCTTCAAGCTGGGCAAACCGCTCTTGCCCATCTTCACCAGCGACGGACCGCCATTACCGGCGTTCGCGTGGTAGTTGTTTGCTGTGCAGTTGCCCGGCTTACCGAAGTGACCGCCCATAGCGCCGATCGTCATGAACAGCTGCGGCAAGTTCTCCGAACCGTTGCAGCGAGCGGCGGCGAAGTTATGCAACATCCACACGTTGTTCTTCATGCCGATTTCGCGTGCAAACCAGGTGATTTTCTCCACCGGCACACCGCAAATCTCGGAAGCCCACGCGGCGTCGTGCTTCACGCCGTCATACTTGCCTTCCAGGTAGTCCAGGAAGTTCACGTCTTCCTTCAGGTCGGCTGGCTTGTGATCGGCATCGAAGCCCACCGTGTATTTATTCAGGAAGTCCCAATCGATGATGCCACCCTCGGACTTGTCGAGGCGCACCATCTCAGACGCAACGCCCAGCAAAAACGCGGTGTCAGTACCCGTGCGAATAGGAATCCACTCGGCATCCAGCATTTGGGCAGACGCGGTGTAAATGGGGTCGACGGTGATGAACTTCACACCGGCTTCCTTAGCGCGAATGTAGTGATAGCTTGGCGTACCAGCGGCCGACCATGCGGGATTAGAAGCGTAGAACACGATTGTGTCGGCATTCAACATGTCGGTACGATCGTTGCATACGCCAGCGTCGGTTCGAGGAACACCGATAGTGTCAGCAGTGTTCAAAAGATAGGAACCATGCGAAGTGGTATCAGCCGTGTTCAGATGGCCGCCCCATGCCAGAAGCGGGGCAAAAGCCAAACGCGAGCCGTAGCTGCCCAGCAAAAATGCACCGTTGCCGTACTTTTCCTTGATGGTCTTGAACTGGTCGCCAACATACTTGATGGCCTCGTCCCAGCTAATGCGCTCCCACTCATCACGGCCGCGCAGGTCGCCGTTGGGGTTTTCCGGGGACCAGTTCTTGCGCTTCAAGGGGTACTTGATACGGTCAGCGCCGAAGCACTGTTGCTGTTGAGCCTTACCACGCACGCAGCCGCGCTGCTGCGGGTAATCGAACGAGTCCTCATGCGTATCGTCAGTCTTCTGACGCACCACGGCGCCGTCTTTGACCATGACCTTGTTCATGCAGCGGCCGCCGCAGTTGTGCCAGCATGCCGCCGGTACCCACTCGCCGTCTTTCGCCGGGTCGACGGGCAACTCATGCTTATCGACGGCCTCAAGGCTTGATTCCGCAGAGCAACCGGTAGCGGTCAGGCCAGCAACGCCTGCCATAACGGCAGCGGAAGCACCCAGGAAACCACGACGGGAAATGTTATTGGAATTCACGGTTATATCTCCCTTCGTTCCCTACAGCGCGCACGTCGCGTAGAACGCGTAACGAGCGACGGCAACACCGATGATCAGAGCAGCGCACACGATAATCGCCAGCGTCTGCTTGTTTGCGAATTTGGAAGCGAACAGCGTCAGCGCCGCGGAAGCCACCGGGGCAACCACCAGGCCGGCCACCTGCATAACCGGGCTTACGCCGGCAGCCGAGAACGCCGCAACCTCAAGCGCCAGGCCAATGGCCAGCACCACGTCAACGGCAACCATCGTGTAAGCAACGGGCTTTTCAGCCAGGTTGGCAACGCCAAGCGCAGCGCACAGGCCCAGGCCCATGGCCAGGTCGCCCGCCACGAAGCTCAGCACGGTGGCCGGAGCGTTCGTCCATACCGCATTGCCGAACACGTCGGTGTACGCGGTTCCCATCAGCACCATGCACACCACGGCAACCACAGCCGTCACCACGCGCAAGACAAACGGGCTGTCCTTTTTCACGAACGTGATGATCAAGTCAACCAGCGCCAGAACGAAGAACACGCCGGAAACGGCAACCTCGCGCACCATGCCAGATGCGAAGTTAACAGTGCCGCTCGTCAGCGAACCCAAAGCGCGCGGAATGCTCTGCACATGCGTGGATGCGGCAATCATGCCGACCGCGAACAAAGCAACTACGACCAGGGGCAAAAGCCACGGACGATTGTCCGTGCGCTTGCGAGTGAAGCACGTTTCGAACACGTACGCACCCGCAGCCATACCCCCCAACAACGTGAATGCAAACAGGGACTCAAGACCCATGTTTCCCTCCTCTATTTCCTTGCGCCAAAAAGGCGCACCTCCCATAAAGCACGCCTCGCCCGCGCGCCTTATGTCCGCTTTCGCCTCCCTGCCAGATGTGCGATTACCGGCACGAAACCAAGCGGCTGAATACGGTTGTGGAAATCAGCTGAAACCCTCCATGAGCCGTTATAGCAAAATTGTCGTGCGACAATCAAGAGTGTCGCACGACAATTTTTCGGTGTCGTTATTCTATTTTGAGAATATGTTATAGCGAATCGGACTACTTTTTCGCTGCTTCATCAGGCTTTACGTTGAAACCCTCGCTATACGCGCTCGGCACCACAAGCGTGCTGTCGTTATCTTGCATTCCCTCGTACGTCAGATGCAGCTTACGCAGGGCAAGCGCCACTTCGTCGTGGTTGTACGTCTGCGCAACCTCGTCAAGAATCTCGGAAACATCGCGTTCTGCTTCCATCAGCGTGATACGCGCACTCTTGCGGCACTCGGCCTGGGCTTCCAAAGACATAACCCCTTGCAGATCTTTCGGGATGATGAGGTCGCGCACCTCAACCGACACGATGGAGATACCCCAATCGGACACCTTTTCCTCAACGGCCTCGCGCAACTCCTGGTCAAGCTGATGGCGACGCATAACCACGTTCGACAGCGATGCGCGGCCGATCGCGTCGCGCAGCGCCGTTTGCGCAGAGAGCGCTACAGCAAAGTGATAATCCTCCACTTCCGTACACGCCTTTTCAGGGTCCCACACCACCCAAAACAGCACCGCATCAACGTCGAGCGGCACTAAATCGCTGGTCAATGCCTCTTCGGCGCCAAACGGCGTCGCGTTCATACGTTGATCGACGCGCAGCGTGCAAAACTCGAACAGCGGGATGGTGAAGAACAAGCCCGGCCCTGCAAGCCTACTGAATCGGCCCAGGCGCATAACCACCACGCGCTCCCAGTCCATGCACACGTGCACCGACGAAAGCACGGCAAGGCCTACAACCGCCGAAACCACGATACCCGTAAGCGTCATACCGTGCATCGCGATTGTAGAAACCCCCAGCACCAGCACGAATGCCGCGATAGCCAACACGATCGTTATCATCGTCGCACCATTGCGCGTGGCTTTTTTCGTCGGGTCGGAACGATACGCGTCCGCGGCAACGCCGAATTCCATCTCAGAACGCCGGTACGTGTCCTTCTGCCCTGGGACAAGACGCTCGCTGCTATTTTTGCTTCTCATGGTCCCTCTTCATCCTCCTCACGCACGCAGACACCAGTTTCGGGATGTCCTCGTACGCCATCCCTTCCTCCAAACAGCTTTTAACGAAGTCCTCGACAAGCGCATCCACCTGGGCGTCACTCTTTTGGATCTTGCCTGGTTCGTTCACAAACACGCCGCTGCCACGAACCGTCGTCACATACCCGTCGCGCTCCAGCCCCATATACGCTTTGCTTACCGTGTTGTACGCGATGCGCAAATCAGCGGCGTACTTGCGCACCGTGGGTAACTTGTCGCCCGGCTTGTAGAAGCCCGACGTTATGAGATACGCCATACGATTTCGCAGCTGAACCCACAGCGGCAGATCGCTGCTCTCGTCGAATTCAAATGAAGGCGTTTCCTTTGTCGCTTTCACGCGTTATCTTTCCATCTCATACCACAGGTTGCACGCCCGCAGCCACCATTACCAGTCGCAAGCTTAACCCACCAACAAGCACAAACACCGACGCGAATGCTGTTACCGTCACACTCAAATGTCGCCTACCTATCAGGGAAAACAGCTCGATCGCTATCGGTAATAGTAACGCACACAAGACAAAGCCAGCCCAAAACAGCAGCGAATGCCTACCGGCCAGCACATCGTGCAACACATCGGGGCTCGCCACTTGGGAAAGGCTTAGAAGAAGCAGTATCGTCACGACAAGCTCGAGCACCACGAACGCGAAATCAAAGCGCAGCAATTTGAAATCCCATTGCTGCACAGCCCGCCGGTCCTCGCATGAACATGCGGCAAGCAGAACCACCGCGCAGCCGCACGAAAGCGCGGAGAGGACGAACAGCACCGGCAGCCATGCCGTCTGCCAAAAATTCACGGCGACAACGCTTTTCAGTAGCATTCCCGTGTATGCCATGACCACGAACGCAACAGGGATGCCTGCGACTTTGAGGACCCGCATCACGCGCCGCGTGCGCGCGCTCAGAGAAAAGGTCGCGTCGCAGAATGCCGCCAGCGAGCTGCCTATCAACAGCGATAGCGCAAGAGCGCCTATCGAAATCAAGCTGTTCGTTGGATATAGCAGCAAGTAGTAAAACGCATCCGGTCGGCCCAAGTCCGCAATAAGGCACAGCACTCCCATTATCACAATGCCAAGCGTGACCCCATATACGATTCGCCGTATGCGCTGGTAGGTTTGTTCGCATAATCTTGCTGGCCCGTAGGGGTTTTCGCCAGACGCGTCAGTCCGCCTTCGGAGCGCAACGCTCCACACAACATCCAGCGACGCCAACACGGCATATGCGCCCGCTGCCGTTCCACCCAGGAACAAATACGCCGCTATCAGTTCGCTAAATGTCATGCGCCTGCCTCCCTTAAACACGGTAAGAATACCATTGTCGCACGACAATTTATAGCTGCGCTGGCATCCTTGCGCAAGAAATCGGATTGTGCTAAATCTATCGCATCGAAAAGCGATTTGAGTTAGGTTTGTCGGCTTATAGCAGCATCTGCTATTAGAAAAGGGTTTATGCCGTGTTTAGCACCGAAGGCAAAACAGTACTGCCTCGCGTCAGGCGAGTCACTTCGCTGTTCGCCACATTGTTCATCATTGCGCTAGCTACGCGTATCCCTGCGATTAGCTTCCCATCGATTTATGCACTGCACGGCATATTTGCCGCCCCGTTCTTTGCCGCAATCGCGACGCTCCACCTGAAACGAGGAAAAGCGGCATGGGAATTCGGGGGCGCCGTTTTTTTGCTGGCCCTTGCGCTTGGCGCGACGAGCGTCGTGATGGGTTCGAGCTTTGTCCTGGTGGCGGCGGCCTTCCTTCTGGCGCAGTGCCTCGCGTCCAAAGCGCCCGCAATGGCTAACGTTTTGATAGACGGCGCGGTTATCGGTCTTGCGTGCTATCTTTCCCCTGTGCTGGTCGGGTTTGCTTTCGGATCCCTCGCGTTGTCTTCCGGCACTTTGCCCCAAATGCTTCTGCTGGCGGTTTCCTCGACCTTGCTGGGAGTGCTGGGGTCGATGCTGGTGCTGCTCACCGAAAAACCTGCGGAATAGCGGGCAGCGGCGATACCGAGGACTCGATCTGCCCGCCCGCGACGCCGCCGAGAAGGTTGGGCGACAGCCGGAAAGACCGGCCAAGCGGGTGGGCGCGCGTCAAAACCAGGCATCTTTCAAGGCCCTCACGCCGCCGGGTATCTCTTCAGGGCTGATTGCTGAGAACCCGATCATCACCGCGTTCTCAGCGTTTTCCTTGTCCTGCCACATCCTTGACGTCCCGTATACCTGCGCGTCGTGCTTTCGCGCGGAATCTAGCAGCTGCTCTTGCGACATGCCGTTACGGACGTTCAAATAGAAATGCATTCCCGAGAAGACTCCAGAAACTTCGACGCGGTCCCCCAT
This sequence comes from Eggerthellaceae bacterium UBA5906, assembly GCA_002431805.1. GTDB lineage: Bacteria > Actinomycetota > Coriobacteriia > Coriobacteriales > Eggerthellaceae > Senegalimassilia. Next base: position 23,649 of record DJEE01000021.1, read on the forward strand.
TTCAAGCTGAAGGCACTCGAGCAGCACGTCGTGGCGTTTGTGAAGGCTTCGGGCCATTCGCCTGACCTGCGCATCCCAATGCCCTTGGGAGAAAAACCGCGCGAGCGCTTCCTGCACAAGCCACGGCGTGGAGGGGTGCGTGTGGTTGAAAAGCATGAGGTATCTTCTGAGAAGCTTCGGCGGAAGGACGAAATAGGCGATTCGAACGCTGGGCGACAGCACTTTCGAAACGTTGCAAAGGTATATGACTCGGTTGTGAGCGTCGAGCGATTGCAGCGAGGGGATGGGAAGCGAGTTATAGCGATATTCGTTGCAGCTGTCGTCTTCGATGATATACGCGTTGTTTTGCTCGGCCCACTTCAACAGGCGGATTCTTGCGTCAAGGGAAAGCACCTTTCCGGTCGGGAACTGGTGCGACGGCGTGGCGAATATGATTTTCGGTTTTGCCTCATCGATTGCCCGGAGAAACGCGTCGGCGCCGTGGACGACGGTCAGGGGCGCGATCCGGAACCCGTTTCGCCGAGCCGCCTCGATGGCGGTCGCGTACCCCGGTTCCTCGATGCCGACGACGTGGCAGCGTCGATCGAACAGCTGGAAAAGCGTATTGAGCGCATTGTCGGTTCCAGGCTGCAGGACGACCTGCTCCGCAGTGCAGCGGGCTCCCCTCGCTCGCGAGACGTAGCGGGCAATCTCGGCGCAAAGGCCGCTCGGCTCGTTGGACTGCATATACCGGGACATCTCAGGTATCTCGTCTTTGTAGAGGACGTCGTTGATGAGCTGTCTCCATATTTTCGCGGGGAAGGCGTCGCGGGGAAGGTTTGCGTACGAAAAGTCGTAGCGCACCTTACGACCTTTTGCGTTTTCGGCGTAAAAAGCTTCCTGATCTCTGCCGTGCGCGATGGCCGCGACCTCGCGAAAGCGCTCTTCAACCGCGTCGGGGATTTCCTGCAGGAACTCGGTGTCGAACTTCTCGACGACGTAGCCCGAGCGGGGGACGTTGCGGGCTATGCCCTCCACCGAAAGCTGCAGATACGCCTGTTCCACGGTTGTGTGGGAGACGCCGAGGGCGCAGGAGAGCGTTCTTATGGAAGGCAGCTTCCGGCCTTCCTCTATGCTCCCCGAGAGGGCGAGAGAGCGTATCTGCTCGTAAATCTGCTGGTAGAGGGGCTTCCCGCTGTCGCTGGTGACGTAAAGAGTCAAGTCGACGGGATTTGATTTCGCCATGCGGCCGCCTTCCGCTCGGAGCGAACTGTCCGTATAAGAATATTCAAATCTGTCCGTTCTGTACAGGACGGGGTGCCAATAAGATTCACGTATGGCAGCAGGGGGCCGCGATGAGCGACGTTTTGCGATGCCATGCGAGACGAGGATATGATACAAGAGAGAGGGGTTGAACAATGAGCGCGTTCGCTACGGAGGGAAGTGTGAGCCGTCGAGGTTTCTTGAAGCAGTCGGCGCTTGCCGGCATCGTGCTAGGGGCCGGGGGCGGCTTGACCGCGTGCGCCTCGTCGGACGGAGGAAGCCAATCGGGCTTTCGCGCGTCCGGGGTTTCCACAGCCGGTTATCAATACGCTCACGAGCAGATGGAGGGGGAGTGGCATCACTGCGCGTGCCAGCGAAACTGCTTCGATACCTGCTCCATAGAAGCCAAGGTGTGCGGTGGGCGTCTAGTCGAGGTTCGCGGGGCGCACGACAACCCGTACACGAAGGGCGGGCTTTGCGTGAAGACGCAGAGCTACGTCGACTGGTGCTATGCGCCCGACCGCATCATGTACCCGCTTAAGCGAACGGGCAAAAGGGCCCGGGGTGCTCGTTTGAGCGAATCAGCTGGGACGAAGCGGTCGAAGCCATCACGGAGAAATGGAAGAGCATCATCAGCAAATACGGCGGTGAGGCCATCACGTGGTCGCGCTACCAAGGGAACCAAGGCTCCGTCATGCGCCGCTGCCTGGAGCCGCTCTTCTTCAAGATGGGCGCAACGTACTGCGAAGGCTCCATGTGCAACAACGGGTACGTGTACTCGCTGCCGTACACGACGGCTGGAGTTCCCGTCATGCGCGCAGAGGACATCGCGTCGAAGAAACTGTACGTATCGTGGGGCCACAACCCCG
>DJEE01000021.1:25797-27609 GCA_002431805.1 Eggerthellaceae bacterium UBA5906
GGGCCACAACCCCGCCGCGACCAGCCTGCACACGATGAAGTTCATCAAGGAGATGAACAAAAAGGGAGGCAAGATCGTCGTCATCAACCCCGTCGCCACGCCGGAGACGATGTGGGCGGATCTGTACATACAGCTGAAGCCCGGCACCGATGTGGCGTTGGCGCTCGGCGTTGGAAAATACCTTATCGACAACAACAAGTACGACGCCGAATGGATCGAGAAGTGGGGCAGCGGCTTCGAAGATTACGCCAAGGAGTGCGAGGCGTGGGACGCGAAGCGCGTCGCTCAAACGTGCGGGATCCCGGAAGAGCAGATCGCGAAGCTCGCCGACATGCTTTGGGAGAACCGCGCGCAGGCCTGCCTCAAAACGGGTTTGTGCCTAGGCCGTCGCCGCAACGGAGGCATGAGCCATATCTCGGTGAAATGCCTGACCGGCCTGGTGGGGCATCCGGAAATGTACTTCAACATGACCTCTTCGGGCGGTCTACAGCTGTTCAGCAACGCCGCCCCTTCGATGCAGTCGACCATGTTGAACGGAAAGCTTCCCAGCGAGGCGAGTCCTGTCGGGACAATCAGGAATTACTCGTCACCTGACCTGGGAAAAGTATTGACAGGCGAAAACTTCGGCGAAGACCACAACTTCGCCGACAACCCGATCCGGTCGCTGTTCGTGTTCGGCAACAACCCGCTAGTCTCTCACCCAAATCTGGGCCTTGTCCGGAAAGGCCTTGAGCGCGAGGACCTGTTCACGGTCGTGCACGAGATGTTCTGGACGCCCACGTGCGACTACGCCGACATCGTGCTGCCGGCACCTTCGAACTTCGAGTACGAAGAGTTCAACGGCGGCTACGGCCACAACTACGCCGTTCACAACGAGGCTGTCATCGACACGCTCGGCGAATGCGTGAACAACTGGGAGCTGTGCAACATGCTCGGTCAGGCCATGGGCTACGGCGACGAGTGCTTCCATCGAAACGAGCAGACGTTCCGCGACCTGTTCATGAAGGGCAAGACGTTCACCTACGAGGATTTCGTTGAAAAGGGCTGGATCTACGTTGCCCCTAAGTCGTTCGACACGGTGTACGAAAGCGGTTTCCCGACCGCCTCGAAGAAGTTCCAGTTCGCAAGCGACGAGCTCGAGCACGACCACGGCACGCGCGCCCCGCGCTACGAGGCCGACCCGGAAAGCCTGCAAGGCGATGCCGCGTTGCTGGAAAAATACCCGCTCGCACTCATCTCCGCCAGTGCTAAGGAATACCTGAACGGCTGTTTCGGCAACATGCCCGACAACAACATCCTGTTCGGCGACAACTACCTGTTCATCGATGAGGACGACGCGCACGAGCGCGGGATCTCCGACGGGGACGCCGTGATCGTGCGCAACGGGCGCGGCCAGCTTCGCCGCGTGGCGCGCGTGCTGGAAGGCCGCATCGCCGAGCACACGGTGTACACCTATCCAAGCACGTGGGACACGGTGACCGGCGTGGAAACGGTGAACGAGGTCACGACGGACGCACGCGCCGACATCGGCCGAGGCGTCTCGTTCCAAAGCTGCTTGGTCGAGGTTGAGAAAGCGTAGGGGGCAAGACATGACTCAGATGGGATTTCTTTTCGATCAGAAGTACTGCATCGGCTGCCAAACGTGCCAGCATGCGTGCCGCGCGCGCCACGGTGTGGAGCCGGGAACGTATCCGCGCCATGCAGAAAGCTTCCAAGTTGAGGTTTTGGGGCCGTTTTTGACGATGTCTTGCAACCATTGCGACAATCCCGCGTGCGTGGCGGCGTGCCCTACGACCGCACTGCAGAAAAGGG
>DJEE01000169.1:0-233 GCA_002431805.1 Eggerthellaceae bacterium UBA5906
CGCGCGTCATGCGCAAGGAATGCCGCAAGCGCGGCATCCGCCACCTGCGCGTGTTGTATTCCTGCGAAGAACCGGTGAAGCGCCCGGCCGTGGAAGGCGCCGAGCGCCGCGAGCGCACGAATCTGGGCACGGCCTCGTTCATGCCGCCCATCTTCGGCCAAACCATCGCCGGCAAGGTCCTCTGCGAGATCGCCCAAGTGCCAGAAGCATAAAGTGGGACAGGGGTCGGGTAC
>DJEE01000169.1:307-3982 GCA_002431805.1 Eggerthellaceae bacterium UBA5906
GACAGGGGTCGGGTACTGTCTCATTCTGTCTCATTTTTCCTGCGTAGGGAGCAGGCGAAAGACTCGGCCGAAATAGGATGGTATTCAATCCCGTACACGACGTTGTCGCATTTCTAGGACGTTGCACCTGGCGCGGTGCTCTGGGGCGAAACGTCTGTCTGCGGAAGGCGTCGGCTGCTGTGCAAATTGGGGCGGAACCGACCCCTGAACCGCTTCCCATTTCTTGGACGTGAGAAATGGGAGGCATCCTTATGCGTATCGACCGCAGGATCAAACACGATATCGAAGTCGGGAGGAGGGGCGTCGAGCTCTTCGTCTCCGGACGAGGGTACGAATCCGTCTCTGCCTCGCTCTCGGCCTCTAAGGGCGCTGTGAGAAGACGGCATCAGCAGGGACGGTACCCGACCCCTGTCTCATTTTCGCGGAAGGATGTGAATCTGTGAGGCCGGACTTATTCGACATGCATTGTCATCTGGGGTTTTGCGCGGACGCGGCGCGCGCGGCGCGCGAGCTTGCGGCTGTGGGCGTGGGCGCGTTCTCCAACACGGTGACGCCGGGAGAGTTTGCGGCGCAGCGCGAGGCACTTGCGGGCGCGGGGAACGTGCGCGTGGGCGTGGGCCTGCACCCTTGGTGGGTTGGCGAACGCGGTTCTGGTGCGCCCGCCGTTGCCGGCGATTCCGAGTCATCGGGCGCTGCCGCATCGCAGGCCAACCTCCAGCTGCTCATTGCTGCAGGCAACCTGGAACCTCTGCGCGAACTTGTTGCCCGCAACCGTTTCATCGGTGAAGTTGGTCTCGACTTCTCGCCGCGCCGCGCCGCCACGCGCGAAGCGCAGCTACAGGCATTCGAGGCCGTGGCCGCGGCGTGCGCCCATGCAGGCGGTAAGGTACTGTCCGTCCACGCAGTCCACGCGGTCGACGATGCACTCGACGTGCTCGAACGCACCGGTGCGGTGGCCGCCGCCGCGGGCAATGTTTGCATTGTCCACTGGTTTTCGGGCACGTCCGACCAGCTCACGCGCGCGCGGCGCGCGGGCTGCTACTTCAGCGTGAACCCGCGCATGCTGCAATCCAAGCGCGGCCGCGCCTACGCGCAAGCCATTCCGGTCGACCGCCTGCTGCTAGAAACCGACCAACCGGCAGAGCAGGGCGCACCCTGGGACGCTGCCAACATCCGCAGCCAACTCGACAAAACGCTGCGGCAACTAGCAACCCTGCGCGGCGCTGACCCCGCCGCCCTGCGCAACCGCATCGCCGAAACTAGCCTCAACCTGCTGCAAATGCCCTCAGCGTAGCGCAAAACGACCGCCGTTGACCCTTAGCGTGTCGTCCACCGTCGGCCCGAAGGCCGCAAACCGCGATACGTTTGGATTTTAACGCGAGCCTTTGGAGTAAGGTGATTCGAAGCGCTTGCGTGAACTGGGGAAACGCAAAAGGCCATATCCCTTATAGTGACCATACGCAAATTAAAATCCAAACGTATCGCTTTTTTGCGGTGCAAAGGGGCCTAGCTGCATCTGAGACGCGGGGGAAGGCGCATGCGGGCGTAGAATGAGTCAAAAGAAAGCCGGGCTGCTTCGACTCATGAACTTTTACGAAAGAAGGGGAGCGCACTATGCCGTATGAACACTTGACCAGCGCAAACGACGCTCGCTTGGCACCTTATGCGCGCGTGCGCGATGCCGATTTGGCCGCTTGGCCTACCGCGCCCGCCGGCTTGTTCATGGCGGAGTCGCGCGCGGTCATCGCGGCGGCAATCGCGGCAGGCGTGCGCCCGCATTCCTTCCTGGTCAGCGAAGCCTGGGCTGCCGACGCGCGCCCGTTGGCAGCCAAGTTGCAGGCAAAGTGGCCCGCATGCCCGGTGCTCTGTGTGCCTGACGCGCTGTTTTCCCAGGTCACCGGCTACAACATTGTACGTGGTCCCGTTGCCGCTTTCGAACGCCCTGCGCTGCCTAACCCAGCCGACCTGCTGCGCAACGCTCGCCGCGTGGCCGTGCTCGAGGACGTGGGCAACTATGCCAACATAGGCAGCGCCTTTCGCGCGGCGCACGCGTTCGGCATCGATGCGGTGCTGGTCACGCCGTCATGCCACGACCCGCTGTTCCGCCGTGCCAGCCGCACCAGCCAGGGCACGGTGCTGCAGGTTCCCTGGACGCGCATCGGCACGCAGCGCCAGTGGGCCGCGGAGGGCATGCCGCTTTTGCACGCTGCCGGCTTCAAAGTGGCGGCGCTGGCGCTCGAAGACCGCTCGCTGGCGCTTGGAGACCCGCGCCTGGCCGCGTGCGAACGCCTGGCCATGGTGCTGGGCACCGAAGGTGCGGGCCTGTTCCCGTCCACTATCGCCGCCAGCGACTTCACGGTGAAAATCCCCATGTCCCACGGCGTGGACAGCCTTAACGTGGCCGCCGCCAGCGCCGTTGCCTTTTGGGAGCTGCGCGCCCGGTAACGGCCCGTGCACAAGATTCGCGCGGCGCGGTGTAGCACATGTTGGCAAGATTGAGCAGCGGTTTTGCAAGGTTTCAGCAAGCTTTTCGGCGGGCGGGAGCCCAAAGGTAGCATTAAGGTAACTTCGAACGTTAAATCTTTCCGCCTGCCCAGATTCCCGGCGGTTTTTCTCAGTTGTTAGCGTATGATGGAACGCGTGCTCTCGAGGTGAGGGCGAGTGTTGCCGCCATGCAACGCGCAGTGTTACCCCCGTGCGAAAGCGCGGGAGAGAAAAGAGGATTTAAAATGGCGGAAGGTACTGTTAAGTGGTTTAACCCCGAGAAGGGTTACGGCTTCATCTCCCAGAACGACGGTGAGGACCTGTTCGTGCACTTCTCCGAGATCAAGATGGACGGCTTCAAGACCCTCGACGAGGGCCAGGCTGTGTCCTTCGACGTGACCACCGGCCAGAACGGCAAGCTCCAGGCAAGCAACGTGGTGCGTCTCTAACCCACCGCTTTTCTTAAACAGGTAGCTGAAAGCCCTTGCGTGTGCTGCGCAAGGGCTTTTTTGATGCACGAAAGGCCGCCGAGTGAGACGGCGAGACGGGATCGGGTTGAACTGGCTCACCCGTCGCGTATCCGCCCGCACAACCTGCCAGGCGACACCCCTAGTTTTGCCAGAAATCTTGCAGCAGCTCTTGACGGGTGGTAACGCCGGCTTTCTTGAAAATGTTATGCGTGTGCGACTTCACCGTGCCCACGGCCAGGCACAACGTGCTTGCTATGTTCTGATAATCCTTGCCGTCAACAATGCAGCGCATAATCTCGCGCTCGCGTTTGGTCAGCCCGCGCCGCTCGCAGTAAATGTCGAACGTGCTTTCAACGTAGCGCACCTGATCGGCGTTGCTTGGCACCTCAGGTGCTTTGCGCCGCACCTTCAGAATTGCGGTGTTGCCCGCAATCGTAAACGCGGCCAGCAGCAGCGCCAACAGGTTCTCCGAGATGTTTCGCTCGGACACGAACAACGGCAGTATGGAATGCATCACTTCCGTGCTTGGCTTCCACAGCAAAATGACGAACGTGTTTTCCGCCACGATGCACACGCACAGCACGGCAACGCACACAAGCGGCCGGCGAATACCGTGTATGCGCGCCCTGTGAGCCGTGTCCGCGCGCCGGTACGTGACAAGCACGCAGCACAGAATGCCGACCATGAACACCTCGCGCACGCTGTAAAACAGCATCTGGCG
>DJEE01000174.1:0-208 GCA_002431805.1 Eggerthellaceae bacterium UBA5906
CCGACGATTCTGCCGTGCAGATCATCATCATCCCCACGAACGAGGAGTACATGATTGCGCGTGATACCTACGAGATTGTCCACGATCAGGAAGTCGGGATTAGCGCACAGTAACCGCCTGCGAAATCGTGTGTAACTACAGGGCCTCTTCGGAGGCCTTTACTTTTGCCCTAGCAGTAAAAACGCCCCGCATTATGCGGGGCGTTTGC
>DJEE01000174.1:284-10594 GCA_002431805.1 Eggerthellaceae bacterium UBA5906
CTATTTCGCTTCGGTGGCTTTTTTCGCTTGCGCTTGCACGCAAGTGATGGCGATAACGCCTACGATGTCGTGGGCCACGCAACCGCGCGAAAGGTCGTTCACGGGTGCGGCGATGCCTTGCGTGACCGGGCCAAACGCCTCGGCGTGCGCCAAGCGCTGCACCAGCTTGTAGCCGATGTTGCCGGCGTCAAGATCGGGGAAGATAAGGCAGTTTGCGTGGCCGGCAACCTTGCTGTCGGGCGCCTTCGATGCACCTACGGACGGCACCATGGCCGCATCTGCCTGCAGCTCGCCGTCAAGCGCCAGCTCGGGGGCAAGCTCGCGAGCAATGCGCGCAGCCTCGGCAACCTTGGCCTGGTCGTCGTTTTTAGCGGAGGCGTACGTGGAGTGGGAAAGCATGGCCACCACAGGCTCGGTGCCGATGAGGTTTTTCCAGGATTTTGCGGAGTTCACGGCAATGTGCGCCAGCTTTTCGGCGTCGGGCTGGATTTCCAGGCCGCAATCGCTGAACAGGAACGTGCCCTGCTCGCCGTACTCGCAGTTCGGCACAACCATGATGAAGAAGCTGCTCACCAGCTTCACGCCGGGGGCGGTTTTCAGGATTTGCAGGCTTGGGCGCAGCACGTCGCCCGTTGCGTGGCACGCGCCGGCAACCATGCCGTCGGCACGGCCGGTTTTCACCATCATCACGCCGAAGTACAGAACGTCTTTCACCGTTTCGGCGGCTTTTTCAGGCGTCATGCCCTTGTTTTTGCGCAGCTCGTAGAACGTGTCGGCAAATTCGCCTGCAAGCTCAGACGTGTTCGGGTCGATTAGTTCAGCGCCGTCAAGCTTGCGGCCCGACGCTTTGATGTTCTCGACGTTGCCCAGGATGATAAGGTTCGCAACGTCTTGTGCCAAAATGGTTTCGGCCGCCTCAAGCGTGCGGGGGTCGTCGCCTTCTGCCAGCACGATGGTTTGCTTGTCGGCTTTGGCGCGAGCGAGCATGGATTCCAAAAACGAGGTCATAGACGTTTCCCTTTCTTCGCGAATGCGTCAGGTTGCCCTGACAAGCCGGGTTGCGCGCATGCGCCCTGGCTGTTCACCTGAATTTTATCCATAATGTCCGATGATACCGCGCAGCCGCGTAGCTTGGCCGGTAAAATGGCAGGTTGAGCATATAAACGGTTCGCGCATAGCGTTGCCGTTGCCATAGAACCATGCAGGCGCCGCGGGCGCTTTGCGTTTTGATGCCGCGTGCAGGCGGCGCTTTAGAAAGGGCGGTTATGAAAACCATTTCGTTCGCTATTCCGTGCTATAACTCGGCGGAGTATATGGATAAGTGCATCGAATCCATTCTGGCGTGCGGCGGCGCGGCGGGCACCGACGATATCGAGATCATCATCGTTGACGACGGTTCGCAGAAAGATAACACGCCCGAGAAGGCCGACCAGTGGCAGGAGCGTTACCCCGGCGTCGTCAAGGCGGTGCACCAGGAAAACGGCGGGCATGGCCAGGCCGTGAACACGGGGCTGGCAAACGCAACGGGCCTGTACTTCAAGGTTGTCGATTCCGACGACTGGCTTGACCGTCGCGCCATGGAAGACGTGATGGCTTACGTGCGCAGCCAGGTGGGGCGGCAGGCACCTACTGATTTGGTCATTGCCAACTATGTATACGAGAAGGTGCACGAGAACACGCGCACCGTTATGCATTACCGCAACGTGTTTCCTGAAGGTCGTGAGTTTGGTTGGGCCGACGTGGGGCATTTCAACCCTAGCCAGTACCTGCTCATGCACTCGGTCATCTATCGCACTGAGCTTTTGCGCGGCATGGGCTTGCAGCTGCCTCGTCACACGTTCTACGTCGACAACATTTTCGTGTACGTGCCGCTACCGCATGTGAAAACCATCTACTACCTTGATGTTGACATGTACCGCTACTTCATCGGGCGCGAAGACCAAAGCGTGAACGAGTCGGTTATGATGAGCCGTATCGACCAGCAGCTGCGCGTTACCCGCATCATGATTGACGCGGTTCAGCTGCCTTCGGGCGTGGCGGAAAAACGCTTGGAGCGCTACATGGAAAACTACCTTTCCATGATGATGTGCATCTGCAGCATTTTCCTACGAATGATTAACACCGACGAATCCGAGGACGAGCGCGAGGCAATTTGGGCATACTTAAAGCAGCATAACCCCGACGTGTACCGTCACGTGCGCCGCAGCGTGCTGAACATGGGGACGAACATCCCCACGAAGGCCGGCCGCGCCATCGGCATCACCGGCTATCACGTGGCGCAGAAGATATTTAAGTTCAACTAGGAGCATTCGTGAATAAGAACATCTTGGTTACCGGCTTGGCGCTGTTCGCCATGTTTTTCGGTGCCGGTAATTTGATTTTCCCGCCGTATTTGGGCATGGAAAGCGGCACGGACTGGCTTATTGGCTTTGGGTGCTTCATCTTAGTTGACGTGGCGCTTTCGTGTTTGGGCATTTTTGCGCTGAACGCTGCGGGCGGCGCGAACGCTGCGGTTGAAGGCTGCATCGGGCATGTTCCCGGTCTTGTCCTGAACACCGCGGTTATTTTATGCATCGGCATGGTTATTGCCGAGCCGCGCACCGCGGCAACTACTTACGAGATGTCCATCGTTCCGTTGTTCGGCGACGGCGTGAACATGTTGGCGTTTTCGGTGGTGTTCTTTGCCATTGTTTTGGCGCTTTCCATCCGCCAAACGCATGTTGTGGGCATCATCGGCAAAGTCCTCACGCCGCTTTTGGTGGTGTGCGTGGCGGTGCTCATTATTGCCGGGTTTGTGCATCCGCTTGGGGAAATTGGCGCTCCGCTTACCAATACCGCAGCTCAAGATGGCATTTTGGCCGGGTATCAGGCCATGGACGTGCTTGCCTGCGTGGGCTTTGCCATTGTTATGGAAAACGCTGCGCGCACCGCTGGCTATACGCGCCGTGAAGACCAGCTGAAGATGATTGCCGGCGCAAGCGTGGTGGCCGGTGTGCTGTTGACCGTTATTTACGGCGGTCTTACGTACCTGGGCGCATCGAGCGCAACTTCGTTTGGGGCGGGGCTTGACCGCTCCACGCTTATCGTCGAGATTACCAAGCACCTGCTGGGCGATACGGGCATGGCCATCCTGGGCGTTATCGTGGGCCTGGCGTGCCTTACCACGGCAATCGGGCTTACCGGGTCTACCGCTTCGTATTTCGAGCGCACCACGCACGGCAAGGTTCCGTATCACGTGGGCGTTGTTGTCACCGTGGTGGTGTCGCTGGCCATTTGCAACTTAGGACTCAACACCATTATCTCGTTTGCGGCTCCTATTTTGTCGGTGGTGTGCCCGCCGTTTATGGTGTGCGTGGTGATGGTGCTGTTCAAGCGGCGCATGGGCACGGCTATGCCCATCAAGGGCGCAGCGGTAGGCGCGTTTGTAATCAGCCTGCTTGCAACCCTTGATGATTCGTTTGGCTGCTTGCCTGCCATTAAAGCGTTGCCTCTTACTGATTTTGGGTTCAACTGGCTTCCGTTTGCAGTGCTCGGCGGCATCATCGGGGCCATTGTATACAAGGTGAAAAAACCCGATGCACAGGCGGTGGCGAAATGACGCAGGCGCAGGCGGCGCGCGGCGCCGAGCACGTGCTGGTGCTTGACGTGGGCAATTCGGTTACCAATATGGGCATTGCGCTGGGCGAGGAGCTGGTGTGCTCGTGGCAGGCAACAACCCCGGAGCGCTTAACGCCCGACGAAGCGCTCATGTGCATCGAGTCGTACTTGCGGGTGCGCGCAGGTAACGTGACGGTGCGCGACGCTATCATCGCGTCGGTGGTGCCAAGCTTAACCGATGCATGGGTTGACGCGCTTCGCACGCTGTGCGGGCAGCGTCCCCTGGTGGTGGGGCCGGGCTTGAAATCGGGGCTTAAGCTGCATTTGCAAAACCCTGCCGACCTTGGTGCCGACCGCGTGGCCGATTGCGTAGCGGCAAAACAGCTGTACGGGTATCCGCTTATCGTGGTGGATTTCGGCACCGCTACCACGCTTGAGGTAATCGACGAGGCCGGAGTGGTGCAGGGCGGCGTGATTTTGCCCGGTTTGCGCCTTGCCGTGCGCGCGCTTGCCGATGCGGCGGCGCAGCTTCCCGCTATCGATTTGCGCGCTCCGAAAAACGTTATCGGTAAAACCACGCGCGATGCTATGCAGTCGGGCATTGTGATTGGCGAGATGAAGCGCATCGACGGGTTGGTGGATGCCGTGTGGGAAGAGCTTGGTTACAAGACGCGCGTTGTTGCCACAGGCGACGATGCGCATGCCATGGCTGCGCTTTCAAAGCGCATCGATGCGGCCGACGAGCGGCTTACGCTAAAGGGGCTTGCAATGCTGCGAAAGAAAAACCGAAAAGGAAAATAGCCCTTCACCAGCAGTTTATTGCTTCAGGCGGGTGCGATGTTTCGTGGTAGGCGAAATGTTGCCCCGCTTTCCTTTTGCCTTGTTCCATAAGAGCGCGTCTCTTTCGCTATTCGGATAAGTCACACTTAACAAAGTGTTTTTTCTCATGGTTTCCTGTGGCTACCAATGTTTGCGCATGGTACCATTTGCTCGAAAGTACGACTTGGGTTACGCGCCGATGTGGCGCGTTTTGCTGCTTTGGGCGAAAGGAACGTGCGGGTGTTCAGCAAACGGTTAACGGCTATGGTGCCGCAAGCTATGAAGTACATTGCAGGGAACGTGCTTGCGCAATGGGTTGCGCTTGTGGCAAATATCGCGTTGATGATTACCGTTGGCCTGTTCATTGGGCACCTGATTGAGGGCAACGTGGCCGCAGGCGAGCTTTTCACGCTTGCCTGTGTAGGCGCAGCTGCCATTGTTGTGCGCGTGGTGTGCTTGACGGTGGCGCAGCGCATGGGCCTTGCGGCGTCTATGGCTGCGAAGCGCACGGTGCGCCGTCAGGTGTACGATAAGCTTGTGCGTATGGGGCCTTCGTATTCCGAGCATATTGCCACAAGCGAAGCGGTGCAGGTGAGCGTGGAGGGGTGCGAACAGCTGGAAAGCTATTTCGGCCAGTATCTCCCGCAGCTGTTTTACGCGTTGCTTGCCCCGCTTACGCTGTTTGCGTGCTTGGCGCCGTTGTGCTTGCCCGCGGCCGTTGCGCTTTTGGTGTGCGTGCCGCTTATCCCTATTTCCATTGTTGCGGTGCAAAAGATCGCAAAGCGCGTGATGGGCACGTATTGGGGCGCGTACACCGATTTAGGCGGCGCGTTTCTGGAGAACCTGCAGGGGCTTACCACGTTGAAAATCTACAAGGCAGATGCGCAGCGTCATAAGCAGATGAAAGACGAGGCGGAGCGGTTCCGCCGTGCCACGATGCGCTTGCTTACCATGCAGCTTAATTCTGTTACCGTGATGGATGTGTTCGCCTACGGCGGCGCGGCGGTGGGCATCATAGCTGCCTTGCTGCAGTTCGCAGGCGGGCAGGTGCCGTTTTTCGCGGCGTTTGCCGTGGTGTTTTTGTCGGCGGAGTTTTTTATTCCCATGCGCACGCTGGGCTCGTTTTTCCATACGGCCATGAACGGCATGGCCGCAGCGGAAAAGATGTTCGCCATCCTTGACGCACCCGAGCCTGCGCAAGGCACGCGCGCGATCGACCCGGCGCGCGCCGACGTGAAAGTGCGCGGCGTGTCGTATTCCTACGACGGAGTGCGAACGGTGCTGCGTGATGTTGATTTCGATGCGCCGGCTGGCAGCTTCACGGGCATTGTGGGTGAAAGCGGGTCGGGAAAATCTACGCTTGCCGGCGTTTTATGCGGTCGCAATGCCGGCTTCAGTGGATCGGTCGAGCTGGGCGGCGTGCCGCTTGCCGAGGTTTCGCGCGCGAGCATAGCGCAAGCGGTCACGGTGGTGCCGTTTGCAAGCTACCTGTTCAGCGGCACAGTTCGCTCTAACTTGCTTATGGCCGACCCCGCGGCAACGGACGATCGGCTCTGGGAGGTGCTGCAGCGCTGCCGCATCGACGGGTTCGTGCGCGCCTCTGGCGGGCTCGATGCGCCGGTGGCCGAGCAAGGCGGCAACTTGTCGGGCGGGCAGCGGCAGCGCTTGGCGCTTGCGCGAGCGCTTTTGCACGACACCCCTATCTACATTTTCGACGAGGCAACGTCGAACGTGGATGCGGAAAGCGAGCAGGCCATCATCGGCGTCATCCATGAGCTGGCGCGCACGCGCACCGTCATCATGATTTCGCATCGCTTGGCGGCGGTTGCGCAAGCTGACTGCATCTATGTTTTGGCCGACGGCCGCGTTGCGGAAAGCGGCGCGCACGATGAGCTGCTGCATCGCGGCGGCGCGTATGCGCGCCTGTGGGATCAGCAGGCCAAGCTAGAGCGTTTCGCCGCGCAAGCCGAGCAAAAGGTTGCGAAGGTTGCCGACGCGCAGCAGGCCTATCGTGCGCCGTCGAACGACGAGCCGGTTGCGCCCGCTGCTGCGCGCAAGCAAACGCAAACCCGCTCGAATCTGTCGGTGATGCTGCGTCTGGTAAAACTTGTGGGGCCTTTGGTGCCGGTGATGGTTGCGGCCGTTGTGTTGGGCGTTGCAGGATTTTTGGCGGCAATCTTCCTTACGGTGGTGGGCGCGCTTGCCATGGTTGGCATTGCGGGCTTTCCGCATGGGCTTGCCGTGGGCGTGGCTATCGCGCTGGTGGCGGTGTGCGGTCTGGTTCGCGGGCCGTTGCACTACGGCGAGCAGATGTGCAACCATTACCTGGCGTTTAAGATTCTGGCCCTGGTGCGCGACCGCGTGTTCGGCAAGCTGCGCACGTTGGCGCCGGCAAAGCTGGAAGGCCGCAGCAAGGGCGATTTGGTGTCGCTGGTAACCTCTGACGTTGAACTGCTTGAGGTGTTCTACGCGCACACGCTTTCGCCGGTGCTCATTGCAACGGCGGTATGCGCGGTAATGATTGCGTTTATCAGCTCCGTTGCCTGGCAGCTGGGTTTGGCGGCGCTTGTGGCCTATGTGCTTGTGGGCGTTGTTACGCCCTGGATAGCCTCGAAGGTTGCCGGGCGCGATGGACGCGCCTTGCGCGATGCGCTTGGTGCCATGAACGCGTTTGTGCTTGATAGCCTGCGCGGCTTGCGCGAGACGCTGCAGTTCGGGCGTGCCGCCGAGCGTTCGGCTGAGCTTGATGAGCGTATGAATGCGTTCGCTTGCGTGGAACGGCGGCTGAAAAGTCGCGGTGCAACGTCTATGGCGTTCACGAACGGACTTGTGCTGGCGCTTGACGTGGCCATGGTGGCACTTGCGGGCGGTTTGTGCCTTGCGAACGTGATTGATGCGGGGCAGGCTTTCGTTGCCGTGGCGGCGCTGATGTCGTCGTTCGGCCCGGTTATTGCCGTTGCGAACTTGGGCACCACGCTGCAGCAAACGCTTGCCAGCGGTGCGCGCGTGCTTGACCTGCTTGACGAGCAGCCGCAAACGGAAGAGATTTCCGGCGGGAAAGACCTTGCCGCGTTCACGGGCGCATCGGCTAAGCGCGTGGACTTCTCGTATGGGGCCACACCCGTGCTAAAAGATGTGAACCTTGACATCGCCCCCGGTCAGATTGTGCACCTTGCGGGCGAAAGCGGTTCGGGCAAGTCTACGTTGTGCAAGCTGTTCATGCGTTTTTGGGACACCACGCGCGGCGTTATAGACATTTCCGGCAGCGATATCCGCCGCGTGAACACCGCAAACCTGCGCAGCATCGAAGGCTATATGACGCAGGAGACGCACCTGTTCGCTGGCACGGTAGGGGAAAACATCCTGCTTGCGCGGCCTGACGCAACGCCGCAGCAGGTGCAGGAAGCATGCCGCAAGGCGGCGCTTACAAGTTTGATCGAGCGTTTGCCCCAAGGTCTTGACACGCCGGTAGGCGAGCTTGGTGATACGCTTTCGGGCGGCGAGCGCCAGCGCATCGGCCTTGCGCGCATGTTCTTGCACGACGCGCCTTTCGTGCTGCTTGACGAGCCCACCAGCAACCTGGACAGCTTAAACGAGGCCGCCGTGCTACAGGCGCTTTCCGAAGGTCGCGAGGGCAAAACCATCGTGCTGGTAAGCCATCGTGCTTCAACGGCGGCTATCTGCGACGTTGCCTATACCGTGGAGCGCGGCAGGCTGTCGTAACGCGAAGGCGGCTTATTCCCAGCCGCCTTCCTGCAATGTTTTGCCAGCAAGCGTTTTCAACGCGAACATCTCGTTTTCGTAGGTGGCGTAGCTGGCGCTTCCGTCTTTGGGAATGGATGTGCTGCCAGGGTTTACGTACAACACGCCGCCAACCTGCTCAAGTCGCTTGACGTGCGTATGCCCGGTGAGTAACGCGCTTTTAGGCGCAAGCGCGGGCGGGTTGTCCGGTGTGTTGCCGGGCAGGTGGCCGTGTGTGAGGTGCAGCAGATGCCCGTCGGCAAACACCTGCGTGAAATCGGCCATGCAGGGAAAATCAAGCACCATCTGGTCAACTTCGGCATCGCAATTGCCGCGCACGGCTATGATGCTGCTGGCAAGGCTGTTTAGCACGGCAAGCACCTCTTTTGGTGCGTATCCCTCAGGCAGGTTGTTGCGCGGCCCGTGGTACAGCAGGTCGCCTAGCAGCAGCACGCGGTCGGGTGCTTCCGCCTCGATGCGCTGCGCAAGCTCATGCACCGCCGGTGCCGCGCCATGCAAATCGGATGCGATAACGAATTTCATAACGGTCTCCTTGCCGTGCGACATTGCTACTGCAGGCTGGCGCAGTATCCTTGCGCGAGGATATGTTTTGTGCTTTCGGGGAACAGATGGCGGTATAGTTCCATGAAATAACGGTCCGTCATAGATGCCATGTAGTCAACCACCACCTGATTCGGCTCCGTTTCGGCCAAGTATCCTTCCGCTGTGATGGTGCGGGATCTCTTCGCCAGTTGCTTGACGTGGTGGCGTGCAACTGCGCTGTTCGCATCGCCGGATTGCACGTCGCACAGCAAGCGTTCGTACATTTCCGCGAACATCTCCTCTACCACGTTGCCGCTGCCGGCGCGCCAGCCTTCGCGGTCGTATATGCGCTCATAGTTCTGTCGTTTTGCAAGCTTCACGTCTTCGAACACCGCGCGGCTCATGCAGATCTCGTCGCGCCCGAAGCTGTGGTTGACCACATCAACGGTGATGTTGTTGATGATGCGCGCGTTGTCGCGGCCGATCACTTCGGTGTCGAAGCAGTCAAGGTTGTCCAACACGCCCATGGCTATGGCGTCGTCGCGGTCTTTGCCCAGGTAGGCAATCATGTCCGCCAAGCGCACCACGCACCCTTCAAGTGTTGAGGGCCGCAGGCTTTTGATTGTGTGCTCGTCTTTAGCGCACGCTTCAACTTGCGCATCAAGGTGCTCAAACGTTGCCGTCTGCCCGCGTTTGAGCACCTGCTGGGCGAACTCTCCGTTGTGGCACAGTGCGCCGTCAAGCACCTGCAAGCTGATGTTGCGGCGGTACAGAACGTCCATCACGCGCACGGAATGCACGTTGTGGTTGAAATAACGCCCGGTGCGTTCGTGGTAGCACTTCGACAAGAAGCGCTCTCCGGCGTGGCCAAACGGCGTGTGCCCCAGGTCGTGCCCAAGGGCGATGGCCTCGATAAGCTCGCAGTTCAGCCCCAACAGCCGACCGATGTTGCGTGCGATGCGGCTTACCAGCTGCACGTGCAGGCCTCGGCGGCAGATATCGTCGTTCTCAACTAAGCTGAACACCTGTGTTTTGCCCGCATAGCGGTTGTAGGCGGGGATGTTCAGGATTTTCTCGATATCGCGCGAAAACGCCGGACGCACCAGCGTTGCCTTATCGTGGGGGTTCGGCTCGCGGCGCAGAATGTCGGCATCGCTAAAACGCTGCGGGTGCATGACGCCGTTGGCCCTATTGTGGGCTATGGCCTGCTCAACATCAGGTTCAAGGCGCAAATACGGCGGCTGGTCCATGGTGGGTCCTTTCCGTTTCGGCGTTGTTGCGCATATTGTAGCGCAGCGGCGCGAAAGCACGGTGGAAGGGGTCATTGCAGTATACTTCACTAGAAACGAATGCGGGATTGCGGTGCGCTTCCCGCGCAAACGTGCAACCGGCAAGCGGGGGTTTAGGCGCCATATGGCAATCAGCGATGAGGACATCCAGAAAGTTCGCGAGGCAAGCGATTTGGTTGCCATCATGGGTGAGAGAAGCCCCGTGAAGCAGCGCGGGCGCGATTTCTGGATGTGCTGCCCGTTTCATAACGAGAAAACGCCTTCGTGCAAGATAGACCCGGCTTTGCAGCTGTGGCACTGCTTCGGCTGCGGCGAGGGCGG
>DJEE01000174.1:10633-11315 GCA_002431805.1 Eggerthellaceae bacterium UBA5906
GCGGCGAGGGCGGCGACGTGTTCGCCTACATTATGAAGTCGCAAGACGTTACGTTTCCCGAGGCGGTGCGTTACCTGGCCGAACGCGCGCACATCGACATTGCCGACGAGGGGCCGAAGCGCGGCCGAGGGGTAGGGCAGGGGCAGAAGGCTCTTTTGCGTGCGGTATGCGATGAAACGGCCGAGTTCTATCACATGCAGCTTATGCGTAGCAAAACGCCCGAAGCGGCTGCGGCACGCAATTATCTGGCTGGCCGCGGCCTTGGGGGCGATATACCGAATACCTGGCGGCTTGGCTTTGCTCCTGGCCGTGGGGCGCTGGTGCGGCATCTGTCTTCGAAGGGGTTCACGCCGCAGGCAATGCTGCAGGCAAATGTTGCGCTTGCGGGCAACGACGGAAAGCTGCGAGACCGTTTTTTCAATCGCGTGATGTTTCCCATTAACGACGAGCAAGGCGAGTGCGTGGCGTTTGGCGGGCGTGTGATCGGCCAAGGCGAGCCGAAGTACCTGAACAGCCAGGAAACGCCGATATTTCACAAAGGTCGTATGCTTTATGCGCTCGACAAGGCGAAGGCTGCCATGGCATCTACGGGTGTTGCTGTGGTGTCGGAGGGCTACACCGACGTTATCGCTATGCACGAAGCGGGCGTGAAAAACGCCGTTGCCACGCTGGGCACGGCGCT
>DJEE01000174.1:11404-17389 GCA_002431805.1 Eggerthellaceae bacterium UBA5906
TGTTCGACGGCGACGCCGCAGGTCAGCGTGCTGCCGACCGTGCATTGCAGTTTATCGATGCGTCTATGACGCCCGAAGCGGGCGCGGCGCGCATTGACCTGTTCGCCGTTACGTTGCCCGATAACCTTGACCCGGCGGAGTTTTTGGCGGCTCACGGGGGCAGCCAGCTGCAGGAGCTTATCGACCAGGCCAAGCCGCTTTTGGAGTACGGCATCGAACGCAGGATGGCGAAGTGGGACCTATCGCGTGCCGAGGGCCGCTCGGGTGCGCTTGCCGATGCGCTTTCCGTGCTTGCGCCTATTAAAGACTCTCTGTTGGCGAAGGACTACGCGCGTCAGATTGCCAGCCTTGTGCGAGCGCGCGAGGAAGACGTTATGGAGCAACTTGCGGCGCTGAAAGCGCCGCGCGTATACGACGAGGAGCAATCCCCGCAGCCGTCTGGGCAGCACGCAAACGCGATTGCTAGCCAGGCGCCAGCGGTGCAACGACGTGCGCTTCCGCAGCCTGAGGTGAACCGCCGCAAGCTTGAGCGCCAGCTGCTGGCCCTTGCCGCCGCGCGCCCCGATTTAGCGCTTGCGCACGCCGATGCGCTTGCGTCCACGCAGTGGCACGACCCGCTGTGCGCTACCGTTTCGACAAGCCTTTTGGATACGCTTGCGGAAAACCCCGCTGCTACGCCGGCGCAGCTGGTGGGTGCCGCTTCGTTTGCCGATGCCCGAGCGGGTAGACTGCTTTCGCGTGGCATTCCCGATGCGGCTGACCCCGAGCAGCTGGCGGAGTTTTTGGTGGAAGAGCTTTCCATTGGAGACGCCGAGGATGCTGTTGCCGCCTTGCGCACGCAGCTTGCCAACCCCGCTGCGCTCGGTGCTGAAGACTACGAGATGCTATATGAAACCGTCGCGGCAATGCAGCGCGACATCACCGCTCGCAAGCGCAATCACGTAGCAGGGGCATAAGCTGCCACCGCAAATGCGGGTGGGATGAGTGCCCGGCCGAAGGACAATCGTGAACGCGGGGACGGAGCGGGTGCCCACGATTGCCCTTTTATTTCCCTAGAGCGCTTGCGTGAACGCCACCTCCGTCTCCGCGTTCACGCAAGCGGCATTTCCGAGCACCTTTTCCCGCTGCTCGTGTCTGCGCATGAATGCTCAGCAGGGGTTTTGTGGATGTTTGCCTGCGTGCTGCGAATCGTGTGCGTGCGCGTGTCACAATACAAAGGTTGAAATGGGCGCGGTTTGCGCGCCTGCTAGAACCTAGACACCCGCAAAAGGATATGCATATGCTGTCAATCGTGCAATCGCCCGATCCGCTGCTGAACACGGTGTGCGAGCCGTGCGATTTCAAGGACAAAACCTTAAAGCGCCTTGCGAAACAAATGGCGCATGTCATGTATAAAAACGCAGGCTGCGGCCTTGCGGCTCCGCAGGTGGGCGTGCTCAAGCGCATGGTGGTTATCGATTGCGATCAAGAAGACGGCGCTCGCAACCCCATCGTCATGCTCAACCCGGTTATCGTTGCGCGCGAGGGCGACCCGGTCACCGAGGAAGAGGGGTGCCTTTCCATCCCCGGCATTTCGGTGCCCATTGCGCGCCCGCCGTTTGCCCGCTGCCGCTACTACGACCTTGACGGTCAGCTGTGGGAAATCGAAGGCGACGGGCTGCTTGGCCGCTGCCTGCAGCATGAAACCGATCACCTTGACGGTGTCACCATGTTCGAGCGCTGCGATCCGATGGTTCGCTTAAAGGCGCTGCAAGACTACGACGTGGCTTTGGCTGCCGGTGCGCGGCCGGGGGAAACGTCTGTGGAGGGATAAGCCATGCGCGTTGTGTTCATGGGCACGCCCGATTTTGCGGCGTCCATTTTGGCGGAAGTGGCAAGCCGGCACGAGGTGGTTGCCGTGTACACGCGCCCCGATGCGGTGCGCGGGCGCGGCAAGCAGCTGGTTGCAAGCTCCGTTAAAGCCGAAGCCGTGCGGCGTGGCATACCGGTGCGCTGCCCGCGCACGTTGCGCGACGCCGACGAACAGGCTGCGCTTGCTTCGCTTGCGCCCGACGTGGTGTGCGTGGCGGCCTACGGCATGCTGTTGCCGCCCGAGGTGCTTGAGATTCCCCGCTTTGGTTGCTTGAATGTTCACGCTTCTTTGCTTCCTCGTTGGCGCGGTGCCGCTCCGGTTGAGCGTGCCATTTTGGCGGGCGACGAAGAGGTTGGCGTGTGCATCATGCGCATGGAGCAGGGTCTTGACACGGGCGAT
Organism: Eggerthellaceae bacterium UBA5906; assembly: GCA_002431805.1. Lineage (GTDB taxonomy): Bacteria > Actinomycetota > Coriobacteriia > Coriobacteriales > Eggerthellaceae > Senegalimassilia. The sequence goes on from DJEE01000174.1 coordinate 13,656, forward strand.
TACTGCATCTGCCGTTCGCTGGATGCAGGCGATAAAAACGCCGCGCTGCTTACCGATCAGCTGGCCGACCTGGGGGCGCACGCGCTGCTTACGGCGCTTTCCCAGCTTGAGGCGGGCTGCATCCGCTGGACGGCGCAAAACGATGCGGAGGTTACCTACGCGCACAAAATCGAGAAGGGCGAGCTTGACCTGGCGCCCACCGATGGCGTGGATGTCATCTGTCGCAAGGTTCGCGCGGCTAGCGATGCGCACCCGGCGCACGCGGTTGTGGCGGGCAAGCCGATAACCGTTCTTGCTGCGCGCGTGGCATCGTCCGATGCGCAGTCGGCAGAGCTTGCGAATGGCATGCAAGCAGGTCAGGTGCGGTTTGCGGGGAAGCGTCTTTTCATCGGGGCTAGTGATGGCGCCGTTGAGCTGTTAGAGGTAAAGCCGAGCGGCAAGCAAGCCATGCAGGCCAAAGCGTTTGCCGCTGGAATTCAAGGAATAAAGGACAACACCAAGATTTGGGAGGGCTCGCGTGGCTGAGCATCAGAATAACGAAGGGGCGGCGCGTCAGCGTCGCGAAGGCGGCAACGGCGGCTACCGCGGCGGGCAAGGCCGCGGCGGCAACAACGGCCATGGTGGCAAGGGCGGCTACGGCCAGCGCGGTGGCAACGGCGGCAAGCGTGAGGGCGGTTACCGCGGCAACAATGGGCACGGCGGCCCGCGTCGCGAAGGCGGTAACGGCGGCTACCGCGGCCACGACGGCGAAAAGCGCGACTTCCGCGGGCGCGACGAGCATCGTGACAACCGCGGCGGCTACAAAGGACAGCGCGACGGCGGTGCGCGCGGCGGATACCGCGGCGGCAACGGGCATGGCGACAACCGCGGCCCGAAGCGTTCCTACAACCGTGACGACCGCGGCCCGAAGCGCGAGTTCAACCGCGATGAAAACCGCGCACCGCGCCCCGAAGGCGCACCGCATCGCGACGATAATCGCCCCCAGCGCGGCCCGAAGCCCGATTTCCGCGGGCGCAACACCACGCGCGACCCTCGTCGCAAATTCGATAACAACGCCGACCGCGGTCCTGCACGCAACGGTCGTGGCGAAAAGGGCGCTGGCAAGCCCACGCCGCGCCGTCACAAGTCAAACGCCACGCCGGCGCGTTTAGCCGCGCTTGAGGTAGTGCGCACCGTGCGCGAGCGCAAGGCGTTTGCGCAGGACGTCATTGCTAAGGTTATTGACCATTCCAGCATGTCGGTGGAAGATCGCGCGTTTGCAACGCTGCTTGCGCTTGGCACGGTAAGCTCGCGCGGCACGCTTGACGAGATTATCGATCGTGCGCTTGACACGCCCGAGGACGTGTTCCGCGAAACGCGCGATGCGCTGCAGATTTCCACCTACGAGCTGATTTTCTTGGGCAAAGAAGCGCACGCTGCCGTTGACCAGGGCGTTGAACTGGTGAAATCGTTCAGCCCGGGCCCGGCTGCCCGCGTGGCAAACGCAGTGCTGCATAAGGTGGTGCGCCTGCGCCTTGACTTCCCGTTCGGCAACCCCGCAACCGATATCGATGCGCTTGCGCGTACGCAGGCGTTCCCCGGTTGGATGGCTCGCAAGCTCATGGAGGACATGGGCCCGCAGGCCGCCATCGATTTCATGCGCGCATCTAACGAGCAGGCCCCGCTGTTCGTTGCCGTGAATGCATGCAAGGTTGACGATGAGCACGTGCTTAAGGCGTTTGAACGTGCCGAAGAGGTGGCCGAGCCGGTTACGCTTGGCGACATCGACGTGCCTGGTTGCCTGCGCGTTCCGGAAAGCCGTGCGTTGTTGGTGCCGGCGCTTGAGCGTCAAATCGACCAGGGCAAGATGCTGGTGTCCGACGCGGCGGCGCAAATGGTTGCGGCGAACATTCTGCCCGAGCGAAAGCCCGCAAGCCTGCTTGAGGTTGGTGCGGGGCGTGCCACCAAAACTATCTTGCTGCAGTCGAATGCCGTGCGCAAATACGGTTCGCAGATTGATGAGTACGTCACCATCGATAATCATGCGTATAAAACCCGTTTGCTGGAAAAGCGTGCCGAGCAGTACGGCGTTATGGTAACTGAGGCCTTTACGGGCGATGCGCTTGAGCTTGATTACGTCATGCCTGGTCGCATGTTCGATTTCGTGTTCGTTGACGCGCCGTGTTCCGGCTTGGGTACGCTGCGCCGCCACGCCGAGATTCGTTGGCGCGTGCAGGAACACGACATGCCCGGTTTCACGAAAACGCAGCTGGGCATGCTGAAGGCCGCCGCGCTGCACGTGAACCCTGGCGGCTCGCTTGCATACTCCACGTGCACGGTAACGCGCGAGGAAAACGCCGGCGTGGTCAAGGCGTTCTTGGAAAGCGCCGCCGGCAAGCACTTCAAGCTTGAGAAGCTGTGCGGCCGCGGTGCGCTGGCAACGCGTTTGGCGCCCGGTTCGTCCGATGCTCACTTTGCCGTGCGCATGGTGCGCGACGATGCGCCTGTTGAGCAGGTTGCCCAGGAAGTTGAAGTGGAAAACGCGCAGATTGCCGCCGCTGAGGCTGCTAAGCAGGCAAAAGAAGCTGCACGTGCCGCCGCTGAGGCCGCCGAACGTGCCGCTGCGCGCGCGGCGGAGCTGACAGAGGCCGCCGAGGCCGCTGCCGCCACCGCGGAAGCCTCAGCACCTGCAGAGGGCGAAAGCGCCGATATGCTTGAGCTCGACGCCGTCGAGCCGGTTGAAACGGCTACTGAGGCAGCCGCAGTAGAAGCGCTCGAAGCAGCAGAGTCCGAAAAACCCGAGACGGTAAAGTCCGAAAAGTCTGAAGCAGCAGAGGATTCCGAAGAAAGCAACGAATCCGAATAAGCTGCTAGCTGGCGTTTCGCGCTAATTCCATGCCGGCCCCACCTCACGGGGCCGGCATTTCTTTTGCCTAAAAGCTTGCGTATCGTAGCTGACAGCTAATGAAACGCAAGCTTACTTTCCCTACTATTGAAAGCGTTTTCGCATGTCAATTGGTGTAAGGGAAAGGAAAACTATGTCGGATACCGTATCTGGAGCATCGCAAGGCAAGTCGGCTATGGCAATTACGGGGCTTGTGATTGGCATCGTTGCGCTGTGCACCTCGTTTCTACCTATCATTAACAACTTTTCTGCTTTGCTGGCAGTACTTGGCTTAGTGTTTGCGGTCGTTGGCCTTGTAAGCACGCTGCGAGGTAAGAAAAGCGGCAAAGGGTTGGCTATTGCAGGCGTAATCATCTGCGTGGTGTCTTTTGCCGTGGTTCTCTACACGCAAAGCGTCTACAGCAAAGCGGTGGATGATGCGTTCTCGGGCAGCTCCGTTGCACCCGAAGCAGCTGATCAGCAGGCAAGCGCACCTTCAAGCGAAGATAGTAACTCCCAGGTCGAATCTGCCTCTACCGGTAACTCCATTACGCTGAAAAGCGGCTTGGTCTTAAGCGTCGATAGCGTGGTGACGGGGCTGACGAATTACGATGGTTCGCCCATTACGCAGGTGACGGTAACGTACCAAAACAACGGAAGCGACCAGGCAACGTTTAATCCCTACGACTGGAAAGGCGAGGATGCGCAGGGTGCGCAGCGCTCCTGCACGTATTACGCCAACAGCGACAATGCCCTTGACTCCGGCACCATTGCAGCTGGCGGCGCGGTTTCTGGTGATGTGTACTTTGAGGGCGATATCGTAAAAGTGCTGTACGAAAACGCGCTGTTCGGCCGCGGTTCTGATATTTCC
>DJEE01000080.1:0-125 GCA_002431805.1 Eggerthellaceae bacterium UBA5906
CCGTCGCGCGCGATGTCGGTGTACACGATGTGCACAAAGCCGGCTTCGCTCATGGCGCGCGCCAGGTCGGTGGCGGCAACGCCCGAGCCCTCGATCCAGCCCGAAACGGCCACTTCCCCGCCCTT
>DJEE01000080.1:174-1016 GCA_002431805.1 Eggerthellaceae bacterium UBA5906
TCCCCGCCCTTCGCGTCGATGCCGGCCGTAAGACGGTCACCGCCCACGGCGGCAACGGCTGCGCGCGCCAGGTCGGGGTCGTTCACAAGCGCCGTTCCCAGCACCATACGCGCCGCGCCCACGTCAGCCAGGCGCTGCAGCGTTTCCAAGCTGCGGATGCCGCCGCCGATTTCCACCTGCAAAGACGTTTCACGCACGATGCGCTCCACAATGGCGATGTTCTCGGGCACGCCCGTGCGCGCACCGTCCAGGTCAACCACGTGCACCCACTGCGCTCCGGCCGCCTCGAAGGCGCGCGCTTGCGCAACGGGGTCGTCGTTGTACACAGTTACCTGGTTGTAGTCGCCCTTTGCCAGGCGCACGGCTTTGCCGCCTAAGATGTCGATTGCGGGAAGCAGGTACATGAAAGCCTCCTAGTTTTGCGATGCGGGCACGCCCGCAGCATTGACGATGTTCACGAAGTTGCGCAGCACCGCCGCACCCGCATCCGAGCTTTTCTCGGGATGGAACTGCACACCGAACGCGTTGCCCTTCTGCACAGCGCAGGGGAACGTGACGCTATGCGTGGTGTACGCGATGGCGTAGGGACCGTCCGGGGCAATGTAGCTGTGCGTGAAGTAGAAATACGTGCCCGAGGAAATGCCCGCGAACAGGGGGTTTTCTTCGGCGCCCGGCGCGAAATCAACCGTGTTCCAGCCCACGTGCGGTACCTTGAACACGTTGCCCTGCGCATCTTCGCGGGGCATGCGGTCAACGCAACCGGGCAGCACGCCTAAACCCTGCGGATTGCCGGCAGCGCCTGCGCCTTCGGTGCCTTCGGAAAACAGCAGGTGCTCGCCGAG
>DJEE01000080.1:1059-21482 GCA_002431805.1 Eggerthellaceae bacterium UBA5906
CAAAAACGGCACGCCCTGGGCGATGCGGGCGGCAATGGTGTCCATTTGCCCCAGCTCAACCATGGTTGCCGCTGCATCGGCGAACGCGCCCACGCCCGGCAGAACGATGCCATCGGCAGCGGCAATTTCGGCAGCGTCGGCCGTGATGCGGGCTTCCGCACCCGCCGCGCGCAACCCGCGTTCAACCGACAGCAAGTTGCCCTTTTTGTAGTCAACAACAGCAATCATAGACGTCTCTCAAAACTCGTAGGCTAGTACATGCAACCGCAGCGAATCCGACGAGCGGAACCGGAAGGCCGAAGGGGCGGCGCCGGCGCTCGAACTGCCGTCGCCGCGAACACGGGAACCGCAGCTACAGCATTCCCTTCGTTGACGGCAGCGCGTCGCCCATGCGGGGATCGGGCTCGCAGGCTTGGCGCATGGCGCGCGCCACGGCCTTGAACATGCCCTCGATCACGTGGTGCGTGTTCTCGCCCGCCAGTTGGCGCACATGCAGCGTAACGCCCGCATTGGCGGCGAACGCGATGAAAAACTCCTTCGCCAGCGTAGCGTCAAAGCTACCCACCATCACCGGTGGCACCTGCGCATCCCAAAACAGCTGGCCACGGCCCGAAATGTCCACGGCTGCCAAAATGAGCGCCTCGTCCATGGGCAGCGCGATGTCCCCGAAGCGGCGAATGCCGCGCTTGTCGCCAAGCGCCTGCGCGAACGCCTGCCCCATAACGATGCCCACGTCTTCCACCGAGTGATGCCCGTCAACCTCAAGGTCGCCATCGCAGCGCACCGACAGGTCGAACAAGCCGTGGCGGCCAAACGCCGTGAGCATGTGGTCGAAAAACCCGATGCCCGTTTCCACATCCGTAACGCCCGTGCCATCCAGGTCAACGGACAGCTCGATATCGGTTTCCTTCGTAGTGCGCGAAATGCGCGCCGTGCGTTCGCTCATATGCCGTGCTCCTCCGCCGCTTACTTCGCCAAAATCTCGCGCAACGCGCTCAAAAACTCGCTGTTTTCCTCGGGGCTGCCAATAGACACGCGCAGGCAATCCTCAAGCATGGCCGAGCGGCTGAAATCGCGCACCAAAATGCCACGATCGTACAGCTGCTGCCACACCTGACCCGCGCCTTCAACGTGGAACAAGATGTAGTTAGCGTTCGAAGGGTACGCCACAACGCCCGGCAGCTGCGCGAGCGCCTCGAACACGCGGGCGCGTTCATCGATGATCTGTATGATGCCGCGCTCGAACTTTGCACGGTTGCGATACACCACGCGCGCGATGGCCTGGGACACGGCGTCTACCGAATACGGCTGGCGAACCTTGATAAACTCGCGGATGACCTCGGGGTTTCCCAGCAGGTAGCCCACGCGCACGCCCGCCAGCGAAAACGCCTTGGAGAACGTTCGCAAGATGACCAGGTTCTTGTGGGCCGCCAAATACGGGCGCACCGTGCCGCGCGAGAACTCGAAGTACGCCTCGTCAACCATGACCAGCGCATCAGTTGCCTCAAGCAAGCGCAAAACGAAGCGCTCGTCGGCCAAATCGCCCGTGGGGTTGTTCGGGCTGGTCACAATAACGTAGTCGATGTCGCCCTGCGCCACGCGCGCAAGCACCGCGTCTTCGTCGATGGAGTAGTCGGCGCGACGCGGGATGTTCACCACTTCGGTGTTGGTAAGCTCGGCGTTGTTCTGGTACACCGAAAACGTTGGCGGCATATTCAAAAACTTGCGCCCCGGGCCACCCCACGCCAGCGCGATGTTGAATAGCAGCTCATCGCCGCCGTTGCCCACCAGCACGCAATCGCGGTCAAGGCCGTTGGCCTCGGCGATCATGTCGCGCAGCTCGTTTGCCAGCGGATCGGGGTAGCGGTTGAACGCCACCTTGTTGATCTCGCGCTTAATTTCGTTGCGCACCTCGGTTTCCACGTCCGAGGGGTTCTCGTTGGCCGACAGGTACGCCCGCGCCGGAAGGTATTTCGGGTCGTAGGGCGTGATGTCGGCCAGCTGCGGAGCAGACGCGCGCACGCTATTCATTCGTGCCGTCCAACCCGAACATGTCGCCCGTTTCCACCAGCGCCTTGCGCAGCTCTACGCTGCGAGCGTGTGCCCACAGGCCCTCGTGCTTGGCAATGGCGATAACGGCGTCAGCGTCGTTTGCCAGGGATTTTGCGGAGTACTGAATAACGCTGGAGTGCTTGATGAACTCGTCGGTGGAAAGCGGCGAGGCGTAGCGCGCCGTGCCGCCGGTGGGCAGCGTGTGGTTCGGGCCAGCCACGTAATCGCCCACGGCCTCGGGCGTCCATTCGCCCACGAAGATGGCGCCAGCGTTGCGAATGGCGCCAAGCTGCTCAAACGCACCGTCGAAGTGCAGCTCAAGGTGCTCAGGAGCAATGACGTTCACCGACTGGATAGCCTGCTCCATGGAAGCGCAGATGACGATGAGGCCCTGGTCGGCAAGCGACGCCGTGGTGATTTCGGCGCGCGTGGAGGACTTCATGTGCTGCTCGATAGCGGCCTCCACCTTGTTGGCGTATTCCTCGCTGAAGGTGACCAGGTAGCAGCTTGCCAACGGGTCGTGCTCGGCTTGGGCCATAAGGTCGATGGCCACCATAGCCGGATCGGCCGTTTCATCAGCAACAACGCACACCTCGGACGGGCCGGCAATCATGTCGATTCCCACATCGCCGGACACGATCTTCTTCGCGGCCGCCACAAACGCGTTGCCCGGGCCTGTGATCTTGCACACCGGTTCGATGGACTCGGTGCCGTAAGCCAACGCGGCAATGGCCTGTGCGCCGCCTACCGTGTAGATTTCCGTAACGCCGGCCAGGCGGCACGCCTCAAGCACCACCGGGTCAATGGAGCCGTCCTTCGTGGGCGGGGTAACGCACACGATGCGCTCAACGCCGGCCACCGCGGCGGGCAGGGCATTCATGAGCACGGTGGAAGGGTACAGCGCGCGGCCGCCGGGCACGTAGATGCCCACGCTTTCAAGCGGCGTAACCTTCGCGCCTACCAGCGCGCCGTCTTCGCGCACGGAAAACCAGCTTTGCTTGACCTGGCGCTGGTGGAATTCGCGGATTTGCTTTGCGGCCTTTTGCAGCGCGGCTTCCGTTTTCGGGTCAACCTGCGCAGCAGCTGCCGCAATGGCCTCGGCCGGCACGCGGAAGTTGTCGATTTTCACGCCGTCGAACTTCTCGGTAAGCTCGCGCAGCGCCGCATCGCCCTGCTCGCGCACCTGCTCGATGATGTTGGTGGCCGCCTCCATGGCGCGAGCGTTGAACGCGCCCGTGCGCTTGAGGTGCTTGTTGGAGAATTTCTCGTCGGTGTTCAGGATAACGCGACGCATAATGTCCTTCTTTCTGTATAAAGCAGCTGAAGCGTTTGCCCCGGCTCGTTGCCTTCGTATGCCTTGCCATGGTACCGCGAACGGCGCATTTCGCCTATTGCCTGCTGTTCCCAATGGCGGCGTTTTTGCGGCGTTTGCGCTGCTTTGCGCTGGCTGCCGCGTATTGCCCGCGTGCCTTACGCCTGCGGTTCTGCCGGCGACTGCACGCCGCCTGCGATAACCGTGGCCTCCCACTTGCCTGCCGCGGCACCCGCGCGCATGGCATCTGCCAGCGCAACAATGCGCGGGTCGGTGCGCATGGAGGTGCCGTTAGCGAAGAAGCGCGCCGTTGACGCAAGCACGTCTTCCACGATGACCAGGTTGTTTTCACGCAACGTGGTGCCGGTTGCCGTGATGTCGACGATGCGCTCGGCCAGCCCTGTTAATGGTGCCAGTTCGATGTTTCCGTGCAGTTTCACAATCTCAACCTGCGTGCCCGTTTTCGCGTAGTGCGCGCGCGTGATGTTGGGGTACTTCGTGGCAATGCGGATGGATCCCAAGCGGCGGTAGTGTTCGGCGGTTTTCTCAGCCGCGCCGGCGGGCTCGGCCACGATGAAGCGGCACGCGCCAAACTTCAAGTCAGCCAGCTCCACCACGTCGGGCTGCGCCTCCACCAGGGAATCTTCGCCGCAGATGCCGCAATCAGCCGCGCCTAGCTCCACAAACGCGGGCGCATCCGAAGGGCGCACGATGATGTATTCCACGCCCGGGTTGCGGATGATCAGCTGACGGCCAGGGTTATCGAGACCCGTGACGTCTAAGCCGCACGCCGCCAAGCACGCGATGGAGTCGGCATTAAGCGAGCCTTTCGGCACGGCAATGCGCAACGGGCGCTCAGCGTTGCCGGCGGCCTCACGTTCGTCGGCCGCAGCAGCTGCAGCCATGGCGCGTTCCAGGAAGAACGCGAAACCAGCCGCCGGGCGACCTTCGCCATACGCGCCGATGGTGTTGTCGTAGCGCCCACCGCTGCCCAGCGGGGCGCCCAGACCGGGCGCATAGGCCTCGAACACGATGCCCGTGTAGTAGTCGAAGCTGCTCATAACGGAGAAGTCCACCTGGATGCTGTCGGCCAAGCCTGCACGTTCAAGCAGGTCGCACGCCTCGTCCAAGCTGTCAAGGCCCGTTTCGCACCCCAACGGCGCCACAAGCGCCCGCACCTCGTCAATGGCCTCGCGCCCGCCGCGGATGCGCGCCAACTTGCCGATGGCCTGGGCAAACACAGGCGGCACACCCTGCGCGCCTTCGCCTTGGGTAAGCTCATCGAGCGTGACGAAGTTCGAGGTGTGGTACGCGTCAAGCACCGCGGCGCGCCACTGCGGGGTGGCGCCGCACGTGGCCAGCAGCGCGCGCAGAACGCTTACGGACGCCAGCGCAATCTTGAAGTTGCGCACGCCCGCCAGCTTAAGCGACTCGGCCAGCAGGCCCACTACCTCGGCATCGGCCGCCGCGCCGCACTCGCCGATAAGCTCCACGCCCATCTGCGTGGTTTCGCGCGGCTCGGCCTGCGTTTGGCCCTCGGCCTCGCGGAACACGCGCTGCATGTAGCGGAAGCGAAACGGGCCGGGCTGCCCGGCCAGGCGCGTTGCGCACATGCGCGCAATCTGCAGCGTGACGTCGGGACGCATGGCCAGCAGGTCGCCGCGCGCGTCGAACAACTTGAACGGCGTTCCGGGCAAACGACCGCCAGCTTGCAGCACGTTCATCACCTCAAGCGTCGGCGTTTCCACAGGCAGATAGCCCGCCTTCGCCATGTTCGCCTGCACCGCCTGCGCGGCTTGTTCGCGCAGCACCGCCTCATCGGTAAGCACGTCGCGAAAGCCCGAAGGCGTCACGTAATTCATGCGGTTCATCCTACCTTTCGTTATGCCCAGCTGGCCCGCGCCCCGTCCAAGCAGCCGCATCTTCGCTCATTGCCGCGCCCGGTTGCAGCGCCCAACGAGTTCGTTGACCAGCACACCGCCTTTCGGAGCTTATGACAGCCAGTACATCTTCATGTGCCTCATGTACCGGTAGCTACTTTAGCACAGTAGAGTGATAAAGCAACGACTTTACGGGAACTTTTTCCTTGTACGGTGCAACGGCGGCTTGTGCGGTGCGGCAGCGGCTTGCGCGGCGCGACGGTGCCCGCACATGGTGAATGGCCCCATCGCCACTCGATCCAAACCTCAGCGCCGCACGCAATGCTTACTATCATCACCGTACATAATCCTAAACGCCATCGCCATGCGTAATGCTTAATGTCATCGCCGCACGCAACCCAAATGCGCCCAAGCTTCTGCGCACCCAGACGCATTTTTTGGCACGAATCGCCTATTTCCGGAATGTTAGACATTGCTATCGGTGCCAAACTTGCATACGAAACATCTTTCGCGTTCCAAAACACCAGGTCGAGTAACCTTTCTGCATGGTTTCCCCTCTGAAGCCTGCGCTAATATCCCGGAAATAGGCGATTCGTGCCAGTTTTTCACCTCAGGTGCGCAAACAGGCCGCTAATCGCCCACCGCTAGGATATGATGCGCGTGATACAAAACCAGCAAGCGAATTGTCTCGCAGTACACCATGCAAAATCGGCCACGAAAAAGAGCATGAACAGACCGCGGTCGTTTGATTCGTGATATATGATGCGCATAACACAAAGCCAGCAAGCAGAGTGCCACGCGTCGCGCCGTGTTTACGCTGTGGCCCGTTTACGACGCATCTTACCTGCACGCTGCGCCTTGGGCTGCACTGCGAGCCTTGAGCTGCACTGCGAGCCTTGCCGCACACCGCACCTTGGCTGCGCCTTGCGCCTTAGTCACGCTTGCGTATTGTCTGCGCGTTGTACTTTGCCCGCACGACGGTGCGCCTTACCTGCACGTTGCACTCCACTTGCGTTACGAAAGGACTTCCCATGCCGAACCTGTTCGGAACCGATACTGTTATATTGGCTGGTTACGGCTTTAGCACCGACGGGCCATACCTTACCGTAAACGATCTTGCCGACAGCACGGTGCAGTACGTCCCCGTTTTAGGGCGCACGTTTTCGCTGCGGCGCCTGCCCAAACGTCATTGCATCGGCCGTTTCGACCTGCACACGTACGAGAAAAGCACCTGCCCGCTTAACGCCGAGCTTTTGCCCGACAGCAAGGAAGACATGTGCCCGGCGTGCATCGAGGCAACGGGATTCAACCCCTCGTTTTACTTCAGCAGCTACGTGTCGCCACAGCAACGCGAGTACAACCAAACGCCGCACTACGTGTACCTGGCATATTTTGCGCCCGGTTACGTGAAGGCAGGCATTTCAAGCGAAACGCGCGGCATTGAGCGCTTACTTGAGCAAGGCGCTCGCGCGGCACGCGTTGTCGGGCGCTTCACCTGCGCCGACGACGCTCGCGTGCTTGAAGCCGCACTGTGCGCGCAAGACGACGTGGCCGAAACTATGCGCGCGTCGCTTAAGACGAAACTTTTGGCGGAAGCCTCGTTCGATTTCGACGAAGCATGCCACACGCTGACTGCCGCGTCCGACAGGCTTGAAAACGTTGACGCCGTGGCGCAGGCGGGGTTCGCACCTGAAGATGCGCTTGACTTGTCGCCGTACTACTTCGGCGGCCCCTCCCCTAGCGCTCACACCATGCAGCTGCCTACCGAAGAAGAATTTTCGAACGTATGCGGCGGCGTGTGCGCAGGCATGGTGGGGTCTAACCTGGTGTTTTGGCAGGACGGGATGCACTTCATCGCGCCCATCAAGCAATGGGAATCGCACGAGATTGCGTTTCTTGATGACGAAATCGTCTGCAAGTACGCCTCGGAACCTCAGCAAATTTCCCTGTTCTAGCAGCCGCATCCAGCAGCCACGACGTGTTGCCACAGCGTACGGATGCCGATTCTTGGGCTAGTGAGGAAACTGTTTCTCACTAGCCCCGAAACTTGCAACAACCACACGCTTGTCCCCGCGATCCCTTTCACACTGGTCCCAAAACGTGCACGAACGCACCCCCGCGCGTTCTTATTCCGCCCAAAACTTGCAGCAAGCCTGGCGTTCGCTTCCCACTAACTCTCAAACATGCAAACGCGCCACCCGGAAACCCAGGTGGCGCGTCTATTGGTTATGGAAGTGTCGACTACCCCAGCAAAATGCCGCCGCCAAGCGCGGCGCACATTGCGCGCGTTAGGCTTTATCAACCTCTACGTCTACGGCTTCTTCGAAGTATTCCTTTACGGGAGCCTCGCCAAAGTCCTTCACCTCATCCAAATGCCAGCACTCGGTTTTCGGAAGGCCGGGGATGTTGTCGGCCACGAACACCGGGTCTTTGCCCGCGGCGCGCTGCTCGGAGTAATCCTTCAGCGCTGCCAAAGCCCATTTGCCCAGCAGCAAAATGGCCACCAGGTTGACCATGGCCATCAAGCCCATGAAGATGTCGGCCAGGTTCCACGCCAAGTCGAAGCTGTTCACCGCGCCGTAGAAGATAACGGCCAGGCACGCCAGGCGGAACACGATCAGCGCTGCCTTGGAGTCGTTCTTGATGAAACGGAAGTTGGACTCGGCGTAGAAGTAATTGCCGATGAGGCTGGAGTACGCGAACATGAAGATGGCGAACGTGATGAAGTGGATGCCGATGGGGCCTACGGAGTTGTTCACGGCCATCTGCACGAGCGGCATGCCGTTGAGTGCCTGCGCCGCCTCGGGGTCCTGCACGTAGAACACCAGAACCATCATGGCCGAGCACGTGCAGATAAGCAGCGTGTCGATGTACACCGACAGGCTTTGCACGAGGCCTTGCTTCACCGGATGCGACACGCTGGCCGTTGCGGCGGCGTTCGGAGCCGAGCCCATGCCAGCCTCGTTGGAGTACAGGCCGCGCTTGATGCCCAGCATAACCACCGAGCCGGCAAAACCGCCGAAGATGGACTGCATATCGAACGCGCTTTCAAACATAAGGCCGAAAACAGCCGGCAGCCACGTGATGTTGGTAATGGTGGTCCACAGCGCAATGGCGATATAGGCCATGGCCATCACCGGCACGATGATGGACGTGATCACGCTGATGCGCTTCGAGCCGCCGAAGATAACGCCAGCGGTGAACACCACCAGCGCCAGGCCGGCAGCCACGGCCACACCGTTGGTGGCGTAGTCGGGAATGTAGTACTCAAGCGCGCTGCATGCGTTGAACGCCTGCAAGCCGTTGAAGCCGAACGCGAAGCACAGGATAAGCAGCACGCTGAACACCACGCCCATTTTGCGGCTGCCAAGCGCCTGGTGAATATAGTAGGCCGGGCCACCGCGGAACTCGCCGTCGACGCCGCGCACCTTCCAGATTTGCGCCAACGTGGACTCCACGAACGCCGATGCGGCGCCCACAAGCGCCATGAGCCACATCCAGAACACGGCGCCCGGGCCGCCGGTGGCGATGGCCGTGGCCACGCCGGCGATGTTGCCCGTGCCCACGCGGCTTGCGGTGGACACCATCAGCGCCTGGAACGACGAAATGGAGCGCTCGCCCTGCACGTGCTTTTTCTCGGTGAGCTGCTTGAACATGTCCTTGATGAAGCGAATCTGCACGCCGCGCGTGCGGATGGTGAAGTACACGCCCGTTGCAACCAGCAAAATGAGCAGGATGTACGTGTACATGAAGCCGTCGATTTCACCGGTGACGTCGACAAGCCATGCATTGAAATCCATGTGGCTTTCCCCTTTTTCCGAAGTTGATGAGTCTCCTTTGTTTTTGTGCGGCCGCACAAAAACTCACGGAAATATCACTATACCGCATTTCAGAAGCGAATGGAAACAAGACCGGCAGGCAACGCGGCCCTTGCTGCCCGGCTTGAGCGAGGCAACGATGAGTCAGTTGCGCACCTTATTGAAACCTGTTCGTAACGTTGTCAAGGCGTTTGTGTTCGTCATTTCCGTTTATTTGCCCTGACCGACTTTCTACCGTCCAAAGGTCTAAAATGTACGCTTACCGAATTTGAAGCTACGATGCGTAAGGGGCGCTCATGCTTTCCGAACGATTTTTAACGAACTTGGTCAAGGGGATGACGAAGCGTCATCTTGACCTGAAGCCCACCGACGAGCACTTTTTCCCGGACCCGAAGCCAGGCATGAAGTACATGCTGTACCTGCATGTTCCGTTTTGCCAGGTCCTGTGCCCGTACTGCAGCTTTAACCGCTACGTGTTCCACGAGGACATCGCCCGCGAATACTTCAAAAACCTGCGCCGCGAGATGATGATGCTCAAAGAGCGCGGCTGGGATTTCGAAACGCTGTACTTCGGCGGCGGCACGCCCACCATTTTGCTTGACGAGCTGTGCGAGACCATCGACCTTGCCCGCGACAACTTCCACATCAAAGAAGTGGGCGTGGAAACGAACCCGAACCACCTGATGGACCCGTGGCTGTCTGAACTGCAGGGCCGCGTGCAGCGCTTGTCCGTCGGTGTGCAAAGCTTCAACAACGATCTGCTCAAGCAAATGGACCGCTACAAGAAGTACGGCAGCGGCGAAGAGATTTTCGAGCGCATCGGCCAGGCTGCACCCTATTTCGACTCCATCAACGTCGACATGATCTTCAACTTCCCGAACCAAACGGAAGACATCCTGATCAACGACCTGGAGAAAATCGTGGCCTGCGGGGCGCGCCAAACCACGTTCAGCCCGCTATACGTTTCCAGCGCCACCACGCGCAAAATGGAAAAATCGCTGGGCAACATGGACTACAACCGCGAGTTCCGCTACTACCAGATCCTCGACGAGGTGCTGTGTGGCGGCGAGCATCCGTTCTTCAGCCGCGACACCATCTGGACGTTTAACCGTCTGAACCACGAGGGACATCACGACCACAACCTCTACGCCGAGGAGCTGCAGGTTGCGTACAACGAATATCCGGGCATCGGGTCAGGCTCCATCACGCACCTCAACGGCGCGCTGTACGTGAACACGTTCAGCCTGAAGGAGTACAACGAGGCCATCGAGGCTGGTCACATGTCCATCATGGGCAAGTGCGTCATGAGCAAGCGCGACTTGGCACGTTACTACTTCCTGCTGCACCTGTACCAGTTGCGGCTAGATAAGCGCGACTTCAAGCAGCAATTCGGGCAAAGCATCGAAACGCTGCTGCCCGCCGAGATGGCGTTCTTCCGTGCGCACCGCGCGTTTGCCACCGACAACCGCGACGAGCTGACGCTGACCACCATGGGCCGCTACCTGGTGCTCATCTTGTACCGCCAGTTCCTTTCCGGCATGAATAACCTGCGCGACCAGGCGCGCGACGCGCTTGACGGCGAGGAGCACAACCTGCTGTTCGGCGACGAAACGAACTGCAGCGCTTGCCTAGACTAGCAACGCGAACAACGCATACGAAACGGCATCTATCGAGGTGCCGTTTTTTGTTGCCAGACGCCAAGCGAAACTGGGACAGCGCACCGGGTGCGCTGTCCCACCGAATATGCGGCCGCGTTTCTCGTAGCCTGGCTATGAGCAAAACCTATGGCTGATAGATTTGCAACCATTGGCAAACTTTTTTCTTGCACAGCGCTGAGGGTAGGCCTATACTCGCAGCCAAGATATCTGTTCAGGGCGAGGTGCAATTCCTCACTGGCGGTAACGCGAATCCGCGCTGCGCGTGGAGATTTGCGAAGTCCGCGACCCTTATGGAAGCTTGCTCGTCCGACCTGGTCGGATGCGCAGAGCAACAAGAGGCTGACCTGGTGAAACTCCAGGACCAACGGTTACAGTCCGGATGGAAGAACAGAAGCACGAGCGCATGCGACCCCAAAGCCCATGCGCGCCGCGGTTCACACCGCAGCACAATGCCGCTTGCCAAGCGTTGAAAACGCAGCTTGCCGGCTTTATCGTTGCTTGTTTACGCCCGCAGATTCCCTGCGGGCGTTTTTCATGCCTGGACCTCGCAGGGTGGCTACGAGAGAAAGGGCACCCCATGGCAGGCATATCCGAACAACAATCAGGAAAGGAACAAGCGGCAAGCGCGACTGCATCGAATGCCTCGCGCGGCGACGCGACGTACACGGCATCAGGCGCAGCAGCGTCCCCGATTGACGATGCGCGCTTCATGCGCCGTGCCATTGAGCTTGCTTGGCGCGGAGCGGGCTGGACGAACCCAAACCCGCTGGTGGGCTGCGTGCTGGTGCGCGACGGGCACATCATCGGCGAAGGCTGGC
Source organism: Eggerthellaceae bacterium UBA5906 (assembly GCA_002431805.1). Classification (GTDB taxonomy): domain Bacteria; phylum Actinomycetota; class Coriobacteriia; order Coriobacteriales; family Eggerthellaceae; genus Senegalimassilia. The sequence continues at coordinate 12,598 of DJEE01000080.1, forward strand.
ATGCGCGCTATGGGCAGGCGCACGCCGAGCGCAACGCGCTTGCCGATTGTGCGCGACGCGCAGGAACCGGCCCCCAAGGCGGCGCACCCGCTTGCCAGCCGGTCGGCGAACCAGGCGGAGCCTCTCCCGCCGCTGACCCCACTCGCAGCACCGCGCAAGGAGCTACCGCATACGTGACGCTTGAACCGTGCTGCCACACCGGCAAGCAACCACCGTGCACCGATGCGCTCATTGCGGCAGGGATTGCACGCGTGGTAGTGGGCAGCCGCGACCCAAACCCGCTTGTATCCGGCGGCGGCGTTGCCGCGCTGCGAGCCGCGGGCATTCGCGTGGACATCGACGTGTTGCGCGATGAGTGCGACCAGCTTAACCCCGTGTTCTTCCACTTCATCACCACCGGCATGCCCTATGTAGTGGCGAAATGGGCTATGAGCGCCGACGGCAAAATCGCCTGTGCATCGGGCGATGCGAAATGGGTGACCGGCCCTGAAGCGCGCTCCGACGGCCACGAGCTGCGCCATCGTTTGGCAGCCATTGCCGTGGGCATCAACACCGTGCTTGCCGATGACCCGCTGCTCACGTGCCGCCGCAACGGCGCAGCTGGCAACCAGCCTGTGCGCGTGGTGCTAGACTCGCGCCTGCGCATCCCCGAGGGCTGCGCGCTGGTTCGCTCGTGTGCGGAAGGTACCGCGCCGCTGTTGGTTGCCACGTGTACCAGCGTTAACGACCCTGCAACCGATGCGGGTGTCAAGGCGGCGCGGCTTGTAGCGCAGGGCGTTGAGGTGCTGCGAGTTGCGCAAAATGCCAGCGGCCATGTTGATGTGCGAGAGCTTTTGCAGACGCTAGGGAAACGCGGCATCGATTCTGTGCTTGTTGAAGGCGGGGCGCGTATTCACGGGGCGTTTTTCGATGAAGGCCTGGTCAACGAAGCGGTTGCGTATATTGCGCCGAAAGTTATTGGCGGAGCGGCGGCGCCAGCCCCCGTGGCCGGCACGGGGGCCGCACGCATGAGCGACGCCGTTGCGCTTGGTCGCGCAGCGTCGTGCGTGCTCGGCAATGATGTGAAGCTTTCGTTCGCCCCAGCAGGTGCCGCGCGCGTTGCCGATCAAACGCCCACGTACCGCAAAGCCGCCGAAGCGCCCGCCCCTGCTGCGCAAGGGGGTGCGCCATGTTCACCGGTATCGTAGAGGAAACGGGGCGCGTTGTGCGCACTCCCGCCCCCGGACGCGCAGGGCAGCTGGTCATTGCCGCGCAGCACGTGCTGGAAGACTCGCACGTTGGCGACAGCATCGCCGTGAACGGCGTGTGCCTGACGGCCACCAGCATTGCCCCCGGCAGCTTTACCGCCGACGTTATGCCGCAAACGCTTTCGCATTCCAACTTAGGCGCGCTGCGGGCAGGCAGCACCGTGAACCTTGAACGCGCCATGGCCGCAAACGGACGTTTCGGCGGGCATATCGTGTCGGGCCACATCGATGGCACAGGCAGGGTGCGGCGCATCAAGCGCGATCAGAACGCCGTGCGCTACACCATTGAAGCCGCCGCAGACGTTTTGGCGCTGGTGGTGCTGCGCGGGTCTATTGCCGTCGACGGCATCAGCTTAACGGTGGCAAACCTGTTTGCCGACGCGTTTGAAGTTTCCGTCATCCCGCACACCGCGGCCGCAACCACGCTTGGGAACGCCCAACCCGGCAGCACCGTGAACCTGGAGAACGATGTGGTGGGCAAGTATGTGCAACGTTTGCTGTACAACAATAGTGCATCAGCCGCGGTCAGCACGTTCCACAACGCTGCAGAACCTCGCGAAAGCGTGGCCACTTCCCCGCCACTGACCTTGGATTTCCTTGCTGCCAACGGCTTTTAGCTCCATCTTCCCCATTTGTTTCACCCATTTCATCAACCTTTCCCGAAAGGATTTCCCTATGAGCATGAACACCATCCCCGAGGCGCTTGAAGAACTGCGCGCCGGGCACGTCATCATTGTGGTAGACGACCCCGACCGCGAAAACGAGGGCGACATGATTTGCGCGGCCGAGTTTGCCACGCAGGCGAACGTCAACCTGATGGCCAGCGTGGCGAAGGGCCTTATTTGCATGCCCATGAGTATTGAGCTTGCACATAAGCTTGGCCTTGAGCAGATGGTATCGGAAAACACCGACAACCATGAAACGGCGTTCACCGTCAGCATCGACCACGTGTCCACCACCACCGGCATATCGGCGGCCGAGCGCTCCATCACCGCCGTGAAGTGCGTGGACGCCGATGCGAAGCCCGGCGATTTCCGCCGCCCCGGGCACATGTTCCCCCTGGTGGCAAAGGCGGGCGGCGTGCTTGAGCGCAACGGGCACACCGAGGCAACCGTAGATTTGATGCGCCACGCGGGCATGAAGCAGTGCGGCCTGTGCTGCGAGATCATGCGCGAAGACGGCACCATGATGCGCACAACCGAGCTGATGGAGCTGGCACGGCAGCGCAACCTGGTGATCGTGTCCATCAAACAACTGCAAGACTGGTGCCGCATGCACGACAACCACATGCACGAGCAGGCCTGCGTGCAGCTGCCCTGCGCATTCGGCACGTTTGAGGCGCACGGGTTCGTGAACGACATCACCGGCGAGGAGCACGTTGCGCTGGTGAAGGGCGAAATCGGCGACGGCCGCGATGTGCTGTGTCGCGTGCATTCCGAGTGCTTGACCGGCGACGTGTTCGGCTCGATGCGCTGCGACTGCGGCGAACAGCTGCACGCGGCACTAGCCGCCATCGAGGCCGAGGGACGCGGCGTGCTTTTGTACATGCGCCAGGAAGGACGTGGCATCGGGCTGATGAACAAGCTGCGCGCCTACGAGCTGCAAGAGCAGGGCTTGGACACCGTTGAGGCAAACGAAGCGCTGGGATTTGCCCCTGACCTGCGCGAATACTGGAGCGGCGCGCAGATTCTGCGCAACTTGGGTTGCAAGTCGCTGCGGCTGCTTACGAACAACCCCGACAAGGTATACGGGCTTTCGGGCTTCAACCTGGAAATTGCCGAGCGCGTGCCCATCGAGATTGCCCCGCAAGAGCACGACCGCCGCTATCTGCAAACGAAAGCGCACCGCATGGGGCATCTGCTTGAGCACCTGGAAGACTAGCGGAACGCATTTTGGCACCCGTGGCCTCGTCAGCCCGCATACCAACCCCCTCTGCAAGGTGGCATTCGGGATTGCCCCTTTGTCGCCTTGCCGCCCCGCACGCAGCACAACAAGTGTTGCACATTAAACGTACAACAGAAAGGAAACCGTTATGGCTATCAACGTTATCGAAGGCAAAGTAATCAACGAAGGCATGAAGGTGGGCATCGTGTGCGCCCGCTTCAACGAATTCATCACGTCGAAGCTGCTTGGCGGCGCGCTTGACGCGCTGCGCCGCCACGGCGTGCCCGAAGAAGACGTCACCGCAGCATGGGTGCCCGGCGCGTTCGAGATTCCCGTGGTGGCCAAGCGCATGGCCGAATGCGGCAAGTTCGACGCCGTTATCTGCCTAGGCGCGGTTATCCGTGGCGCCACCTCGCACTACGACGTGGTGTGCAACGAGGTATCGAAGGGCATCGCGCAGGTGCAGCTGGCAACGGGCGTGCCGGTGATGATGGGCGTACTGACGGTCGACACTATCGAACAGGCAATTGAGCGCGCAGGCACCAAAGCCGGCAACAAGGGCTTTGAGTGCGGCACCGGCGCCATCGAGATGGTGAACGTTCTGCGTCAGCTGTAGCGCAGGCGGGATACGCGCCGCCGAACCCGCGCCTTTCGTGAAACGCTTCGGCTTGCAGCATGTAAGCCGAAGCGTTTTGCTAGACTTATCAGCATTATGACTGATAGCAAACACGTAACGAACGCAGCAGACGCTGCCGAAAACCCCAACAACACGCAAGCCGTCGGCCGCATCTCGCGCAAATCCGCTTGCGTTATCTCTTGGATTGCCGTGGCGTTTATGCTGGGTTTCATCTTTTATATGTCCAGCCGCAGCGGCATCGACATCGACAACAACACCGGCATTTTCTCGGCCGTGAAGCAATGGCTTTCTGCGCAGGCCCTCGCCTTGACCGGACACGAGGTTGACGTGAGCCCTGTCGGCCACTTCTGCGAGTACCTGGTGCTTGGCGTGGCGCTCGCCAACGCGCTGCGCTTCCACCTTAAACCCGAGGGCGCTGCCGGCGCGCTGTTCGTGGCGAAGCCCGTAGATGCGCTGTCGAAATGGGCACCCGCCATTGCCGCCGCGCTAAGCAGCGTATACGGCGTCACCGACGAGTTCCACCAGATTTTCACCCCCGGCCGCAGCTGCGACCCTATGGACTGGCTAGTAGACACCATAGCCACCACCATCGGCGCAATTATTTGCTACGCAGTGCTGAGAAAAGTGAAGCGGCACTAGGATTTGCCGAATTCGAACAACCCGCGAATGCAAAAGCAGCATTGCGCGCTACCGCAGCACGCGCAGGGCGGCTGGTTTTACTTCGGCTTCGAAGGTTTTGGCTTCTATGCGTTCGCCATCTACTTGGGCGGGCGGGATGCTTTCAAATTCCACGTGTACACGGCACGCTTGGTGAAACTCCATGCGCTTGGAATTCACGTGGTTGCCGTTTTTTGCACGCAGGAAAATAGCTGCAGCACCCGCCGGGCTGATGGGCGGATGGCTGATGCACAGGCTGAACAGACCGTCGTCAAGCCGCGCCGCGGGGCAGATGCGGAATCCGCCGCCGTAATACGGCCCCATTTGCACAGCGAACGTGATGGACTTGCCTTCCACAACCGGGCCATCGTCAAGCTGCAAGCGATATACACGCTCGTCAAGATGATGAAATAGCTGGTCAAAGCCGCTGGCCATGTACAGCGCCGCTCCATGGCGCCCCGTGCGCTTGCGGCGCTCCATAGTGTCCAACGCAATGGCAGCGTCCAGACCGAACGATAGCGTTTCAGCGAAATATTCACCGTTTACGCACCCCACGTCCGTCGGCTGCGCCTGCGCCGCTAGCAACGCCTTGCAAGCTTTGTCGACATCCGCCGGCACGCCCAGCGAGCGCGCGTAGTCGTTGCCCGAGCCAACAGGAATCACGCCAAGCTGCGGACGCGCAGCAGCAGGGCGTCCCATCAGGCCGTTCACCACTTCGTGGATGACGCCGTCACCGCCAAGCGCCACTACCGTGCTTGCGCCTTCAGCCGCCTGGGCAATGGCGCACGCGTGGCGCGGCCCGGCCGTGCGCACCACGGTAACGGCAGCATCGCCCAACGCAGCACGCAAATTCGCCGCCGCGCGATCGGCCGCAGCGGCCCCCGCCCCACTCTGCGCAGCAGGGTTAGCAATCAGCAGGATATGTCCAAGGGGATTACCCATAATTGCAGGTCCGTCAAAGTCAGTGAGGCTGGTTGTGGTGCGTCGAGTTCGCGGGTTCGCAAGGGCGAAGCGCACTTTGGTACGTGAGCCCTTGAGAACGTGCGAAGTCGTCATGCCACAGCCAGCCGCAACGTCGAGTGGTCCGGCTGCCATTAGGCAGACGGAACCTCCTTGCGCTCCCACAAGCCCGTCTTGCCGCCGTCTTTCAGCAGCAGGCGCACGTCCATGATTTCCATGCCACGGTCTACGGCCTTGCACATGTCGTAAATGGTTAGGCACGCCACGCTTGCAGCGGTGAGGGCCTCCATTTCAATGCCCGTTTTGCCCGTAACACCAGTGGTAGTGGTCACGTGAATGCCTACGCGGCCGTCTTCGCGCTCGCCAGCGTACACCGGGTCGCACTCCACCTTCGCCTTCGTGATGTTCAGCGGATGGCACATGGGGATAAGCGTGCTGGTTTGCTTGGCCGCCATAACGCCGGCTACGCGCGCGCAGGCAAGCACGTCGCCCTTGGCCGCTTTGCCCTCCACAATAAGGGCAAGCGTATCGGGGTGCATACTGATGAAGCCCTCGGCCACGGCCACGCGCTTGGTGATGGCCTTCTCGGACACATCCACCATGCGCACGTCGCCCTTCTCGTCGATATGCGTCAAATGCTGCTGCTCAGTCATATTCGCTCCTTAAAATCAACCCTCCCGAGAGGGATAGCAAAACCTCAGGGACGCCACGATAGTCGGTGAGGGCACCTGCATTGCGCTGAACACAGTTAAAACAAGCACAAGTGGATTCTCTTTACCGCACGATTATAAACACCAGGGACGCCACCATAGTCAGTGAGGCTGGCTGTGGTGCGTCGAATTCGCGGGAACGCGAAGGTGCCGCGTACTTTGGTACGCAAACCTTCGGGTTCGTGCGAAGTCGGCGTGCCATAGCCAGCCGCAACGTCGAGTCAATTCGCCGTTCGTAGAACGGCGAAACCATCTAGCCGCCAATCTGGCTCATGCGGCGTTCGGTACCGGTGATGTCGTCGTCGTGATCGTCGGGCTTCGCGCCAAGCGCCGTGCGGAACACGTCCGCTAAATCCCGGTCGATTTCCGCCTCGGTTTTGCCGCTACGCAAAACGCTGCGCACATCGTATTCGCGATCACTGAACAAGCACGGACGCAGCTTGCCGTCGGCCGTTAAGCGCATGCGGTTGCACTCGCCGCAAAAGTGCCTGCTCATAGGGCTGATGAAGCCAACCGTGCCCTTCGCACCCGGGAACTCGAAATAGCGCGCAGGCCCCCAGCCAAGCGGCTGATGCGTGCCGGCCGGCACCAATTCGGGCAGGCCCTCGGCGCGAGCGCCTTCGTTGATGCGGTCATACAGTTCTTCGCAGCTGATGACGTCGGCCGGGCCCCAGCCGCAGCCGTCCGACCCGGAGCTTTCCCCCACCGGCATGTACTCGATAAAGCGCACATGCAACGGGCGGTCGATGGACAGCTTCGCGAACGCCAGGTAATCCTGGTTCAGCTGGCGCACAGCCACCGCGTTGATTTTCACTGGGTTGAAGCCCGCCCGAAGCGCAGCGTCTATGCCGTCAAGCGCCTCCTGCAAGTACCCGCGACGCGTGATGGCGTGGAACTGCTGGGCATCAAGCGTGTCCAGCGAGATGTTCACGCGCGAAAGGCCCGCCGCGCGCAAATCGTCAGCCATGCGCGGCAGCAGCACACCGTTGGTGGTAAGCGAAATGTTCTTGATACCCGGCGTTTCCTTGATGTCGCGCACCAGGTCAACCACGCCTTTGCGCACCAGCGGCTCGCCGCCGGTCAAGCGCACGCTTTTGATGCCCAGCTTCGAAAACACGCGTACCACGTGCGCAATCTCCTCGATGCGCAGGATGTCGGTATGGCACATGGATTGCACGCCCTCTTCGGGCATGCAATAGATGCAGCGGTAGTTGCAGCGGTCGGTCAACGATATACGCAGGTAATCGATGGTGCGGCCGTGTCCGTCTTTCATGAAAGCCCCTCTCTTTCCGAGAGCCGATTGTACCACGGACAAGGACAATGTAACCGTCGCGATAGCAATTCGCCAACCGAACAAGCAAAGCCGCTTGCCGAAATCGCACAGAAGCGGGCGCTTGGGGCAGCGCTTGTGCGAACGCGGGGGACGGCCGAGGGGCCACCGTGAACGCGGGGACGGAGGGGTGTGTTCACGATAGCCCCTCCATTTCCCAAAACGCTTACGTGAACACCCGCTCCGTCCCCCGTGTTCACGATTGCTAGCCTGCCGAGCATCCGCCCCATCAGGCCCAAATAAGTCAAAGCAGCCCGGCATGTTTTGACTCATTTTTCTACCAGGTACAGCTTGTCCTCGGGAATGCGGATCCACAACTCCTCGCCTTCGTGCGGCAAGTCTTCCGGGCACGCGTTAAGTTTGCTTACGCGCCAGAACAGGTGCTGGTGCAGGTACTTCATCTCGTCGTCGGTGCGCTCGACCGTGGGGAAATCGCGCCCGTCGCGATCCACGAAACCCAGCAGCAGCGTGCGCTCGAAACGCGCATCACTGGCGCGGTCCACGCGCATGCGGAAGCAGTTGTCGCCCGGCCCGTCCGCGCGTTCTAGATACGATGCGCGCACGCCGAGGCACTTCACGCCCTCGGGCACCTCCTGCTGCGTGCGCAGCGCAACGCCCCACTTCGGCAGCCATACCTCATGGGTGCCCGTGCGCACCGTAGGCGTGGCGTTTTTGCAGCCCGACAGCTTGATGCCCGCCTGGCTTTGCGGACGGTTCACCAGATCATCGCCCGTGCCCATCTCCATGATGTGCCCGGCCTCCACCACGGCAATGCGATCGCAGAAACGCAGCGCCTCGTCGATGTCGTGCGACACGTACAGGATAGTGCCCCCAAACGCATCGAACAGGCTGACCAGGTTCTGTTCCAGCACGCTTTTCAAGTGCGCGTCCAACGCGGAAAACGGCTCGTCAAGCATCAAAATGCCCGGACGGGCCGCCAGCATGCGGGCAAGCGCCACGCGCTGCTGCTGCCCGCCGGACAGCTGTACAGGGTAGCGGTTATCAAACCCCGCCAGACCGAAGCGTTTCAGCTCCGCCTGTACCATGGCATCGCGGTCGGCCGGCGCAACGTTCTTCGAAATGCCGGCGGCCACGTTTTGCGCCACGGTAAGGTTGGGGAACAGCATATAGTTTTGGAACAGCAGGGCGGTTTTGCGCTGTTGCGGCGTTAGATCCACGCGCGGTTTCTTGCCCGGCGCTCGGTCGAAGAACACCGTACCGTTCACCACAATCTTGCCCGCGTCGGGCCGTTCGATGCCGGCGATGGAGCGCATGGTCAGGCTTTTGCCGCAGCCCGACGCACCCAGCAAGCCCAGCGTCTCGTCGCCTGCCGAAAACTGCGACTGCAGGTGGAACCCTTTGAACTTCTTCTCAATGTCTACTTCAAGGCTCATGATTTACTCCGAACGCTTGCGGTACTTGGTGGTATGCCCGCTCCACAGGTTGATGAACACGATGAC
>DJEE01000080.1:21567-21840 GCA_002431805.1 Eggerthellaceae bacterium UBA5906
GTTGCCGTTCATCCACTCGAAGTAGATGGCAATGGGGATGGTGCGCGTGATGCCCACGTAGTTGCCCGCCATGAACAGCGTGGCGCCGAACTCGCCCAGCGCACGCGCAAACGCCAGCACCATGCCGGCGGCAATGCTCGACCACGAAAGCGGCAGCATCAGACGCACGAAAATCTTTGCGTTGGACCACCCGAGCGTACGCGCCGCGTCCAGCATGTTGCGATCCAAGCTCTCAAACGCACCCAGCGCGTTGCGGTACATCAGCGGGAACGC
>DJEE01000166.1:0-16262 GCA_002431805.1 Eggerthellaceae bacterium UBA5906
TGGTGGCAACCACCATCATCGAGTCGGGCATTGACAACCCGCATACCAATACGCTGATCATCGAAGACTCGCAGCGTTTGGGCTTGGCGCAAATGTACCAGCTGAAAGGCCGTGTCGGACGCAGCTCCACGCAGGCGTACGCGTACTTCATGTTCCCCGAGCACGTCACGCTTACCGAAGAGGCGCAGGCGCGCTTAACGGCGCTTGATGAACACACCGATTTGGGCAGCGGCATGCGCATTGCCATGCGCGACTTGGAAATTCGCGGCGCGGGCAGCTTGATGGGTGCCGAACAGTCGGGCAACATGTCGGCGGTGGGTTTCGACCTGTTCGCGCAAATGCTCGGCGCGGCGGTAAACGCCACGCGTGAAGGCGACCTGAAGGCTGCCGACGGCCTGCCGGCAGCGCTGTCCGACATCACCGTGAACTTGCCGGGTCACACGTATTTGCCCGAGGAATACGTGCCCGAAGCCGACGAGCGCGTGCTGTGGTACCGCAAGATAGCCAGCGCCGCAACAGTAGGCGCGGTGGAGGACATCTACGAGGATATGTGCGCTAAGCGCCCCGACATGCCGCAGGCGGCAAAGAACCTGTTCGAGAAGGCGCGCATCAAGGCGTTCGCCAACGAACACCATATAAAAATGGTGTCGGTGGTGGCGGGCAAGTTGGTAGTGGAACCCATCGACATCCCGCGCGATAAAATGACGCCCTTGCGCCGCGCGGGCGGGCGCTACCTTTCCGACAAGCGCAAGCTGCAGCTACCGCTGAAGTACTTCAAGCTTACGGAGAAAGACAACCTGTTCACGCCGGTTGCCACGTTCTTGCGCGAGATGTACGGCGAAGCGTAACGCGCGCCTTGCGGCCTGCAGGCGCGAAAACGGAAGGGCAGGGCCTGCAACGGGCGCTCGCCGCCACATTGCCCGGGGCACCCCAGGGGATGCGGCGGCATACTGGCGCTAAGCGTTAGAGGCAGGCTGCGGAAGCTGGTTGAGGTACTGCTCTACGTTATCCACAAGCGGCGCCAGTTTCACGGTACCGGTTACGTGGGCGGCTTTCGGCGCTAGCAAGCCGGGTTTGTATACCAGCATGGTTACAGTAACGTCGGCGTATACGCGCGGCAGGGCTGCATCGCCGGTTTGCGCGGACATGCCCGAAGGCACATCGGCGGCAATAACGAACGGAGCGCCTTTCGCCTTCCCAACAGCTTTCGCGTGCGCGGGCACGTGCTTGCCAACATGGTTGGACGTGCCGTAAAAGCGACGACGGTTGGCCAGCTCCATCCACGTGGCGTAGGGTTGGCGCACCTGCGTTCCGGAAAAGCCCGTGCCCAACATGGCGTCCACAACGGCATGCGCGCCGTCAAGTACGCCTGCCAACTCTTCGGCGCTGGGGGCAACCATAACGGTTAAGGGCCACTCATGCGCCTGCGCGCATTCAACGGCTTCAAGCGCCGCGGCGCGCGCAGGCTGCGCGGTAAGCTGTTCGGGCGTGCGCTGCGTCACAACCGTAACCGGCCAGCCGGCCTGCGCCAGCGCCCGGGCGCATACCCATCCGTCGCCGCCGTTGTTGCCGCTGCCAGCCAGCACCGCAACAGCCGCGGGCTCGGGAACCCACGCACGCACCTCGTCGGCTAGCGCGCACCCGGCGCGTTCCATCAACGCTGCAAGCGAGGTGCCCTTGGCGGCTATGGTCTGCTCCAATGCGCCAACCATGTTCACGTCAAGCACGTGCGTGCGCGCTCGCGCTGCGGCAATGCCGTCTTCGGTCATCACGCGCGTGTTGCTGATAAGGCCGTTTACCATAACGAACTGCTCCTTTCTGCGGGCTGAACGCCACGCACGGGCAATAAGCGTTGCCGCCCAGGTGCCCACGCCCACAAACCAAATGAGCAACAGTGTGGTGGGACTGTGCGCGGCAAGCGATGCCAGCGAGCGAAGCTCGCCGGGGGTGGTGGGGATGTCGTTTGCCCCGGCAATCACGCCGAGCGCCCACGCCGGCACCAATGCCACAGCAAACAGCACCACGTAGCGGCATATCAACTGCCAGGGACGTGCGGGCGTGGCGTCGGGTCGCACAATGCGCAGCCGCAACAGCTTTTGCGCAGGCGTTTGCCCGCGCGTTGCCAGCACGAACACCACGAACACAGCACCGATAGCCACCGCCTCGCTTGTCCAGAACGTGGCATGCGCCACGCCGAAGCTAGCCAGCACCACGTTGCCGCGCGTGATGCGCGCCGCCATCAGCAGGCAAAACGCCAACACCTGAGAAAGGGCTACGTCGAGCGCAAACGAAAGCGCGCGGCGCGTGACCGACGCATGCAACCCGCGCACCTGGGCTTGCCGCGCCACTACGCGCACGTCGGGCAGCACGCGCATAACAGGCCCGCATGCCCAAAAACCCACCATGCACCCCAGTGTGTTCGTCATCAAATCGTCCACATCGAACAGGCGGTACGGGTGCTCGTAAATGCCCCAAATGCCGGTAAGCTGTGTGGTTTCAAACGAAAGCGTCACCAAAAAGCCGATAATCAGCGCCTGCCACCAGCGCCTGTGGAAGTAGTAGCGCAAATACGCGCCCAGGGGCACCAGCAACAGCACGTTGAAAATAGCTTCATATATGTAAGGGTCGCACAGCGCGGAAATCCAAGTAGAGGGGTCGTCAAGACGCGCGGTGGTTTCGGCCAAAAACGAGCGTATGAACTGAAACGGCACCAGCTGAGGCGTTTGCGCGTAGGCTACCACGGCGCTGCGGTCGGCCGGCAACGGCAGCAATACCAGAAAATAGGCGCACATCAGGTAAAACACAAAAGAGTACACAACCGCAGCGTGCAGCCACGGCACGCTTCCCAGCTTGCGATACTTGTACACCATAAACGGCGCGGTGATAAGCGCCGCGATAAACGGGAACAGCACCACCGCCGTGGTGATGGGCATAACGAACTTCGACACGAATTTCTCCTTAGCGTGCTTGCTCAAGCTTGAGCAAGGCGGCGCGGATGCGGGCGGGTTTGCCGTCGCCCCAGGGTTGGCCGTTTGCGCGCACCAGCCGGTGCGTGGGCACCACCAGGGCAAACGGGCACGCTCTCACGGCGCTGCCCACGGCCCGGTGCGCACCTGCGTGTCCGATGCGCTGCGCAATGTCGGCCGCGGTGGCCGTTTGCCCATAGGGGATGGCGGCAAGCGCGTCCCACACCTGCCGCTGAAACGCCGTGCCGCACGTGGCAAGCGGCAGCGAGAACGCGGTGCGCTTTCCGGCAAGGTATTCCTGAATTTGCGTGGCGGTTTTGTTCGCAAGGCTTGTGGGGGCGCACATGCCGGTAAACTCGGTGCGCCCAAGCGCAACGCGCGTGATGGCATGCCCGTCGCAGGCCACGGTGATAGGCCCCGCCGGCGTGAAGTAGGAATAGTACGTTGGGCTGCTGTGTTGCATCAAGCCTCTTTCGGTAGCTTGTCATTATTATAAGGCTGCCGCGCGCCCCGCCGCTCGGCTTGGTACAGGTGCGCTAGAATACGCACAAGAAGAGGAAAACCTTACAGGAAGGAGCCGGGCGTGTTCGAACCGGTCAAAATTGCTCCGTCTATCTTGTCGGCGGACTTTATGAACCTTGGGCGCGACATCGAAACCATCGAGCGCGGCGGCGCGGGCTATGTGCACGTAGACGTGATGGATGGCCACTTCGTGCCGAACCTTACCATGGGCGTGCCGGTGGTCAAGCAGCTGAAGAAGGTCACGAACCTGCCGCTTGACGTGCACCTGATGATCTCTAACCCGCTTGACGAGCTGTCGTGGTTTTTGGACGCGGGTGCCGACATCGTTACCGTGCACGCCGAGGCCGCCGCGGGCTACCAGCTAGAGCGCGCTGTAGAGATGATCCACGCTGCAGGCGCAAAGGCCGCTGCGTCGGTAAAGCCTCACACGCCTGTTGAGGTGCTGGCCCCGGTTATGGCGCAGCTTGACATGGTGCTGGTCATGAGTGTTGAGCCAGGCTTTTCCGGCCAAAGCTACATCGAGGGCTCCGAGCGCAAGGTGGCGCGCGTGGTGGAGCTTGCTCGCGCGGTGGGCGCAAGCCCGCTTATCGAGGTTGACGGCGGCATCGGCGTGAAAACCGCTCCGCTTGTGGCGGCGGCGGGCGCCGATGTGCTGGTGTGCGGCTCGGCCGTGTGCGGCTCAGGCGACCCGGCCGCGGCAATTTCCGAGGTTACGAAAGCGGCCGAGGCGGCGCGCACGGCGGCGCTTGCGGCTAAGGAGGCGTAAGAACAAACCCATGGTGGCGAAAGTTCCCGACAATTACGTATACCTTGATTACGCGGCAACGGCGCCGCTGGTGGAAGAGGCCGCGGCGGTCATGGCCCCGTACATGCAGCCCGGGCGCGCCAACATCGCCTTTGGCGGCAACGCGAACAGCCTGCACGTGCCGGGTCGCGCGGCGTTCGCAGCGCTTGAAGACGCGCGTCGCCGCATTGCGCGCGCCCTTGGTGCGCAGCGCCCCGACGAGGTGGTGCTGACTTCCGGCGCTACCGAGGCCGACAACACGGCGCTTGAGGGCCTGGCGAACGCCGTGGTTGCGGCGCGCCGCCGTTCGGGTAGCGGTGCGTTCACGCCGCACGTGGTGGTGTCGGCCATCGAACACGAGGCCGTGCTTGCGCCGGCGAAGCGCCTTGAACAGCAGGGCTTTCGCGTAACGCGCTTAGCGCCCACGCGCGAAGGCTTTATCACGCCCGAAGCGCTTGCGGCGGCTGTGGATGAAAACACCGTGCTCGTAAGCGTTATGACAGCGAATTCCGAGGTGGGCTCGGTGCAGCCGGTGGCAAAGCTTGCCCGTGTGGCGCATGATGCCGGCGCGTTGTTCCACACCGACGCAACGCAGGCGCTTGGGAAAATCCCGGTTGACGTGCGCGCATGGGATTGTGACGCCGCTTCGTTTTCCGCGCATAAAATCGGCGGCCCGAAGGGCATCGGCGCGCTGTACGTGAAAAGCCGCACGCCGTTTGAGGCCTACCTGCTTGGCGGCGGGCAAGAGGCAGGGCGGCGCAGCGGCACGCAAAACGTTGCCGGCGCGGTGGGCTTTGCAGCCGCGCTTGAGGCAGCGCAGGCAAACCAGCCCGCTGAGCAGGCGCGTTTAGGCGCGCTGCGCGACAAGTTGTACGCAGCGCTTGCGGCAACGCCGGGCGTGCACGCCACCGTCAACGTGCAGCCGGGCTCGACGGACTACCTGCCCAACATCGTGCACGTGCTGGTGGACACGCTGGAAAGCGAAACGCTCACGCTGCGCTTCGACATGCGCGGCTTCGGCGTGTCGGGCGGTTCGGCGTGCTCGTCGCACTCGCTTGAGCCAAGCCACGTGCTGCACGCCATCGGCATCAGCGACGACGCGGCGCACGGTGCGCTGCGCGTGTCTATGGGCCGCTACACCACCGAGGCCGACATCGACGCGTTCATTGAAGCGCTCGGCCCGGTGCTGAACTGGGAATAGGAAAGATTGCGGGGCTGCCGGATGCCGGCAGCCCCGCGGTGTTTTGATTGATGCGTGCGTGAACCGGGGGCGGAGGTGGTGTTCACGAAAGCACTCTTGGAGGTATAAGAGCCACCGTGAACACCCGCTCGATCCCCGTGTTCACGTTTGAACGCTGTTTCATGAAAACGAAAGGAGCGCGCATGGAGCTGGTAACCATGCACACGCATACGAACTACACCGGCCACGGGCACGGAACCGTGGAGGAGCTGGTGTCCGCCGCCGAGCGCGCCGGCATCAGCGCTGTTGCCGTGACGGAGCATTACCCCATGTCAAAGCAGATGGACCCCACCAACGAGGTGTCCATGGCAGCCGAGCGCGTGCCGCAATACCTTATGGACATCGCGGCGGCGGCGAACAATCACCCCGCACTTGAGGTCATCCCGGGCTGCGAGGTTGACTGGCTCGGCGCGCAGGAAGACCGCGACTTTACCCAGCTTGATTTCAGCAACTTCATCCACATCCTTGGCAGCGTGCACTACCTGGATGGATGGGCGTTCGACGACCCTGCTGAAGAGGGCCGCTGGCACGACGTGGGCGTCGACGCGGTGTGGCGCCGCTACTTTGAGGTGTGGTGCCAGGCGGCAAGTTGTCCCGATGTGCCCTACACGTGCATGGCGCACCCCGACCTGGTGAAGAAGTTCGGCTATCGCCCCAGCTTCAACTTGCAGCCGCTGTACGACCAAGCCGCCGAGGCCGTGCAGGCAACGGGGCGCATGGTGGAAGTGAACACGTCGGGCCTTGCCTACGCTGCCGCCGAGCTGTTCCCCGCACCTGCGCTTTTGCGCACGTTTTGCCGCGCGAACATCCCGTGCACCATCGGCACCGATGCGCACGATCCGGCCGTAGTGGACCGCAACCTTATGCCGGGCCTGCGTGCCATGTACGAGGCAGGGTACCGTTGCGTGACGGTTCCAACGAAATCGGGCGATCGCCGCGAAATCGTATTAGAGTAGTAGGCGAACGTAGTTAGGGTGCTTGGGTGTACGTGAACAGGGGGACGGAGCGGGTGTTCACGATTAACCTTTCGTTTCCCAAAGAATCTACGTGAACACCCGCTCCGTCCCCCTGTTCACGATAACGTTCCCGGAAAAGCGGATGTCCGTCGTTCGCGCAAAGGAAGCCCGCAATCTAAGGAAGGACTTGATAGCATGGCTTCGAAGAAAATCAAGATCGAAGGTTCCGACGAAGGCGAGGAGTCGAAGAAGGAAAAGAAGCAGGCGCTTGCCCGCATGGCGTCGGGCACGCTGCAGGCAAACTCGTTTCGCATGTCGGTGGGCGCGCTTGAGCGTGCGCTGCTAGCCGAATACCCGGCCGCCGATGCGGAGGATTGGGATCGCACGGGCCTGCTGGTGGGCGACCCGGCCGCGCAGGTGCGCGCCGTTGCCGTGGCGCTTGACCCCACGGTTGCCGCTATCGACGCGGCGGCCGAGGCTGGCGCAAACGTGCTGGTCACGCACCATCCGGCGTTTTTAACCCCGCCCACGTCGTTTAAGCCGGCGGCGTCGGTGGCGCAAAACCCCGGGGCTGGCGTGTACCGCGCCATCGAGCGCGGCGTGGCGCTTATGAATTTCCACACCGCCCTGGACGTGTCCGCTCGCGCCCAGCGCATGTTGCCCGGCATGCTGGGGCTGTCGTTGCGCGGCGTGGTGGAACCGCTGGCGGGCTGCGCGGAAAAAGGCTACGGCCAGCTGTGCGCCCCGGCAGGCGAGCACCTTACGCTTGGCCAGCTAGCGGCGCGCTGCACCAGCGTGTTCGGCCGCGCTCCGCGTGTGTGGGGCGACTTCGACCGCTCGGTGAACACCGTGGTCACGTGCACGGGTTCGGCCGGTCCCACCGGCAAGCTGGCGCTGGCCGCCCACGCCGACGTTTTGGTGGCCGGTGAGGTGAAATACCACGACGCTTTGGACCTGTCGCAGGCCGGCATGGCCGTCATTGACCTGGGTCATGACACGTCCGAGCTGCCGTTTTGTCGCGTGCTTGCCGCAAGCGTGCGCGACGCGGGCGTGCCCGACGAGCTGGTTGTGGTAGTGGGGCAGCAAGACAACTGGGCCTACCCCGAGGCCGTGCGCGTGTAACGTAAGGAAAACTGCGCTTGGCGCGCAGCCCAACGCCGCCAAGCGCCCGAACAAGAAGGACACTCATGAACATCGATTCGGACGTTTTGGCAACGCTTTTGCACATGCAGGAACTTGACGTGCAGGTTATCCGCACGAACAAGAAGCTCGAGGACATGCCCGAGCGCAAGGTTATCTTGCAGTCCATGGCGAAAAAGCGCGCCGTGCAGGAAAAATCGGAACAAGTGGAGGCCATGGCATCGAAGGCGGAGGCCAAGCTTGCACGCGTAAGCGGCGAAGACGACGAGCTGAAGGAAAAGGCCGCTCGTATTCAGGCCGAAATCGACGAGGTCAAAGGCGATTTCCGCAGCGTAGAGGCGCGCACGAAAGAGCTTTCCGGCGTGCAGAAACGTCGTGAGGCCTTGGAGGAGGACATGCGCGCCATTGACGCCGAACTTGAGAAGATCAACGCGGTGCGTGCCCAAATCAAGGCCATCGACGAGCAACTTGACGCCGCCGAGCAAAAGGCGAAGGCCACGTTTGTGGAAGAGGGCGGCAAGCTCAAGCAGCAGGTGGCCGACGTGCAAAAACAGCGCGCCGGCCTGGCCGCCACCGTGCCGGCCGACGTGCTGAAAATCTACGAGCGCACTTCAGGCGCAACCGGCGGCGTGCCGCTGGCGTTGCTTGGTGAGGGCGATTGCTGCGGCGCGTGCCGTACGCCCATCGACCACGGTCGCATCGTGGACATGCGCAGCCAAGGCAACGTGGGCACCTGCCCGAACTGCGGCCGCATGCTCATCTTGAAAACGCACTAGCAGACGTTCCGGGCACTAAAACCCCAGGTCATGAAAACTTGCGCACCGCAACAACCTGCAAAACCATGCACGGAACAGGGGCGTGTTTGCTTGCGCGCTTGCAGGTTGTTGCGAGGTTTTCGCATATGAAACAAGAAAGGGGGCTTGCCCCGTCGGGCAAGCCCCCTTTCGTTCCAGCTTAAGGTGCGGCGTTGTTTACGCGCGGGTAACCTTACCGGCCTTCAGGCACTTGGTGCACACGTTAGCCTTGCGGACGTGGCCCTTGCTATCCTTGATGGTGACCTTCTGGATGTTGGGACGGAACCAGCGGTTCGTCACGCGGTGGGAGTGGCTGACGTTGCGCCCAGCAACGGGAGCCTTACCGCAAACTTCGCACTTCTTAGACATTACTCATCACTCCATGTACCTAGGTTGCATGCATCGGCGTATGAAAACGCCGCTCTTGCACAAAAGCCCTCCCACTATAGCACACGCCTGTGCAAGCTCACAAGAATTTTTCGTGTATATGGGGCAAGCCGCCCCCGCGTGCATACCGTCTGCACAAATGCATGCGCTATACTTTCCGGCATACAGTTTCGAGCCCGCATCTTCGCGTGCCAGAAAGGAACGCCATGAACGATACCATTCCCGGCAACCTTCACGTTGCCAACGATGTCCTGGCCGACATGGTCGGCAACGCCGCGCTTGAATGCTACGGCGTCGTCGGCATGGCCGCACCTTCCGCCGCTGACGGAATCGCAAAAATCCTGCCCGCAAATCGCCTGCGCCGCGGCGTGGTGGTAACCGCCACCGATGCCGGCGTGCACGTGGCGCTGTACGTGGTCATCGAATACGGCACCAACATCAACACGGTGTCGCAGAACCTGGTCGATCAGGTCACGTTCGTCCTGAAAGAATATGCGCGCGTCCCGCTCGACGGGGTTGAAGTGCATGTGCAAGGTGTCAAGGTCCGCAAATAGCACGGCACAAGCGGCGCGTTTCGCCGCTCAACCCTTATGAAGGAGAATTTCATCAATGTCTGATACCTATACCAGCAACGACCTGGTAAACGCCATTGCGGCCGCCAGCAAGAACTTAAGCGAGCGCAAAGAGGAGGTCAACCGCCTCAACGTGTTCCCCGTGCCCGACGGTGACACCGGCACCAACATGTCGCTGACGCTTGAGTCGGTTGTTGCGAACCTGGCCAAGCTGCCCATCGGTGCCACCGGCGCCGAAATCCGCAAGGCCATCACCACCGGCGCGCTCATGGGTGCGCGCGGCAACTCCGGCGTCATCACCTCGCAGATCCTGCGCGGCTTGTGCGAGGGCTCGAACGGCTATGACGCGGTGAACGCCGAGTCTATCGACGCGGCGCTGGCAAAGGCGCAGGACGTGGCGTTCCACGCGGTGCGCAAGCCGGTGGAGGGCACCATCCTTACGGTGCTGAAAGATTCCGCCGCGGCCGCAAAGCACGCGCGCAAGAAGAAGATGAGCCCGGAAGATGCGCTGGCTTATGTGGTTGAAGAGGCGTATGCCTCCGTGCAGCGCACGCCCGAGCTTTTGCCCGTGCTGAAGGAAAACGGCGTGGTGGACTCCGGCGGCTATGGCCTGGCCATTCTTATCGACAGCTTCGTGGCGGCCCTTACCGGCAAGGAAGGCCCGCTTGTTGACGAGCTGTCCATCGCGCGTAACGCCGCTCCGAAGGTTGAGATCGAGCAGATCAACGACTGGGAAGGCAGCAAGTACACTTACTGCAACGAGTTTTTGGTGGACTCCGACACGCTCGACAAAAACGAGGCGCTGGACTTTCTGGCCACCATGGGCGACTGCGAGCTGTGCGTAGGCGAGAACCCGAAGTTCAAGGTGCACGTGCACTCCAACACGCCCGACAAGGTGTTGGCGTACTTTTTGGCGCGCGGCCAAATCTCCGAAGTGTTCATCCACAACATGAAGCTGCAGTCCGAAGAGCGCACCGAGAAGCTGGAAGCCGAAGCCGCCGCCGAGCACAAGCCGCTGGGCTTTGTGGCCGTGGCTGCAGGTGCCGGCAACGCGAAAATCTTGGAGTCGCTGGGTGTTGACGTGGTGGTTTCCGGCGGTCAAACCATGAACCCCTCCACGAAGGACCTGCTTGACGCGGCGGCAAAGGTTAACGCCGACGCCGTTATCTTCCTGCCGAACAATAAGAACATCATCATGGCAGCGCAGTCGGCATGCGAGTTGGCCGACATCCCGTGCGGCGTGGTGCCCACGAAGTCGGTGCCGCAGGCGTTTTCCGCCATGTTCGGCGTAGACGCCAACGCAAGCCTGGAAGAGAACGTTGAAGCTATGACCGAGGCGTTCGCCGATGTGAAGTGCGGCGAGGTTACCACGGCCATTAAGGATTCCAAGGACGCAAACGGCAACCCCATTGCCGATGGCGACGTCATCGGTATTTCCGACGGCGCAATCTACGCGGTGGGCAGCAACGTGTCCGACGTGGTTATGGGCCTGCTTGAGCACATGGAAGCCGAGGACTGCGACACGTGCACGCTGCTTGCCGGCCAGGATATGTCTGACGAAGATTTTGAGGCCCTGCAGGCGCGCATTGAAGAGGCTTACGAGGACCTGGAAATCGACGCGCATCGCGGCGACCAACCGCTGTACCCCATGGTGTTTTCCGTCGAGTAAGGTGCGGAACCGTTGAGTTTTTACGGCGTTTCAGCTTGCGGCTTTGTTGGGCTTGCACGCTGAAACGCCGTTTCTGTATTTGACAAGAATTGGGCAAAGCAAGCGTTTTGAAGGTGGCGCGTATGGACAGAGTTGCGGCTACGTTGGCGTTTGACCAGGACGTTTCCCGCGTAAAGCTGGTAAGTCCTGTGCGTGCGAAGGCGCTTGGCGCCATGGGCATCCACACCGTGCGCGACTTGGTCACGCACTATCCGCGGCGCTACGTTGACCTGTCTAAGCGCGAAACGGTGGCCAGCGCGCGCATCGGCGCCTCGTGCACCATCCAAGGCGCCGTCCATGAGGTGAAGCTGAAGCGCCCGCGCCCCAACCTTGCGCTTGTGGAAGTCTCGGTGGTGGACGAAACGGGCGTGCTCATGGTCACCTGCTTTCGCCAGCCATGGCTTAAAGACCAGCTTTCCGCAGGTGAGCGCATTGCCGTGGCGGGTAAGGTGGAGTTCAACTACGGCTTCAAGCGCATGGTCAACCCGTATTTGGAGCCGCTTGGTGAAGGCCAGGCGGCCGAGGGCATGATCATCCCCGTGCATCCGGCGTGCGAGAAAATCTCAGCCGCGTGGATGCGCCGGCTTGTGGGCAACGCGCTTGACGCTTGCCGCGGCAGCTTCGACCCGCTGCCGCTTGACCTGCGCGTGAAGTACCGCCTTATGTCGCGCACGCAAGCGCTTTCCTGCATCCACTTTCCGCAAACCATGGACGAGGCCGCCCAGGCGCGCCGGCGTTTGGTGTATGAAGAGCTGTTGCTGCTTGAGCTGGCGTTGATGGACCAGGCGCATCGACGCAGCGCGGGCGGCACGCCGGTTGCGCACGTGATAGACGGCCCATGCGTAGCCGCGCTTGATTGCGTGATGCCCTTTGAGCTTACCGACGAGCAGAAGGCGGCACGCGCGTCCATCCTAGAGCAGCTTGCCGCGCCTAAAAGCGCAAACCATATGCTGCTAGGCGACGTGGGCACGGGCAAAACGGCGGTTGCTGCGTTTGCGCTGGCCGCGGCGGCCGACACGGGCACGCAGGCAGCGCTGATGGCGCCCACCGAGGTGCTGGCGCGCCAGCACGCCAAAGGGCTGGGCGCGTGGTTTGACCAGGTGGGGGTAACCTGGGGCTTGCTAACCGGTTCTACCCCCGCGCCCGAGCGCGAAAAGCTGCTGCAAGCATGTGCCGCAGGCAAGCTTACCGTGCTCATCGGCACGCACGCGCTGTTGGAAGACGACGTGCAGTTCAACCGGCTCAGCCTGGCTGTTATCGACGAGCAGCAGCGCTTCGGCGTGGAGCAACGCGCCGCGCTGCTTGCAAAAGGCAATGCGCCCGACGCGCTGTTCCTTACCGCAACGCCCATCCCGCGCACATTGGCGCTGGCCGTGTTCGGCGACATGACGCTGTCCTATATTCGCCATCGTCCGCACGATGCGGCGCGGCGCACCACGCGCGTGCTGGCAAAAGCCGACCAGGGGCAGGCCTACGACGCTGCCCGCGAGGCGCTTTCCCGCGGCGAGCAGGTGTACGTGGTGTGTCCGCTTATCGGGCAGGACGCCAACTCGCGCGATGAGCGCGCCGGCGGCAGGCGGCGCGCGGCTGATGAAGAGGCATACGAATACGCTTCCATCAGCATTGAATCCGACGGCGATTTTGCGGGCGACAATGTGACGGCCGCCACGAAAGAAGCCGCCTATTTGGCCGAAACCGTGTTCGCCGACTGGAACGTGGAGCTATTGCACGGGCGCATGAAGGCGGCGGAGAAAGATGCCGTCATGCAGCGCTTCCGCAACAATGAATGCCAGGTGTTGGTGGCCACCACCGTAATCGAGGTGGGCGTTGACGTGCCGAACGCCACCGTCATGATCGTGGCCGACGCCGACCGTTTCGGCCTCGCGCAGCTGCATCAGCTGCGCGGTCGCGTGGGCCGCGGCGAAAAGCCGGCGCAGGTGTTTTTGCTTTCCGCCAGCAAAACGGAGGCCTCGCTTGCGCGCTTGGCGGCCATGGAGCGTACCGACGACGGTTTTGAGCTGGCAAAATACGACTTGTCGCTGCGCCGCGAGGGCGATATCCTGGGAAACCGGCAAAGCGGGGCAAGCGTGCTGAAGCTGGTGAACATTGTGCGCGATGAGCGCGTCATCGAAGCTGCTCACGCCGATGCCGCCGCCATTATGGAGCAAGACCCGCAACTTGAAGCCCCCGACCACAAGGCCCTCGCGCTTGAAGTGCGCAAGACGTTCCCGCAGTAAACTGTGGACAAGCAGGGTAGGGGCACACGGGTTGCGCGAAAAGCGGGACGGTACCTGACCCCTAAAAGTGAGACACGTACCCGACCCCTGTCACACTGCCGCTCGCGTGAACACGGGGACGGAGCGGGTGTTCACGAAGGCGTTTTGGGATAAGTTGTGGTAATCGTGAACACCCCTCCGTCCCCGCGTTCACGATTACCACAACAGCTAAGGAGGAACCAATGAGGATCATTGCCGGGGAATTCCGCGGCCGCAACCTTGCCGCGCCGAAGGGCGACGGCACGCGTCCCACCACCGATCGCGTGCGCGAGTCGCTGATGAGCACGGTGTACAGCGCGCGCGGCGGCTTCGATGACGCTTACGTGCTTGACGCGTTCGCCGGTTCGGGCGCGTTGGGGCTTGAGGCGCTTTCGCGCGGTGCCGCGCGCGCCGTGTTCTACGAGCGCGCCCCGGAAGCGTACAAGGTGCTGGTGAAAAACGTGCAGAACATGGGCCTTGAGCCGCGCCGCGCCACCGTCACGCGCGCCGATGTGCTTGAGCATGCGCCGCAGTTCTCGCGCCCGCCGTTCGACCTGATTTTCCTTGACCCGCCCTACGCCTATCCGGCTGCCGAGGTGCTCGGCATGGTAGCGGGCTTAGTCGAGCGCGGCGTGGCCGCCCCGGATGCCCTGGTGGTGTACGAGCACGCGCTTACCAGCAACGACGAAGCCGCCGAAGCCGCGGCTGATTGCAATTTCGAACTTGCGCAACGCAAGAAGTACGGCGATACTACCGTAGATGTGCTGCGCGTCGTCTAAGCCTGTGGCGCGGCAGCTACGCTACCAATAGAAGGAGTTTCGCCAATTATGAAGCGTGCATTGATCCCCGGCACGTTCGATCCCATCACCAGCGGGCATTTTGACGTTATCGCGCGCGCCTCGCAGCTGTTCGACGAGATTATCGTGGCCCCCGCGGCGTCCATCAAAAAGTCGCCCCTGTTCACGCTTGAGCAACGCGTGGCGCTTATCGAAGAGGCCACGCGCGACCTGCCGTGCGTGAAAGTGGCGTCGTTTGACGGCCTGCTTGTTGATTTCGCCAAGGAAATGGGCGCAACGGCTGTGGTGAAGGGCCTGCGCGCCATCACCGATTTCGAGTACGAGTTCCAGATGACGGCCATGAACTACCAGCTGTCGCCCGAGCTTGAGACGGTGTTCATCATGTCCCCGCCGCAGTACATGTACCTGTCCAGCTCCATCGTGCGCGAGATCGCCCAAATGGGCGGCAACGTAGAGCAGTTCGTTCCCGCCTGCGTGAACAGGGCCCTGAAAGAAAAGTACGCAACGAAGTAGTTTTGGTTGCCGCTTGGCGCAAGCGGGCATTCGGGATTGGGCTTGCGCGAACACAAGGACGGAGCAGGCATTTGGGATAGCGCTTGCGTGAACAGGGGGACGGAGGGAGTGTTCACGATTAACCTTACATTTCCCGAAACGCTTTCGTGAACACCCGCTCCGTCCCCCTGTTCACGGTTACCAACTGCCTGAAGACCTGTTCTCTCCCCGTGTTCACGATTGCTCTCGGTTGGACCTTCCCTTCGTCCCTCTGTTTGCGGTTGTCCCTTGCGTTCGCACGTGCGTGTGTGCTTGCTTTGTGCTTCGTGCGCGTTGGCGGGGCTGACATGCTATTATGATTATCTGCATGCGTAGGCGTGTCCGCGCATGCTCAAACGCAGTACAAACGCAGCAAGCCTGGGTGGAAGGATCATCATGGACGAAACAGGAGTCTTGGGGCTTTTGGAAGAGCTCTCGATTCTGCTTGAGGACTCTAAGCCGGTGTTCGGTAAAACCAACCTGCGCCAGGTCGATATCGCTGCCGCTTTCGAGATCATGGACGAAATTCGCGATACGTTCCCCAGCGAGTTTTCTCAGTCGCGCCAGATTGTGCGCGAGCGCCAAAGCCTGCTTGACGATGCGGAGGCCGAGGCCAACCGCATGATCGAGGATGCGCGCAGCCAGGCAATGACCATTGCCTCCGAGCAGGAAATCGTGCGCATTTCCCAGCAGCAGGCCGACCAGCTGCTTGCCGATGCCCGCGAACTCGAGCGTCAAACGCGCGCCGGTGCGGAAGATTACGCCGACGAGGTGTTCGGCCACGTTGAGCAAAGCCTTGATACGCTGCTCAACAACGTGCGCCGCTGCCGTGACCGCCTGAACGCCAACGCTATGGCGCAGGGCCGTCAGTAATGGACGCCGTGAAATTCGAGGTTCCGCCGGAGCTCTTCGTTGCCACGGAGAGCTCCTCTTTTGCAGGCCAGCTTAACGTTGGTGTGCTTGAGGCGGGGCCCGATACGTATCGTTTCAAAAAGCCCGTTGACTGGAACGTCACCATAACCAACACCGGTGACGCGCTGTTAGTCATGGGAACGGCAAAGGGCGTGGCCTCGGTGCCGTGCGCGCGGTGCTTGGACGATTTCGACGTGCAGCTTGACGGGGAAGTGGAAGGCTACTTCCTGCTGGCCGACGGGCCGGCCCCCGAGGGCATGGACGACGACGAGTTCGACGTGCTTGGCGCCGATAGGGTGCTTGACCTTGAGCCGCTTATTATCGCGGCGCTTTTGGTGGAGATGCCGCTGGTGCCGCTGTGCCGCGAGGATTGCGCCGGCTTGTGTTCGCAGTGCGGGGCTAACCTCAACGAGGGCCCGTGTTCGTGTAGCAAACATGCCGAAGAAGACGACGTGCCGCGCATGTCCGACGGCCGCGTGAGCCCTTTCGCCGCATTAAAAGACTTAGACCTGGGGCAATAGCCTGGGTTTATGGAACCTGCATGGGTTTGTGGTACATAGTTCAGTCAACCCTTGCAGTACAGAAGTGGGTTTGGTAATATATCGCTTCGCGTGTTTACCAAGCGAACGAGCGAGCGCCCCGCGCGCCCGACATAAAGCAAGGAGATAGATCATGGCAGTACCTAAGCAAAAAATGGG
>DJEE01000166.1:16343-21826 GCA_002431805.1 Eggerthellaceae bacterium UBA5906
CGTTCCGTGTGCCCGCAGTGCGGCGAAGCTAAGCTTCCGCATCGCGTGTGCCCCAACTGCGGTTTCTACAAAAACCGCGAGGTTATCGAGACGGAGTAACGCCGTCGAAGAGTCATTTGCATGATAGGAGCCTCTCTGCCGCGCAACAGCGCAGAGAGGCTTTCTTGCGTTAATGCGAGCAGTGGGCGTGTGCACAAGCGCCCCCAAACGTGCCGAAAGGACAGCCATCATGAGCCAAAAGGTAACCATAGCCGTAGACGCCATGGGCGGGGACAACGCGCCGGACGTGGTGCTTGAGGGCACAGCCGCGGCCCTTGCCGCCGATGAGAACATTTCGGTTATTCTGTGCGGCCCGGCGCAGGTGGTTGAGCCGTTTGCTGCCGCGCACGAACGCTGCCGTGCGCAGGCAACCACGCAGGTCATTGAAATGGCCGAGCATCCGGCAAATGCCGTACGCAAAAAGAAAGATTCGTCGCTGGTGGTGGCTGCGCGCTTGGTCAAGGAAGGCCAGGCGCAAGGCTTTTTCTCCGCCGGCTCCACCGGCGCGGTGCTTGCTGTCGGCACGCTCATCGTTGGCCGCATCAAGGGCGTTTCGCGCCCGTGCCTGGCTACGGTGGTTCCGAGCCCCGCACGCCCTGTCATCATGTGCGACGTGGGAGCCAACGCCGATTGCAAGCCTGAGTACCTGGTACAGTTTGCCCAGATGGGAAGCGTGTACGCGCAAAAGGTAATCGGGTGTGAGCACCCGCGCGTGGCGCTTTTGAACATCGGCGAGGAAGACACGAAGGGCAGCAAGTTCGCCCTAGAGGCGCATCAGCTGCTGCGCGAGAACGTGCCTGGGTTCACGGGCAACTGCGAAGGCCGCGACGTGCTGGCCGCAACTTACGACGTGGTGGTCACCGACGGTTTCACGGGCAATGTGTGCCTGAAAACCATCGAAGGCGCGTCAAAAGTGCTGTTCGGGGCCGTGAAAGACGCCATGATGACGTCGCTGAAAACGAAAATCGGCGCGCTGTGTCTCAAAGACAGCCTCTACGAGCTTAAGGCGAAGGTGTCGCCCGACACCTACGGCGGTGCACCGCTTCTTGGCGTGAAGGGCGCCTGTCTTACCGGCCATGGTTCCAGCAACGCCACGGCAATCAAAAACGGCGTGCTTACCTCGGCGAAGGTTGTGCGCCAGGGGGTTTCTGAAATAATCGAGCAAATGGTAACCAAGTAAAACAGCTTGGCTACAATTGGCCGAAAACTGGGTAACGCGCGCGCAATGTGCGCTACCGTAGGGCATGTAATCTATACCAAAACGTTAAGGTTCGGGGATTGTATGAACTTAACAGCTGAGCAAAGGGAAAAGCTGCAACGAATCGAGGAAATCCTCGACTATTCGTTCAAGGAAAAGCAGTTTATCCTGTCTGCCATCACGCACCCCTCGGCAACAGAGGGCCGTTCGGTGCGGTATTCGTATGAGCGCCTGGAGTTTCTGGGCGACTCAATTTTAGGCGCCATCGTGGCCGACGCCGCGTTCGAGCGCTTCCATGAGCTTGACGAAGGCGGTCTCACGCGCATCAAAGTGGCGCTGGTTTCGGGCACAAGCCTGTCCGATGTGGCCTCTGGCCTGGGCTTTGCCGACGTTATCGTGTTCGGCTCGTCTGAAACGGGCACGGGCAAGCGCGGGTTGCATTCTGCGCTTGAAAACGTGTACGAGGCCGTGGTGGCCGCGCTGTACCTTGACGGCGGCCTTACGGTGGCGCGCGATTTCATTTATCGCACGCTTATCCCGCGCATGTCCGAAGAGCTGGCGCTTGAGCCTGAAAACCCGAAAAGCGCGCTGCAGGAAAAGCTGCAGGAAGACGGCATCACGCCCACCTACAAGCTGGTGGAAACCCAAGGCCCGCCGCACGACCGCACGTTCGTGGCGCAGGTGTTCGCCGGAAACCAGGGCTTGGCGCGTGGCACGGGCCGCACGAAAAAGGAAGCGGAAAGTCAGGCTGCGAAAAGCACGCTCGCGCGCCTCGGCGAGTTTTTCGGCTTGGGCATGGACGAAGCTGCCCGCGCCGAGAAGGCCGCCGCTGCCAAACAGGCAAAGGCTGAGAAAGCTGCCGCGAAGGCCGAGGAAAAGGCCCGCAAAAAGCACGAGAAGGAACGCGCCAAGCATCTGAAGCAAGGGTAGCGCCGTGTATCTGAAATCGCTGGTTTTGAAGGGGTTCAAATCCTTCGCCGACAGAAGCGTTCTTACCATGGAGCCTGGCATCACGGCCATTGTGGGTCCGAACGGTTCCGGCAAATCGAATATCTCCGACGCCGTGCTGTGGGTGCTTGGCGAGCGCAATGCCAAGCACCTGCGCGGGCAGGCTATGGAAGACGTTATCTTTGCAGGCTCGTCGGCCCGAAAGGCCACGGGCCTTGCCGAGGTTGAGCTGGTGTTGGACAACTCCGACGGCAAGTTGCCCGTGGAGTTCAACGAGGTGTCCATCGCTCGCCGCATGTACCGCACGGGCGAAAGCGAATACCTGATCAACGGCAGCATTGCCCGCCGCATGGACGTGCTTGACATCCTGCACGATTCGGGTCTGGGCACGGGCACGCATTCTATCATCAGCCAAGGGTCGCTCGATTCCATTTTGCAAAGCAAGCCTGAAGACCGCCGCGCGCTTATCGAAGAGGCTGCCGGCGTGCTGAAACACAAGCAGCGCAAGGCGAAAAGCGAGCGCAAGCTTGCTGCCATGGACGCCACGCTCACGCGCGTGCGCGATGTGGTGGCCGAGGTTGAGCGCCAGCTTGGGCCGCTTGAGCGCAAGGCAAAAAAGGCGCGCACCTACCAGGAGCTTTCCGGGCAGCTTGACCAGGTAAGCCTGGCACTTGCCGTGGACGATTTGCGCACGCTGCGCCGTGGTTGGGATGCGGCCTGCGCAAACGAGCAGCAGCTGGTGGAGCAGCTGCAAGCCGCTCATCAGAACATTTCCGTGGCAGAAGCTGCAGCCGAGGCGCTGCAGGAGCAAATTCGCAAGCAAACCGCCAGCGCGGGCGACCTGTCCAAACGCTACCAGCGGGCATCAAGCGCGGTTGAGCGCTTTGATGGCGCAACCTTGCTGTTGCACGAAAAGCGCCGTGCGGCGCAAAGCTGGGAAGCCGATGTGCGCGTGCAGCTTGAGGCGGGGCGTGCCAAGCGCGCTGCCGCCGTTGAAGAGCGCGCACAGGCCGCGGCGCAGCTTGAAGCGGTGCAGGGCCAGCTTGAAGCCGCCGAGGCCAACGTGGCGCAGCTTGATGCAGCGCGCAAGGAAAACGCCGAGGCGCGCCGCGGCGTTGAGGCCGAGCTTGAGGGCCTGGCACGTAAGCGTCGCGATGCGCAGCGCCAGGAAGAGGCCGATCGTCGCAAGTTGACGCAAACGCAGGAGGCGCTGGCCAATGGGCTTGCGCATGCCAAGTTGGTGGAAGGCCGCGCCAAAGAGCTGTCGCTGGCGCTTTCGCATGCAGAAGAG
This sequence comes from Eggerthellaceae bacterium UBA5906, assembly GCA_002431805.1. GTDB lineage: Bacteria > Actinomycetota > Coriobacteriia > Coriobacteriales > Eggerthellaceae > Senegalimassilia. Next base: position 19,820 of record DJEE01000166.1, read on the forward strand.
GCGGCGCAAAAACACGAAGACGAACGTCGTCGCGTGCAAGCGGCGCTTGAAGCGGTGCAGGAAAGCGAGTCTGCCGCGCGCACGGCGGTTGCTGCTGCCATCAAGCAGCGCGACAAGGCGCGCGCAGACGTTGACGCGGCGCATCGCCGAGTTGCCACGTTGGAAAGCCGCATTTCCGCGCTGGAAGAAGTTGAGCGTTCGGCCGCATCGGCAGGCCCGGCGCGCGGGTGGCTTATCAAGCATGCCGAGCTGCGGCAGCAGGTGCTTGAGCCCTTAGCGCACGCCGTGCGTGCCGAAGAAGGCTTCGAGGGCTTGGTGGAGGCGCTGCTGGGCGCCGATGTTGCCGCGCTGATGGTTGAGCGCACCGATGAGGTCGGCCAGCTTGCGCGCACGCTTTTGGAGGCAGGGCAGCCCGGCGAAGTGGTGCTGCTGCCGAAAGCGGGCGTGAACGGTGTGTGTGTTGCGCGCGACGCTGCTGCGGTGTGCGGTGGGCGTGCGCTGGTGGACGCGCTTTCGTATGCCTCGGAAAACGCCGCGGCGGTGGAGGCGCTGCTGGGCGATGTGGTGGTGTGCGATTCCCTGCAGGACGCGTTGACGGCGCATGAAGCTGCTACGGCTGCGGTTCGCTTCGTCACGCCTGATGGCTGCGTTGTGTGGCCCTCGGGCAAGCTTACGGTGGGCTTGACCTCAAGCGGCGGCGAGGGCGCGCTGGCCCGTGCGCGTCAGCTTGATGAGTCGCGTGCAGAACTGGTGGGTGCCAAGCAGGAGCACGAAGATGCGCAGGCGGCTCAGGCAAGCGCCGAAGAGGCGCTGCGCGCCGCGCAGGCCGAAAGCTTGCGCTTGTCGCAAAACCTGGCCGAGCAGCGTGGCGCGGCGCAGGCCGCGCAGGCCGAGGCGAAGCGTGCGGCAGATACGCTTGCGTCGTGCCGCCGCGAGTTCGCCGACGTTGAGCGCCAACGCCAGCAGGCGGACAAAACGGTTGCCGAGGCGCGTCCCACCGTGGAGAAGTTGGAAGCGGCGTTAGCGCAGGCGGCAACGCTCGCGCAGCAGCGCGCCGCCCGTGTCGAAGAGCTGGAAGCGCAGGTGGTGCCGCTGCGCAAAGAGGCGGCGCAGCTGCGCGACAAGCTGTCCGAGGCGAAGCTTTCGGCCGCAACGTTGCGCGAGCGCAACACGTATACGCAGCGTGTTGTGGCAGCGCGCACGCGCGATGTGGAAACCGTCGACGCCGCAGAGGCACAGCAGCGCGAGCAGCTTGGGCGCAAGCTGGTGGCTCAGCAGCGCATTGCCCCGTTGCTGGCCGTGTTCGAAGAGCTGTCCGATTCCGCCCGCCGCCGCACCCGTGCGCTTGAGGAGCAGGCCCAGGCGGCGCAGGATTCCTCGGCTGGCTTGCACGCGCAGGTAAACGAAGCACGCCAGGTTGCAAAAGCCGCGCACGAGGCTTACGACGGCGTGAATGCCAGCTTGTCGGCCGCGCGCGTGGAAAAGGGCCGTTTGGAAGTGCAGGTTGACACCGCGGTGAACACCATCGTGCAAGACATGGGCGTGCCGCTTGACCATGCGCTTGAGCTGCCGGCGCTTGACGATCGCGGGCAGGCCGAGGACAGCGCGTTTAAGCTGAAACGCCGCATCGCGAACATGGGCGCCATCAACCCCGATGCCGCTGCAGAATACGAAGAGCTGAAAGAGCGCTACGACTACCTGGCCGCGCAGCTGGCCGACTTAGACGGTGCCCGTCGCAGCTTAGCTAAGATCGTGCGGGTTATCGATGCGCGCATGAAAGATGACTTTGTGCGCACGTTCGCGCAGGTGGACGAGAACTTCCGCAGTATCTTCGCCACGTTGTTCCCCGGCGGATCGGCCCAGCTTATCCTTACGAATCCCGACGACGTTGAGAACACGGGCGTGGAGGTGAACGCGCAGCCGGCTGGTAAGCGCATCACGAAGATGATGCTCATGTCTGGCGGTGAAAAGTCGTTGACGGCGCTCGCGCTGCTGTTTGCGGTGTAT
>DJEE01000166.1:21854-22031 GCA_002431805.1 Eggerthellaceae bacterium UBA5906
TATCGCATCCGCAGCGCGCCGTTTTACATCCTCGACGAGGTGGAGGCCGCGCTTGACGATAGCAACCTGCGCCGCTTAACGGCGTATCTGCAGTCCATCCGCAACGACACGCAGCTCATCATGATCACCCACCAGCGCCGCACCATGGAAATGTCCGACGTGCTGTTCGGCGTGTCC
>DJEE01000051.1 GCA_002431805.1 Eggerthellaceae bacterium UBA5906
CGCTGTACCTAGGTTTTGATTGGGAGGAAATCCTCGACGCGATGCAGAAGGGCATCAACGACTCCATGGAGGCGTGCCTGATCCTCATCTGCATCGGCATCATGGTTGCCGTTTGGATTCTGTCGGGCACCGTGCCCACGATGATCTACTACGGCCTGAAAGTGGTCACGCCGCAGCTGTTCTTGCCCATCTGCTTTATAGCCACGCTTGTCATCGGCATCGTGGTGGGATCTTGGGGCGCTGCCGGCACCATCGGCCTGGCGTTTATCGGTATCGCCGCCGCGCTGAACATCCCGCTCGGCATGGCCGCGGGTGCCATCATCGCCGCTGCTTATGTAAGCGAAATCGTGTCGCCGCTGGTTGACGGGCCGAACCTGGCCGCCGCCATCGCCGACGTCGACGTGTTCGCGCTGTGCAAGCGCTTCTTGCCGCTGGTCATCATCGTGTGCCTGGCGTGCGCCGGCATCTATGCCGTCATCGGTTTCGGCCTGGATGTTTCCGGCGACGTGGAATCTTCCACAACCGCCATCCTTGCCGGCCTTGAAGGCGCGTACCACATCGGGCCGCTGACGCTCATCCCGTTGGTGGTCATGGTGGTCTGCGTTGCCGTGCAGGTTCCCGCCATCCCGTCGTTTCTGGTCGGCATCGCGCTCGGCGCCATCGAGGCCATCTTCTACCAGGGTATCGACCCGTCGTACCTGATCGAGGCCATGGTTTCCGGCGCGGTTTCCAACACCGGCTCCGACCTTATCGACACGCTGCTTTCCGCAGGCGGCATCAACGAGATGCTCGAAACCATCTCCATCATCTTGCTGGTCATGGCGTACGCGGGCATCATGCAGCACTGCGGCCTGATGGCGTCGATGGTTGAGCCGATCGTGAACAAGCTCAAAAGCTTCGCCGCGCTCACCGGCGCCACCGTGTTCTCCGGCGCGCTGTTCAACGTGCTGCTTCCCGACCAGTATCCGGCCATCACCATGTCCACGCTGGTGTACCGCGACGAATTCAACCGCCGCGGCATCGACCGTGCGGCCTGGGGAAACATCGTGAACTCGTCGGCTGGCATCACGTCGGTGCTCGTGCCGTGGAACACCTGCTCCATCTACATGGTCACCATTTTGGGCGTGTCCTGCATGGAGTACATGGGCTACGCGTTCTTCTGCTACCTGTATCCCATCGTCGTGATCGTTGTCGCCGTGCTGTTCGGCAAGAAGCTTGGCTGGGTGCCCTCCGAGCCCCCGGCTGCTGAAAAGCCCGCTTCGGCCGACAGCGCTGCCACTGCGGCATAACTCGCATAGCGATCCGCGCGCAGCAGCTGCTGCAACGGCTCTGCGCGCTTCGCCGAACCCGTAGCGCCTACGGTCCGCCTCCCAGCCTAGTCCATAGGCGCTACCAGGTCTTTTGCATCCCGGCGCGGTAACGCGCTCCATTTCCCGCAACAAACCAATACCCATACAGAAAGTGAGGCTTGTATGCCTTATCAGAAAAGCGGCGGCCCCTCCGTAGTGGTCGCTCTGGGCGGCAACGCCTTGGGAAACACCCCCGAAGAGCAGCTTGAACTGGTGAAAAACACCGCCAAGCACATTGTGGACATGGTGTCCGACGGCGTGAACGTTGTTGTGACGCACGGCAACGGCCCGCAGGTCGGCATGATCAACAATGCCTTCGACGTGGCCAGCAAAGACGCTGCGGCCAAGGTTCCGGCTATGCCGTTTCCCGAGTGCGGTGCGATGAGCCAGGGCTACATCGGCTACCACCTGACTCAGGCGATTCTCGGCGAGCTGAAGCATCGCGGCATCATGCGCTCTGCTGTCAACGTTATCACGCAGACCGTGGTCGATCCTGACGACCCGGCGTTCTCCAACCCCACTAAGCCCGTGGGTGCGTTCATGACCGAAGAAGAAGCGAAGGCGTTTGCCGAGGCCACCGGCGCAACCGTGCGTGAGGACGCGGGTCGCGGTTGGCGTCGCGTCGTGGCTAGCCCTACGCCGCAGCGCATCGTCGAGTTCGACGCCGTGCACGACCTCATGGAGGCCGGCTACATCGTTGTGTCCACCGGTGGCGGCGGCGTTCCGGTGTTCGAGCGCAACGACGCCTACCAGGGTGTGCCGGCCGTCATCGACAAAGACCGCTCCGCCTCCATGCTGGCCGCCAGCTTCAAGGCCGACATGCTGGTCATTCTGACCGCTGTGGAGAAGGTGTGCATCAACTTCGGCAAGCCCGATCAGCAGGAGCTGTCTCATATGACGCCTGATCAGGCGCGTAAGTACATCGCCGAGGGCCAGTTTGCCCCGGGCAGCATGCTGCCGAAGGTTGAGGCGTGCCTGGACTATGTGGAGAAGTACCCGGCTGGCAAGGCGCTTATCACCAGCTTGGAGTGCGCGGCCGCTGGCCTGCGCGGCGAGACGGGCACCGTCATCGCGAACGCATAGCGCACAGGGAAGGGTCGGCTCGCAGGCTGGCCCTTCATCGTTTACAAGGGCAACGCGCGCGGCGCGTCAGAAGCGCTGCGCGCACGGATAGTTAGCAGGTTCACTATGGATCGAACCACGAAACAAAAGATCTATCCTTGGCTGGTGGTGCTTGGCTGCGGCATGTGGGTGTCCGGCTCCATCGGCTTTTTGACCATCGTTGCGGGCAATTTTTACGTGCCTGTCAGCACCGATTTGGGTGTTTCCGAATCTGACCTGGGCTTCTACATGACGCTTGTGTGCATCGGGCAGGCTATCAGCTTCCCGATTGCCGGGCGACTTGTGCCGAAGATGAACATTCCGGTGCACATGACCATCATCTGCGCCATCGAGGCAGCGGCCGCTGTTGCCATGTCGCTGTACGGCGATGTGTTCATGTGGTACATCTCGGGTGCCATCATCGGTTTCTGCATGGGCTTCAACACGTCCATTGGCGTGGCTATCGTGCTGGAAAACTGGTTTGCGAAGAAGACCGGCTTCGCCATCGGCGTGGCCTGGGGCCTGGGCAGCTTGGCAAACGCCATCATGAGTCCGGTTATCAGCGGCGTCATCGAGTCGTCGGGCTGGCGTACGGGCTACGTGGTGCTTGGCGTGACCAGCGCCATCCTCATGTGCGGCGCCAGCTTGTTCATCGTGCGCTTAAAGCCTGAGGTCATCGGCTTGCTGCCGTACGGTTACGACAAGAAGCAGGAAGGCGTGCACGTGGAAGACCCCACCGACGGCGTGTCGTTCCGCGATGCCGTCAAGTCGCCGGCGTTCATCCTGCTGCTGGTTGCCATGACGCTTATCACCATGACGACGGTTACCAACCAGCTGTTCACGAGCTTCTCCGAGTCGGTTGGTTTCGGCGCTGGCGTGGGCGGCTTGATGGTGTCGGTGGCCATGATCTGCGATATTGCGTGGAACCCGCTTATCGGCATCACGTGCGACAAGTTCGGTGCCGACAAGGGCGTCATCCTGTGGTGCGTGGTGACCATCCTGTCGTTCGTGTGCTTAACGGCGGGCGCCTCCATCCCGGCGCTGGCGTTTGTGGGCGCAGGCTTAAACGACACCATGTACGCATGCTACGGCACCGGCGTCGCCATGCTCACCGCGTTTTTGTTCGGCAATAAGGACTACGCGAAAATCTATTCGCTGGTCCCGGCTATCGGATACGCGCTCGGGTGCATGGGCGTGCCGATTCTGACGAGCATCTACCAGGCCACGGGCGGTTACGGCAGCGTATGGCTGTTCTGCGGTGTCTGCGACGTGGTCATCGCGCTGTGCGTGATCCTAGCCGCCCGCAACGCGAAAAAACTCCCGCGCACTGAGTAAGTGCGCCCAGTGAGACGGGGTCGGGTTGAACTGCATCCCAAAACTTGGACGGTTTAAATAAAGGCTACGCCGCAAGGGACCGGTTCCGGAACTCCTCCGGGATAGGGCAGGCGTGTCGCAAACTCGTTCGTGTTTTCCAGTCCGTCAACCGCAGTTTGCTTGCACCGCAAGGCGTATTGAGCCCCTGCCGGGCAAAACCTGGCAGGGGCTCAATGGTGCCCGCAAACGTATTCGGGCTACGCGCTAGTTCTTGCTGGTCGCCACCTGTTTGCGGCCGACGAACACGCCAAGCGCAAGCACCACGCCCACCACGGAAATGCCCAGCAGCACGGAAAACTCCGACATCAGGATGGGAACGTGATGCTCATGGCTGTTTCCACCGCCACATCAGATAGGGACATGATGCCGTAGGCCACAATGGATAAGATAAACCGCGCGACGATGCGGGGACGTGAGACGGGGTCGGGTACTGTCTCGCGTCCGATACTGCCCCGGATCGCGATGCTCTTGCGAACGTGAATTAAGAAGGGCTTTTCGACGTCAGAGGCCACGCGCTAGGCTAAAAATCACATACGTTTGGATTTTAATGGCGTTTTCCATGATAGTAGCTATTTGCTCCCGTCTGTGACCTGGGCAAATAGAAGCAAACGAATACGCGGTTGTAGCCTATGGCCCATTAAAATCCAAAAGTATCGATATTGTCGTTGCGACACGCGGAACATGGCGGGGATCAAGTGGTTCGTCGCGCGTTGCGGCGGGCGCCGCAACGTGGGGCTGGGCGCCAGATACCGCCCCACGCTCTCCCGCACAACAAAAAAGCGCCGCCTCTCACGAGACGACGCCTTCAACGCAAGACAACTGGGCCACCGCGCCCGGTGCTGTGTCCCAGCCGCAATATGCAAGCGAAACTTACACCTAATCCAGGTTCGAGCCCTTCTTCTCAGGCAGGAAGAACATGGCGATGAAAGCCACCACGTAAATGCACGCAACGCAGCCAATGGCGAAGCCAAAGCCGTGACCTGCGGCGATAATCGGGATAACCACCGGGGCAGACGCACCGCCAATGAAACGGCCGGCATTGTACAGCGCGGTTTGCGCCGTGCCGCGCACCTCGGTGGGGAACAGCTCGGCGATCAGCGTGCCGTAGCCGCCGATCATGCCGTTAGCGAACATGCCCATGAAAAAGCCGCCGAACAAAAGCGCCGTGGGGTCGGTCAGCTGGCTGTAGATCACGATCATGGCAGCGGCGCCGATCTGAAACGTCCAGAACGCGGGGCGACGGCCGGCCTTGTCGGCCAGCCAGCCGAACACCGAGATGCCGATCATCATGCCGATGACGGTAACGGCCGTCCACATGCCGGTGGAGGTCAGGCTCAGGCCCAGCTCACCGTTGAGGTACTTCGGCAGCCAGGTCATGATGCCGAAGTAGCCGGCGTTCTGCACGGTGCACAGGATAATGATGATGATGGAGTACTTGATGCGCTCGGGCGAGTTGAACAGGCTGGCCAGGTTGCCGTGCTTCTTGCCGGACGCCTTGTGCTCCTCGAAGATAGGCGGTTCGGGCACGAACGCACGGATGATGATCGCGACGATGGCAGGCACAACGCCAACCACGAACAGGCCGCGCCAGCCGAACGCGGCGATGATCGGCGCGGAAGCCAGGGATGCCACCAGCACGCCAACCTGGAAGCCCAGGCCAACGGCGGAAGTTGCTTTTGCGCGGTTCGCGGGGCTCGACACCTCGGAAGCAATGGCCATGCCCAGGCCGAACTCAGCGCCGATGCCCAGGCCCGCCAGGAAGCGGAACAGCGCCATCAGCTCGAAGTTCGGGGCGAAGGCGGAGCACAGCGTGAACACGCCGAAGAAGATGACGGAGTACGTCAGCACGCGAATACGGCCAAGCTTGTCGGCCAGCGTGCCGAAGATCAGGCCGCCCAGGAAGGCGCCGGCCAACGTGATGGACGTCAGCGATCCGGCGGTGGCGTTGTCGACGCCGAACGTGGCGATGATGCCCGACAGCGCGAAGCTCAAAATCATGAGGTCCAAGCCGTCAAGCGCGTGGCCGATAGCCGCGGAGAACACGGCCTTGCCGGCGTAGTGCTTCATCTCGGAAGCTTTTTCTTTGTGTGGCATAGTGGTTTCCATCCCATTCCGCAAGTGAACAAACTTCCAATAAAATACTCTCCTAGTGAATATTTGCAAGGGGTTTCTGCATATTTAACCCGTCTGAAATGCGAAGTTCGGCACGTGCCCCCCGCCATGGCGCCTCGTCCGCGAGCAGCAGCGTCTTTCTTAAGGCGAAGTGCGGTTTCGGTGTTCGTTTTAGCTGGCGCGGCGCGTTGGTCTACCATGCCGCTATACGGAAGGGGAACTTATGCAACATCCTATCGAAGACGTTGAGTACGCGGAGCATCTTTTCGACCGTTTCTACGGCATCGGCAGCTGCGAGTCTGGCGGCGTGACGCGGCTCGGCTACACCGAAGTCGAGGACGAGATGCACGAGACGCTGTGCGCACTTGGCCAGGAAAAGGGCTACGGCAACTTCGCCGACCAGGTGGGCAACACCTATTTATATCGCACGCAATACAGCCTCGACGAGCCGTACTGGCTGGTGGGCTCGCACTTAGACTCGGTGATCGAAGGCGGGCGCTACGACGGCGTGGCGGGCATTATCGCGGGACTGCTGATTATGAACTGGGCGCAGCGCGACGGGCTTGACCTGCCCATTCGCGTGGGCGCCATGCGCTGCGAGGAATCAAGCAACTTCGGCCGCAGCACCATCGGCAGCGGCCTTATCACCAAGGAAATCTACAAGCACGACATTGGCGAGGCTGTGAACAAGCAGGGCGAAACCCTGCACGAGGTGTTTGAGCGCAAAGGCTACAGCTTGTCGCCCGATCGCATCAAAGGCATTCGCGAATACCTGGAACTGCACATTGAACAGGGGAAAGTTCTGGAAGAATATGGTGATGCGGTGGGCATCGTGAGTACCATCGCCGGCCCGCGCCGCTTCAAGGTGCACGTGCACGGCAACGCGGAGCACTCGGGCGCCACGCCTATGGGCATGCGTTCCGACGCGCTTGCCGCGGCCGCCGAGATTATCCTTGAGGTTGAGGAAATCGGCAA
>DJEE01000168.1:0-4673 GCA_002431805.1 Eggerthellaceae bacterium UBA5906
ATCCCTCACGGCGCACCATTTTCAAGGTTTGAAATCCGCAATGGCTCCATCGAGCACATGCGGTTTTTTGTTTTGTAGGCCAAGGAAAGGAATTCTGTTGAAGGTTCGAAAACCGAAACCTCACAGTATGTAGCCTTCCTTCGACGCCATCCCTTACCGGCAGCCGAAGGTCAGGCTGCAACGCGCTCCCGTTTGACAGAGTCTTTACACGTGCGTGATTTCGTACAAACAGCGCATCGGTACCATCTCGTACGCTATGAAAACTCTTTCGAACGCGAGCATGGACAGTAAGGGAACTAACATGCTCTATCTCTCTCAAATGCTGGGCAAGCCTGTTGTGGATTCAACGGGCGAGAAAATCGGCACCATTTCAGACCTTGCCATTTCAACCGGCGAGGTATTTCCGCGTATCACCAGCTTGGCTTTTCAAGGGCCGGGCAAAATCCCGTTCATGATCTCGTGGCGCAAGTACGTTGACGAGTTCGATGACGATGGCATCACACTGCAAGTTGAAGCACACGACATTCGTTTCAGCTACCTGCAGCCCGACGAAGTGCTGTTGGCGCGCGACCTGATGAACCGCCAGATTGTGGACACACAGGGCTTGAAGGTTGTGCGCGTAAACGACCTGAAGCTTTCCATTTCCGGCTCGCAGCTGCGCCTGTTAGGTGCAGAAGTGGGCATCCGCGGCATCTTACGCGGCCTTGCCCCCTGGATTGAGCGCGCCGTGGTGAACGTGGCAAAGCTGTTCGGCAAGAAAATCGACGAGCAGATCATCGCGTGGAACTACATGGACCTGCTTGATCGCGACCTGTCCGAAGTGCAGCTGTCCGTCACGCACAAGCGCCTTGACGAGCTGCATCCCGCCGACGTGGCCGACATTCTGGAGCAACTCGACCCACAGCAACGTGCCAACGTGTTCCAGCACCTTGACGATGCGCAGGCAACCGAAGCCATCTCCGAGATGGAAGATGAATACCAGTCCGACTTCATTGAAAGCTTGGATAACAAGCAGGCCGCAAACGTGCTGGGCAACATGGATCCTGACGACGCTGCCGACATCGTGCGTGACCTGTCCTACGAACGCGCCGAAACGCTGCTGCGCCTGATGGGCGTGGAAGACGCAACTGAGATTCGTCGCCTTTTGGGCTACAAGGACGGCACGGCCGGCGGCATGATGACCACGCAGTTCGTTGCCGTACGCGATACCGACACCGTGGGGCACGCCATCGAGGTGCTGCGCGAGCTGCCCGAAGACCACCCCACCGTGCATTTCGTGTATATCCTTGACGAGTACGACAAGCTGGTTGGCGTGTGCTCCCTGCGCACGCTGGTGCTTACTGATGACAAAACTCCCATGTCAAAGTGCATGTACGACGACGTCATCTCCTGCACGCCGGACGAAACCGAAGAAGACGTTTCAGCTGACATCTTCAAGTACGACCTGCCCGCCATGCCCGTTGTCGACGAACGCGGCGCACTGCTGGGCATCGTTACCGTTGACGACGCGTGGGACGCCATCGAAGACGACGTCAACGGCGACAAAACGAAGGTATCCGTGCTGAAATGGGTAGGCATCGTCACCGGCGCTTTGCTGTTCTTGGCGCTGTACACGCTGGCGTTGCTGCAAATCGTCGGGTTTCAATGGAGGTAGGCCATGGTTTTGAAGCAAAAGGGCAAAACCGCATCCGTTGACATCGACGCCACGAACCCCCGCGAGCGCAGCAGCTTTAAGACTGGCGAGGCCGCTCGTTCCCCCGAACAGCTTGCCGCCGCCGAAGGGCAAGCGCTTGAGCAGCAGGACGGAAAGCAGAAAAACAAGCTGCTGCTTATCTTAGCCGCGCTTGGCCCCGGCATTGTCACCGCCATGGCGGGCAACGACGCAGGTGGCATTTCCACCTACTCAACTGTTGGCGCACAGTTCGGCTTTGCAACGCTGTGGGTAATCCCGGTCATGTGCATCCTGCTCATTGTGGTGGAAATGACCGCAGCGAAAATGGGCGCCGTCACCGGCAAGGGTTTCGCTGCGCTTATCCGCGAGTCGTTCGGCATCCGCCTTACGGCGCTGGCTATGCTGGCGCTGCTGGTAGGCAACGTGTGCACCACGTTTTCCGAGTTCGCAGGCATTGCGTCGGGCATGGAAATGTTCGGCGTTACAAAATACATCGCCGTACCCGTTGCCGCCGTTGCCGTATGGCTGCTTATCGTAGGCGGCAGCTACAAGCGCGTGGAAAAGGTGTTCTTAATCCTGTCGCTGGTGTTCCTTACCTATGTGGTTGCCGCGTTTTTAGCCCAGCCGAACTGGGAAGACGCCGCCGTAAACACCATCGTGCCGCACGTGGTGTCTGACCAAAGCTTTATATCGCTGGTTATTTCCATGATAGGTACCACCATCGCGCCATGGATGCTGTTTTTCAACCAAAGCAACGTGGTTGAAAAGGGCATTACCACCGACGACTTGTTCACGCAGAAAATCGATGTGGTTTCCGGCACCATCGCAGCATGCTTGGTTGCGTGGTTCATCATCGTCACCACCGGCACCGTGCTGTTCCCCGAAGGCATCACCATCAACGACGCCGCCGACGCTGCGCGCGCCCTTGCGCCGTTCGCAGGCCAATACGCCGAGGCGCTGTTCGCCATCGGCTTGATAGCCGCATCGTTTTTGGCCGCTTGTGTGTTACCGCTTACCACGGCGTTCGTTATTTGCGAGGCGTTTGGCTGGGAAGCAGGCGTGTCGTTCAAGTGGAAAGAAGCGCCGCTGTTCAAGAGCATCTTCACGTTCGTGATTGCGTTCTCGGCCGTTATCGTGCTTATCCCGAACATTAACCTTATGGGCGTTATGCTGATGGCCCAGTTCATCAACGGCCTGGTGCTGCCCGTGCTGCTGGTGTTCATGGCTCTTATTTCCTCGGACAAGCGCGTAATGGGCAAGTTCAAGAACGGCCGCGTTACAACTGTTCTTATCTGGGTGACGGTTGCCATTGTGTCCGTGCTCACCGTTATCTTGCTGGTTATGCAAGTGCTAGGCATCGGATAAGCGCACCGAGCGGCGCGTCAAGCTGCCCCTTAACACAGTAAGAGGGGAGGCTTCACCCGAAACCTCCCCTCTTACTCGATTCTCAAGACCGTTGCGAGTTGCCTCTTCAATCCGCCTTAATCTATTTCACGCTCATCGTTCTACAGTCCCCAGCGAGCGTATTCCAAATAGCCGCCCACGCTGTAATGATCAGCCATGTCATCAGCCGGATACCCTTCGCCGCCCGCAGCTCCAAGATAGCCGTTATCTACCTTGTTGCCGTTTTCATCCACAACCAAAGCGTACCAATGACCGAAATCATGTGCAGGTTTGCGAAGCTGGCAAGCAAGCGTCAGCTTCGATTCGCCTTCTTTGCGAAAGAACGCGCCGGCATTATCGAGCTTTTTGATAAGCGTTCCATCAAGCCAAAAACAAATAAACGGCGTTTCAAACGCATCTGTAAGCGTTCCCGCCTTACCGTTGTACACGTAGCAAAACAGAGCTCGATCGCGTGAGCAGGAAAGCAGTTCCACCTCACTGTCCTTTAGCTTGAACTCGACCGTCGTAATCGCTCCAGGACGATTGGAATTCTCACGCACGTTCGTTACAGCCGTCTTCACCTGGAAGAAAAAGGTTTCAGGGGCGGTGCCGGGCTTTTCAAGCTGTTGCTTCAAGTTCAAGGACACCACATCGACACCCATGTCCGCAGGTGGACGAAGAGCATCTAAACCATTTCGATACAAAGAGCTCATGAGCTGATACTCGCCGGTATACCCGTTGTAGAGCGCATCGAAGAAGTATTGGGGCACGTGCATCTCCTTAAGTTTCGAATCAAACGTCTAAATTCTAACGTTACGTCACGCGGTTACTAGAGAAAACATCGGGCTTGGCTTGCAGATATGGGGCTACCGCATCGCAACACTCCTTCACCAGCACATTGGCGCGTGCGAAAACCTCTTTACGCAGGTCATCATCCTCCAGTACGATTTGTGCAATAAGAGCCTTCGCAAGTTGCAGCTCGTTTTGCCAGGGTTCGTTTTCCCACAGGTTATTAAGCCGATCCGTGGCATCAAGAACCTTGCCATACGCAACGTCAGGCAACGCAGCCAGCGCACCCTTTTTATTATGGCGAAGTTCCCAAACAAATACGCATGCGGGATTTTCGATTTGAGCATAAGCTTGCGTCGAACGATTCTCAGGGCGTGCCGAAGCTTGCGGATCGGTATTTGCAAAATAGGCGGCGCGACTTGGCACAGCACCTGCAATTACCCCCGTAATCTCAAGGATGTCCTCGGCGTACACGCGATACACGTCGCAAACATCAAAAGGAACCCTGCGCTGCGCTTCGACCAACTTGCTGTCCTTCGCTTCAAAAGCAGCACGCTTGCGAGCAGCGTTCGCGCAGGCAATACGCTCATTCAGACTTAACCGAGCATTAACGTCGTCCATCTTCCCTTCCTTTTCCTTAAGCCGCAACGTCGGAATCGCCACCCAGTTTGTCAACATCGAACTGCGCATCGAGCCAAAGTTCGTCTTCATCGAAATCAGGCAAAGCGGTAGGATCCTCCATCGCATAAACCCAAGTCGGATCGCACTCCTCCCCAAGGTCGAAATAACCCGGATGCTGTTCGAGCTTGTACGCAGGTTCGCACACACC
>DJEE01000168.1:4792-16482 GCA_002431805.1 Eggerthellaceae bacterium UBA5906
GTTCGCTCATCCTGAAAGCCCAACACCAGCTGGCGGTCGCAATTGCCGATGATCGAGTTCGCAACGGCTTGGTTGTAGCGAGCCTCAAGCTGACTTACCGTCTGGCATATGATGGTGCAGCTAATCTCGCGGCTACGAATAACGGAAAGCACATCATCGAAACCAGGTAGCGTCAGGTTCGCGAAATCATCAAGCATGAACCGAACAGGTACCGGCAGCCTGCCTTCCTTGCACTTCGCATCCGCAAAGTCGCATAAACTTGAGAACGCCTGACGGATAAACATGCTGGTCAACGGGGCTAAACTGTGGTCCATATCATCCATCGTCACAAACAGCGCACGTCGCTCGCGCCCAAGATCGCAAAAGTCAATCTGATCTTGTTTGCGAAATGCAGCAAGCGCACCGTCAAAGGTAAGCGGCATCAAATTCGCGGCGATAATCCCCATGATGCTCGAATGCATCTTGTCGGCGCGGGCCGTGCTCTTTGCGCGACGATATAACGAGACCGCGTAACTGTCAGGGTCTTGCTTGAAAAGATCGGAAAACAATGCCTCGGCGTTCCCTTCGCACGCCTGCTCATACACGCTCACGACCGATGCCATGTTCCATTCGCGATCGGGAAGCGCCTCAAAAACGTATGCGATATAGCTTGCAACGTAGTTGGCGGCCGCACCTGCCCAGAACGGGTCATCGCCCATCTCGGTGCGCGGGAATAACGCACTGGCGATGGAGATGATATCTTGCGCGATGGGACGCCCTTTGCGCCAGCGGACATGATGAAGCGGGTCGTAGCCAATCGTTCCCTCCATCGTTGTGAAGTCAAGGCAATCGACAGTGTAACCGTGCGCAGACAAGCATGGCCCCATTTCGCGATACAAGCGACCTTTGGAATCGAGGACAACATAGGAACCCTCGCACTGCAAAAGATTCGGCTTCAAGAAGTTACGAGTCTTGCCCGAACCAGAACAGCCAAGGACCAAAACGTTGTTGTTAAGTCCAGTAACCCAAGAGTCCATGCTCTCAATGTGCTCTGAAGTAAGGATGAGTTCTCCAGCATAAGCAGCGCGGGGGTTTGCATTGTTGTTGATCATGGTCTATCTCGCTCTCCGAATAACTCGCATAGGCGAGTACGTTGTGGGATTCGATGTTCCGGCGGTACAGCTCCGGTGAAATCGCAACAGCAAAGTTAAAGCAGATTGCGGCGCTTACAGTTTCGTGACAACACGATCGGCAAGGCCTGCTTCAACGGCTTCTTTTGCTTCGAAGTACGTGTCGCAAGCCGTAAGCTCGAAAACACGCTCGATGGGTATACCGCTGTGACGTGCGATAACACCTGCGGTGATGTCGCGCATGCGCATAAGGTCGTCCGCTCTGGCCTTCACAGACAAAGCCGTACCGCCAGCACCTGAATTAATGAGCGGATCATGAATCATGACACGGCTGTGCGGCAGAATCTCGCGATCGTCGCCCGCAATGAACAACAGCGCACCCATACTTGCAGCTATGCCCAAACAAACAGTGCGAATGGGACAGCTTACGGCCTGCATAACATCGTAAAGAGCCAGCCCGGACTGAACCTCACCACCGGGACTGTTGATGTAAAGCGTGATGGGTGCCATAGAATCTTGACGCTGAAGATACAGCAAACCTCTGATAACAACGGCACATGAATCGGCATTCACCGAGGTCATAAGCTCAAGCTCGCGATTACCGAGCATTTCATCCCTTATGTCGAGATAGTTGAGGCCTTCTGCCGTTTCACGAATGATTTGAGGTTGATAGACGAATGCATGCTCACTCATAATGAGCTCCTTCCGAGGGTAAAAGACACGGAAACCCACAACGTAACGAAACAAGCACGCAGACAACGAGCTAGCATAAGCTGTCGCGTGCATAAAATTCCGATATAGGGTTTTGGGCTGGAAAACCTGATACCTGGCAAGTGATATCAGCAACTCCTCTATAGGCGATGACGCCTATTTGCCGGGAGGCGGGTCTTGCGACCCTCGGGTGACGCATACTTTAGCATTCGACGCAAAAGCGTGCAAGTATCGAAATCATAATTGTTTCAAAGGTCAAAACGGGGCACTACTCAAGCATAGATAGCAAAAAGCCGACACCGGTATTTCTTCCGGTGTCGGCCTTTTATGACGATCTAGCCGTTGGCTTTACGTAACGTTTCCAGGATTTCGGGGAGAGACATGGCTCAATCTGAGCCTCTCCCCTGTTCATCTTTCCCGCTTATCCAGCGGCTATTCTGCAAGCAGCAGCTTAATTTGCTCCTGCATTTGACGTGCGATAAACGCGTTGTCAGGCTCATCACTGTGAATGTAGTCAAGCAGCATCTGCAGCGTGATTGCCGACATATGCTCGTTAATACCCTGCTCAACCAACCTGCAAGCCGACACAATGCCTTGTGCGATATCGGTAGACTTCGTTTCAACTTTCTTACGCTTGCCCGGACGTTTAAGATCTTCCTGCAGCGCGCAAATCACGTCGAACACGCTAATGTCCGAAGGTTTTTTTGCCAAGCAATAGCCGCCGTGTTTACCGGGTCGCGCCGTGATAAGTCCCGCATTGCGCAGCAGCTGAGCTAGCTGGATAAGATAATCGCGAGGGATGGACATGTCCTCCGCTACGTCGCGCGACGAACACACTGTGCCCTTCTCGGCCAAGTACAGCACCGTGCGCATTCCGTATTCCGTCGAAGCCTTCAAGCGCATAGCCTCCTCATAACTCCGTTCCGCCCGCCTCTCCCCGAAGCGAACATCTTAGGCTGACACACACCTCACCTTTTTGCACCCCTGCAAAAACCGGAAGAAACAGCCAGCGCGCCAAGCTGCTACACATGCACAGCATGCTTTCGCTGTTTCTTTCGCTTACAACCTCGTAACGTTATAAGCTTTACCAGCGTGTATGCTTATATAGTAGCGCAAGCTATAATATTCTAGTACAGCGCTTTACTTTTACACACAATCATAGCCCGTCAAAGATATGAACGGATTGGTTTATGACTCCAAAGGACAATACGCGCAAACTTGTTTTGAAGCAACGCGATTCGATTGGAATTTCTGCACGCGAGCAAAAAAGTCGGCAAATTTGCGATCAGCTTATTGACATGGTCAATCGCTTTATCAGCAACGCCGATAACGTAACTGTACCGTTACACATTGCCGCTTACGAACCCATGCACAGCGAGGTGGATGTGCACCCGTTCCTGCATTTTGCATACACGCAAAACTGGGTGGTGAACCTCCCCTGCATGGTGAAGGATAGCGAAGGCAAAGCGGCGCACATGGTGTTCTTCCCCATCACCGCGCACCAACTTGAACATGAGCGCCCTGCGTTTTTAGACCACCCCGCACGCCCGTACTTGCTTGCCGACTTACATGCCCAAGGATGGCACGAAATCGACCCCGCAACGTTTGACGTGGTGATAGTACCTATGGTGGCGTTCGATAGCACGCTTATGCGCTTAGGGTACGGCGGCGGCAATTACGACCGCTTCTTGCCACACCTGCGCAAAGGATGTCTAGTGGCCGGCGTGGCGTTCGAAGAACAGCGCATACCCAACGTTCCAACCGAGCCCCACGACCTGCCGCTCCCCCGCATCCTAACCGCCTAAAAGCAGGACAAGGTGGGAATTAGCAAAAACGGGAAGCAGCGTACAAGGGCACACACCTAGCTACCATCTGTGAACACGGGGACGGAGGCAGTGTTCACGGATGCCCTTCGGGATAAGAAAGTTTAATTGTGAACACTTCCTCCGTCCCCGTGTTCACACAAACGCCCCGCGTTCATGCTTCAGCCCTACTTCCAAAAAAGAGGGCGCCTAGTGGCGCCCTCTTCGCATTCACTCTGTTGCCGTAGCCCTATTTCTTCGCACCGAAGTTGGACTTGTGCAGGCACAGCACCGCTACCACGGTAAGCACCACGCCAAGCGCCAAGGAAATCCAGGGGCTGGTGGTAAATCCTGCCACCAGGTAGCACACGAAGCACACTACCATTACCGTGGTGGCGTACGGCAGCTGCGTGGCCACGTGACGCAAATGGTTGCACTTCGCACCCGCCGACGACAAGATGGTAGTATCCGAAATGGGCGAGATATGGTCGCCATACACCGCACCTGCCAGGGTTGCGCCCACGGCAACCAAGAACAGCGGGTCGTTTTCGGGAAACACGCCAACAACAATGGGCAGAATCAGCGCGATGGTGCCCCAGCTGGTGCCCATGGCAAAGCCGATAAAGCCCGCAACCAAGAAGATGATGCACGGCAGAATTCCCAAGCCAACGCCCAAGCCGTTCAAAAAGCCACTCACAAAATCGCCCGTGCCCAGCATGTAACGGCAGCAACCGCCCAGGCTCCAGGCCAGCACCAAAATCATGATGGCGCCCACCATGGAACGCACGCCCTCGGAGATGCTCTCCACAAAGCCGCTCAGCGTGGTAAGGCCGCGCGGCAAGAACATGGCACCGGCCACGCACAGCGCAACCGTTGCGCCGATGCACAAACCGCTTACCGGGTCTTCGCCAACGGCAGTTGCAAAATCAACGCCCTCGAAGAAGCCGCCGGTGTACAGCATGCCCAGGATAGAGAACACGATAAGCACCAGGATAGGCACCACCAAGTCGTACACTTTACCCTTGTCGGAGATGTTCAAGCCCTTGTACTCGTCCATAGCCGGCGATGCGGACTGTTCGATGTCGGCTTGCTCGGTTACCACCGACTCCAGCTTCGTGTGATCGTCCGGGTTGGCCTCAGCCGTTTCGGACAAACCCATCGTGGACAGCTTCTCAAGCGAGCTGCCTTCGCGCGGAATTTCGCCCTTGGCAGCTTCTTCCGCCGCGCGCATGGGACCGTAATCGTTCTTGCCCGTAACCAGCATGAAGAACACGAAGAAGATGGTGAGCAACGCGTAGAAGTTGTACGGGATGGACGCCACAAACGTGGAGAAACCATCCTCGCCCAGGTAGCCGCCCACAGCAACCGCCCACGAGGACACCGGCGCGATAATGCACACCGGAGCTGCCGTGGAGTCGATGATCCACGCCAGCTTTTCATGGCTTACGTGGAAACGGTCGGTCACAGGACGCATAACCGCACCCACCGTCAAGCAGTTGAAGTAGTCGTCAACGAAGATGATGATGCCCAACAGCGCAGTGAGCACCTGCGCCATCTTCGCGTTCTTGATATGCGTGGACACCCATTCCGCATACGCGCGGCTACCGCCCGCCGTGGCGATAACCACGGTTAACGCGCCTAACAGCGCAAGGAACAGCAGTAACGCCCCATTGTCGGCAATTTGCATGGCCATAGCGCTGGGCACGTCGGTAAACGCCGTGACCAGCGAATCCGCGCCCACGCCGTTGAGGGTGAACTGGTAGATGACCATACCAACGAACACGCCGATGGTCAGCGACGAGTACACCTCCTTGGTGATGAGCGCCAGAGCCAATGCCAGCAGTGGCGGCACAATGGACCACGCGCCAGTGCTGATAAGCTCGAAAGCCTCTTCCATACCCCTTCCCTTCTCGCAAGGTTGCATCGGATCCAATGCGCACCAGTATACAAGTCAACCAGCCCTTACGCGCCACGAATCCGTCAGAGGGTTTCACGTGAAACAAAAAGGGAGCCACCTTTACGGTAGCTCCCAGTAAACTATATGCGATTCGCTTTACTTTTGCTCGCGTTCCGCAGCCAGTTCGTGCTGGTATTCGCGGTCGATAGCACCTTCGGGCGAAGGCGGGTTAACCTGGAACGGCACCGCCTTCGTAAACAGGCTGACCACCGGCACGATAACCAGCGACAGCAGCATAGCCAGCGCACCGCAATTGATGGGGCTGGCAATCAACGGCGTGCCCATCAGCGTAAGCACCATGTTTCCGCTGGTCAAGCCCACGCCCACAATAAAGCTACACCACACGGCCGCCTTGGAGATGCGTCCGGAGTACAAACCCCACAAAAACGGGCCAAGAAACGCACCGGCAAGCGCACCCCAGGAGATGCCCATAAGCTGCGCAATGAACGTGATGGACGAGTTGTACTGGACAAGCGCCAGCACCGCGGACACCACCACGAACACCACGATAAGGCCGCGCATCCACACAAGCTTCTTCTTCTCGTCCATGTTCTTCACCACGTTGCCCTGCAACAGGTCAAGCGTCAGCGTCGACGACGAGGTAAGCACCAGAGAAGACAGCGTTGACATGGAAGCGGACAGCACCAGCACGATAACGATGCCGATAAGGATGTCAGGCAAGGTGGACAACATGGTGGGGATGATGGAGTCGTACACCGGAGCGCCATTCGCACCGATTTCAATCTGGTCGGCGTACAGGCGGCCGAAACCACCCAGGAAGTAGCTGCCGCCGGCAACCACGAACGCAAACAGCGTGGAGATGATGGCACCCTGCTTCACGGCCGGGCCCGACTTGATAGCGTAGAACTTCTGCACCATCTGCGGCAAGCCCCACGTACCCAGGCTAGTCAGGATAACCACGCCCATAAGGTTGAACAAGTCGGGGCCGAACATGCTCACAAACGGGCCGGCCATCTGAGAGCCCTCGGCCGGAATCTGAGACAGCGTGGTGATGGCCTCGCTGAAGCCGCCGTTGTTCAAGATAACCGCCGCAATAACCGCGATGATGCCGAACAGCATGACGATGCCCTGCAAAAAGTCATTCATGACCGTGGCCATGTAACCGCCCAGCACCACGTACAAGCACGTGATAACGGCCATGCCAATGACGCACACCTCGTACGGGAGGCCGAATGCCATGCCGAACAAACGCGACAGGCCGTTGTACACGCTTGCGGTGTACGGGATAAGGAACACGAAGATGATGGCGGCGCTTGCGATGCGCAGGCCCTTAGATTGGTAGCGCTTGCCAAAGAACTCCGGCATGGTGGTGGCGCCCAGGCGATGTGTCATCTCACGCGTGCGAGGGCCGAGCACCCACCAGGCAAGCAGGCTGCCCAAAATGGCGTTGCCAATGCCTGCCCACGCAGCTGCGATGCCGTATTTCCAGCCGAACTGGCCGGCGTAGCCAACAAACACCACAGCAGAAAAGTAGCTGGTGCCGTACGCAAACGCGCTCATCCAGGGGCCGACGTTGCGACCGCCCAGCACGAAACCGTCAACGCTTGACGTTGTACGTCTGCAGTACAACCCTACGCCGACTGCAACGCCGACGAAAATTAAAACCATACAGATCTTAGCGACCATTGTTGTTCCTATCTGTTGTTTCACCTGGTCTTTGGCGAAAATCGAGCAACTCATATATGCGCAGGTGCGGTACGACGCGCCTATCTGCGCGCAGCTTCACCATTCACGTTGGAACGCGAACGCGCTGCAGCAGAGTTGGCATGAGCACGACCGCACAGCGGCATTGCCAACCCTCTGAGTTGTTGTGGCACACGACGTTTGCCCGAGTTGTACCGAACGCGGCGTACAAGGCTTCAGCAAGCCTACGCGCACGGCAGCAAACCCCGTGTGCTAGATATATCGATAGGAATAATAGGTGTAGAAGCAAGGCTCCATTGACCTGAATTCACCGGCCTTCATCCTCGCTAGATACATGGCTCGAACACCCGCGCCAACATGCGCATCAGAGCGCAGAGGCGCGGCAGACTGCAGCTGCGGATGGCAGCTAGAGAATGCAGCGATATGTCCTTGAGCGATGTTCATGCGGCATACTTTACCACAGTAATTCGGTATAGCTTCCACATTTTCTTCAACGGGTGAAATAAATTTGGCCGGTTGCTTCACTCAGTTTCGGTATATTACCCCCATTTTTCCGTATATTCACGTTATAGGCTGCGCTTACGTCCTATAGGTTTCAGCCATATATACACACTTTTTAAAATATGTTACTTTTCAGCGCACGTAAGCAGACGTAGTATTGGTCATGTCGGGAAGGCAATCCCCTTCGATGAACGGCAGCATCCCCTTTTAAGCCGCCTTCATCGGCGTTCCTGACGTTAGGTATGGTGTAGCGTCGGTGCCGTGTTTCCCCTTATCTCGGCATCGTGAACAACAACACTACATCGGTCGTGCGGTTTCTTCCTTTCCGCCGACCACCCCTCCTCCTTGCCGACCCGCGTCCCCTCACCTTAGGCGGGTCGGCCTTTTTATTGCCCGAAAGCTGCACTTGCGTGATGCGGCACCTGCACACAAGAAGGGCGCGCTGCCAAAAACAGGCAGCGCGCCCTTTTGAAAATCTTTGCGCGGTTTATGCGCGAAACCTTTAGTAACGCGAATCGAAGATGCGCTTCGTTTTCTTTTCGCTGCGCGGCAGCTCGCCCATAGGAACGCCCTTTGCCTCAGGCGTGCAACCAATCTTCGCCTTGAAGATGGCAGCCAGCTGTTCCTCGCAACGCGTAAGCTCCTCGCCCTCAAGCGACGTTTCAAACAGCACGGTAAGCACGTCGTGACCGTTCACGGCCTCAATCATCACCTGGTATTCAGACGATGCACCGTCGGTGAACTGGATGACTTCCTCGATTTGCGCGGGGAACATGTTGCAGCCCTTCACCTTCACCATGTCGTCGGTGCGGCCGACGAGGATGTCGATGCGCGAATCTTTCAGGCCGCAGGCGCAATCGCCGGGAATGATGCGCGTGAGGTCGTGCGTGCGATAGCGGATGAGCGGCGCCCCCTGCTTGCGCAGCGTGGTGAGCACGAGTTCGCCGGTTTCGCCATCGGGCAGCGGCTCGCCGGTTTTGGGGTCGACGATTTCGCAGTATACGTAGTCGCTCCATATATGCATGCCATGGTGTTCGCTGCAAGAAATGCCAATGCCCGGGCCATAGATTTCGGTAAGGCCGTAGATGTCGAAAATCTCGATGCCCATTTCGTCGGCGATGCGACGGCGCATCTTATCGCCCCAACGCTCGGACCCGATGACGCCCTTGCGAAGGTCGAGCCTGTCGCGCAGGCCGCGCTTCTGGATTTCCTCGGCGAGCAGAAGCGCATAGCTGCTGGTGCCCGTGATAACCGTGGAATGCAGGTCTTGCATCATGCGCAGCTGCTTTTCGGTGTTGCCAGGGCCCATGGGAATGGCCATAGCGCCCAGTCGCTCGCAACCAAGCTGGAAGCCGATGCCCGCGGTCCACAAGCCGTAGCCCGGCGTGATTTGAATGCGGTCTTTGTTCGTGATGCCCGCCGTGCGGTAACAACGCGCGAACATGTCGGCCCAGTCGGAAACGTCTTGCGCGGTGTACGGGATGATGACCGGCGTACCCGTCGTTCCCGAAGAGCTGTGGATGCGCACGACCTCTTCATCGGGTACGGCCTGAATTCCCAGCGGATAAGCGTCACGCAGGTCGGCCTTCTCGGAGAAGGGAAGCTTCTCGAAATCGGCCTGGGTTTGCACATCGGACAAATCGATGCCGTCGAATTTCTTCGCGTAGAACGGCGAGCGATCTTTCAGGGTCTTGAATTGCTCTTTGATAAGAGAGAATTGTTCATCGGTGAGCTGCATGGGCGACTCCTTTTTTCGAAACGGAAACGATAGAAGAATTCGGGGGCGCTTCAAGCCTGCAATGGGAAACCGGACCCGAGCGCGTCTTCGCCGTTGCGAATGAGAGCGCTTCAAGCTCGCGGAGCAAACTTGAAGCTAGAGCCATCGACCAGCCAACGCGGTGCGCGCGGCTTTGCGGAGTTGGATGTCGAATGCAGTAGTCATAGGCACTATTGTACGCTAAAGTGCGCTAGTGACAAGGGTGTTTATTTCGCCATTTCGGCTTCCACCATATCGAGCAGATCTTGGTGGGCATGTATGTCGAGCTTTGCATATATATGCTTGACATGAGCCTTCACGGTATTGCGCGATACGGTGAGCTGCTCTTGGATATAGAAGCTGTCGCGACCGCGCGCGAGCATCTCGAACACCTCGCGCTCGCGCGGCGTGAGCGCATAGCGTTCCGATATGGTGGTACATACCTGATCGAGGCTTGCATGGGGCGCCTGTTCCACCGTTGCGGAGGCCTCGACGACCTCGGTCACGCCGTTGATGGCGTCGATGAAGCTGAAATTGCGCAATCCGATGAGCGCATAAGCCGCGAATGCTATGACAAACGCCCCGGCCATCAACTGCGCCGCAATGGGATGCGTGGCCGATACGCCATTGGCCCACACCGCGACAGCCGCGCCCACGATTGTTCCCACGGCTGAAACGCCGCGGCCCCACGCAACCGTCGCAACCGACGCCCGAACGTTGCGCGCGCCCACCGCGGCAAGCACGACCCAACCAACGACGTCGAACAAGGAATTTCCGCATGAGAGCAGCGTAACGCTTGCGGCGTGCGACCAATCGGCCGATACCGTGGTCGTGAAGAAGCCGGCGAGCACGAACAAAACCGATATTTGAGCGAGCAAGTCGCTCTTCATGAGCTTGCCCGCCGACGCGACCGTCGCTACCGCAAGAATGCCCACAGGAACGATCGAAAAGAAATCGGCCAAGGGCGCGCCGTCGACTTCACCGAAACGCAACGAGAAACCGAACGCGACACGAAACAGAAAAAGACAGATGAATAGCTGGCTGCCGAGGGCAAGGAACGAAGACGGCTGCGTGATGGCAACGTCGGCGGGCGGGTCGGACGCACGCACTTCCGAAAGCACCGGTTTCGCAATGGCATGAGCAAGCAGCAAAGACGCAATGGGGAGCAGGGCGAATGCAACAAGCCCCACACTCGACGGCAAAAGCCAGGCGGCATAGTCAAACGCGCAGTTCCCGAGAAAAGCGAGGGTGATGGCTTGAGCGATTTCGGCCACTTCGAAGCGGGAAAGCGCGACACCCACGACAACACTCACCCATCCGCGGGCGGCAGCAAGCACGCACGACGACGCAACGAGAAACGGGACATTCGCCATGGCAAGAGCAACGAAAACGCCGCACGCACCTGCGACAAGGCACACCAGAGAAGCGGCGTTGATGACATGGGAGTCGAGCAGCGATGAGCGAAACGCCGCAACAAGGGCGACGCCAATCAGGCATACCGCGTTCGTGAGCACCGAGATATCGCGGGCCAAGCTAAACACATGGTCGAACATGGGAAACACGACAATGTTCATGAAAGACGCGGCGCCGAGCATCAGGCATAGCGCGAAAGCGACCCGCCAAAACGATGAACCATAGGCACTTCTTGCCATAATCGCCTTCCCTTTGCATATTTTCCCTGGTAAACCGTGCCATTGTAGCAAAAAGCCCGGCACCTATGGGGGAAGGTGCCGGGCGGAGCGCCTTACGGCGCCAGAGGGGTGAAGCGCAATCGCGCATAAGGGGAGGCGCGAAAGGCTTGAAGGAAGTTTTGAAGGAAGCGACGCGCGAAGGCGCCGGAATGTGGCGGGCGGGAAGAGAGCCGCCCGCCACGGTAGATGGACTTTACGCTTGGCCCGTGGCGGCAAGCATGCCGGCGCGGCGGCCGAACGTCATGGTGCGGCCTGCGGCCAAGCCCGTCATGAGATTCGGGTAGCTAACGCTGAAGAAGCCGCCCGAATCGTTGCCGACCAGATACAGGCCATCGATTTGTTCGCCCGCCTCGTTCACCGGATGCATATCGGTATTAATGGGGCAGCCGTCGATGGTGGCCAGGAACCATGCGCCCGTGCGCACGCCATAGTACGGCGGGTGCGTGAGCGAAGTGAGACGATACGGCTCTTTGTTGTAGTCTTCGTCTTTGCCCTGTT
>DJEE01000098.1 GCA_002431805.1 Eggerthellaceae bacterium UBA5906
CAGCGTCGGTGGCGTCAGCTGTGGCCGCGTTGTTCTCCGCGTTCTCGCCGCCTTGCTCGCCTTTGCTCGCGGAAGAACCAGGAGCGGTAAGATGCTCCACGCGCAGCACGTGCGCATCGCCACCCATGATGTCTTGCGAGATCATGTCCGTCATGTCCTCAAGCTCGTCGCGCGAAAGCCCGAATTCTTCCAGTTTTGAAAGCGCCAATTCCTGCAGCTGCTCAGCGCAGGCCGCCACCTCGTCGGACGACAGGTACGGCTCCATGCGCTCGAACACGTACTCGGCTATGCTGCGTTCCTTCAAGCTGCACGCCAAGCGCCATGCACGCTTCAGGCCGCCGATGGCCGCCTCCGAAGGCGCCTCGCCACTGGCCGCCTGCCCGCGCTCGAACGCTGCCAGGTAAAGATGCAGCGCCAATGTTTGATTGCCCTGGGACGCCGCCTGAGCCGCACGCTGCAAGTACTCGTCCACCGAGCTGCCCAAATCGCCGTTTTGGCTGGGCGTGTTATTTGCATTGTTCTCCAACAAAAGAACCCAACCCCCTTCTAGGTAAATAGCTATAAATCAGTCTCATTTTAGCGGAAGCAGACCCATATGGTTTACGAAGCATCAAAATGAAACAAAGAAGCGGTGCAAACTTTCCCAGGTTCCAACCAAGAACGCAGCGCACAAGCCCGTTGCAACCGCGTCGCGTCACGAAATGCCCCTACCCGCATGTTAAAATTGCTTTCGCACCCGTGGAAATGGAACGAACATGCTGACGATTCCCGATTTGAATTCATATGACCGCAACAGCCTTTTGTACGGCGGCCGAGCCGGCCAGAAATACGGTATAACCATCGCGGGCGAAGCGTGGATTGTGAAGTTTCCCCGGACCACACGCGACCTTGCGGGCAAACGACTTCCTTCCTACACGTCTAGCCCTGTGAGCGAATACTTGGGCGCGCACATTTATCAGAGCCTTGGCATTCCTGCGCACGAAACATTTTTGGGGTATCGCGATGGCAAAATCGTATGCGCCTGCAAGGATTTCGCTTGGCCCGGCAAACGCCTGCAAACGTTCCAGGACATCAAAAACGCATTATCCGACGACGTGCAAGGCTTCGACTCTGCACCTTCGGATGGTTCCGTCATCATGCTGGGAGATGTGCTTTCGGCAATTGATCTCTCCCCCGCGTTTCATGCTGTCAAAGGCGTGAAAGAACGCTTTTGGGACATGTTTGTGGTGGATGCGTTCATCAAAAACCCCGACCGCAACAACGGCAACTGGGGATTGCTGCTTGACGTTACCACTATGCAAACCGAACTTGCGCCTGTGTACGACCTGGGCAGTAGCCTGTTCGCCAAGCGCTCTGCTTCGCTTGCCGTCGAACGCTCGGCTAACGAAGCGGCAGTTGACCAGGACGCTTTCGGAACCAACGTCTCCTGCTATCGCTTGCCCGATGGCCAGGGCGGAAGCCGTGCCGTTCACCCGTTTGACTATATGACAAAGCTTGCAAACCCTGATTTGAATGCTGCCATCGTGCGCTTTTGCGAGGCAATCGACATGGACACGATAGATGCGCTTATCGACAGCGTGCCCGAGGAAGCCTACGGCCGCATAGTACTTTCGGAAGGCGTAAAGCAAACGCATAAGAAGCTGCTGCGCACCAGGCTGGAAGAAGGGTTCATGCCGCTGTATGGGAAGCTGAAAGGCTAACGCGGGAATTTGTGTAATCGAACTACCTTTTATGCTTCCTAGGCAACTCTTTCGTATGGGAAACTCATCTCATACATCGCTTCCGGAGAAAGGTCGATATCGCCCTCCAACCACGTAACCACGCCTCGCTCAATTGCGAAATCCCGAAAGGTTTCAGGGACAGCCAGGGGAGCAAACGCGGGCTTTTCAACAAGCTTTGATGCATCGAACAACCGTGTTTCACCTGTTGAAAACGTTACGAGCATCGACAAGGTGTTAACGACTTTTGCCTTGGCAACCTTCATGCCAAGCTGGGGTTCACCCGCATATGCTACGCCATTTACTACATACATATGTTGCTCCTTAAGCCAACGGGGCAATCTTATCAAACGGGCGTCCAGAAACTGCCCTGTTCCATGCCGCATACGCCTCTTCCTCATGGAGGATAAGCCAGGCCTGCACGAGCTTCAGCTGTTTTGCGGGTAATGAACCGGCAAGCAGCTCCCCGTCTATGCCGACGGATGCTTCGTACTCGCCATAATAAACATGCACATGCGGCTTGTTATGCTGACCAGTGTCCATATAAATCAACTTGATGATAAGACCGCAGAACCGACTCAGTTCAGGCATATAGCTCCCATCAGTCAAACAGATACTCTTAGTATATCTTATAGGAAAGACTTGTGTTCGCCATTGGTTTGATTACATGGCGAAGCTTGCAAACCCCGATTTGAATGCCGCAATCGTCCGCTTTTGCGAAACGGTCGACATGGACGCGATTGACGCACTTGTAGGCGAGGTGCCCGAGGAAGCCTACGGCCGCATCGTCTTGTCCGAAGACGTGAAGCAGACGCGTAAGAAGCTGGTGTGCATCAGGTTAGAAGAAGGGTTCGCGCCGCTGCATGGGAAGTTGAAAGTCTGGCACATAAGTTTGCACGGAACGCATCCTTGTCGTTACCGAAAACGCGGTGCTATACGCGCAGAATATGACAAACCAGCAGAATCCGACGTGGGTGGCGCTTCTTACGAGAGAAGCTGATCGCTTTGATGCCGCTAGCGCCCAACAACGACAAAAAAATAGGGGCGCTCCCAGTAGGAGCCCCCCTTTAAAACGGTAAGCCGTTTTTCGTAGTGTATGGAACATTACCTGTTCACCTAGTACATGTCAACGAATACTTATTGACCTATGCCATTAACCCAATGATATAAGCGCAATTTCACGCAACGTGGTACCAAGCATATATCATCGTTTTCATAAACTGAAGTGCACTATGGGCCGGACAGCTCTTGTCATAGTACTCGCGATTCCTGTCAAGCCGCTCAGCGAATAATCGCAAACCCTTCCCTCGCAGCTCAATCACCCCACTCGAGCATGCTGCATAGCGACGGCAGCAGAAAAGACATCTAGCATCGGCATCCCTGTACAGGACTCATGCGAAATCCCGTATACTAGCGGTAATTGAAATGGTCGCTGATTTGCGCCTTTCTTGCTTGTTTTTCGCTTGCAAGGGGGTCGTTATGCGCCGAACTGGTTCCAACCTCATGTCTATTGTGCTTGCCGCGGTGTTAGCGGTTGGGTGCATTCCTACCGCCGCGTTTGCTGAAAGCACAGAAGCTGTCCAAAACGCTACCACAGCAATAGCCGCTCAAGCGGATGACGCTTCGCAATCCGCCAAATCGCTTGTAAGCGAAAGCGGTAAAAGCTCCAATGCGGCCAGCGACTCGCCCACAAGCGAAGAGGACAACGTCACCGCTGAAGCCACGCCCCTTGCCCTTTCACCTGCACAAGCCGCCACCTACTCGCACAGCGACACCGCCACACAAGGCAGCGTTACATTAAAGGTTGAATGGGACACCCCCGTGCTTGGTGAACCCACAACCTTTCACGTTTCCGCCGAAGGAGGTTCAGGTAATTATTTGTTCCGCATGGATGCGCCTTCGTACTCAAATCCAAACGAATACGCTTACGAATCGGTAGCCGACCCCAGCCGTGGCGAGTGGATTAAGTACACCAGCACATGCGCAAGCACTGACTATACATTTACTATGACGGCCTCGGGCACTTACAACTTCCGTTTTTACCTTATGGACAAGGAATCAGGCATCACCTACCTGCGAACAAGCACCTACATCACGGTATACGATGAGACACATCCGAGCGTGGCGGGCATAGTAAATTCTGCCGTTTCTCAAGCCAAGACTGAAACGAACGGCTCCGAATACGAAATGGCACTTTACCTACACGATTGGCTGCTTGATCAGCTTGAATACGATAATTCGCTGAAGTGGTCAAGCTCCGAGGCAGCCCTTACTCGCCGACTAGGCACTTGTCAGGGTTACGAATCTGCCTACGCAAAATTGCTTACCGCTGCAGGTATCGAAAACGAAGAAACGCGCGACACAGGTGACGGCCACACGTGGAACGCGATGAAAATCGACGGCACCTGGTGCCAAGTTGATTGCACTTGGGACGACACCAACGATAATTGGTACGGAGATTTAGATCAGCGCCACCTGTATTTCGGACTGACCGATGAGCTGATGCAAATCACCCACAGCAAATGGAAGAGCAGCAGCGACTCCACATACGGCAAGCACGAAACCTCACTAGCAAACAATTATTTCGTACGCAACGGTAAAGCCAACGAGTGGGCCGGTACGTACGAGGATCGAATCCAGCAGCATTTGGATGCGCGAGAGGAGAACTTCTCCATCGATGCGGATAACGGCAGTTATCCGCCCAGCATTTTGGGAATACAGAACGCAATTGTGGCATACGCAATGAATCAACGGGAGTGGATGACGGTGAACGACAGCGT
>DJEE01000165.1 GCA_002431805.1 Eggerthellaceae bacterium UBA5906
CTCAGCCAAAACGCCGATGCGGCGCACGGTGTCGAGCGCATTGAATACGCATCCATACGCGTTGCGGCGCCGCCCGCATCAAGTTACGCCGTGCATAAAAGTATGCAGGGCAACAAACGCGCCAACACAAAGCCCGAACTATTGGTTCGCGAACGGCTACGCGCCGCAGGGCTTACCGGATATCGCTTGCAATGGAAGGTGCCGGGGCACCCCGATATTGCGTGGCCGGGAAAGCGCGTGGCCCTAGAGGTTCGAGGGTGCTTTTGGCATCGTTGCCCGCACTGCCATCCCAGCACGCCCAAAAAGAATACCGACTATTGGGAAGCGAAGTTTGCCCGTAACATCGAACGCGACGAAGAGAACCTCCACCAACTGCAGGCAATGGGCTGGCGTGTGCATGTTATTTGGGAATGCCAGCTGAAAAAGAAAACCATCGATGCCACCATGGCCGACCTTTTGCCGAAGTTGGCCGAGGAGCTCGGCAAAAAACTAGTCGAGCGCTCAGCTGCGCAGCTTAGCGCCAAAAGCGAAAACGGTTCGCCACGCCCGCACTACATGTATGTAATCGAATGCGCCGACGGTAGTTTATACACCGGCTATACGCCTGATGTAGAAGCCAGGTTTTCCGCCCACCAAGCCGGAACGGGCGCAAAGTACACGCGCGGGCGCGGACCGCTTAACCTGCTTGCCGTTGCCGAATTCAATACCAAGCACGATGCCATGAGTGCCGAGTATCATTTCAAACAACTAACCCGCAACCAAAAAGACAAGCTCCTAGCAAAAGCAGCCCAACCAAACGCCGATTTCGCTAATATTTTGACAACAGAGCTACACCTTTAGCCGCATGAGCAACCATGATTCTTCGAGAAATCCCGAAGAATCTCCGCCAGCTCCGGAATACTATTTTGGACAACCTTCCAGGCGATTCTTTTATCAACTTCGCGATATCCGTGTGCTACGAAATTTCGGAAGCCGCGAATGTCCCTCCAAGGATAATCAGGGTATTCTTCTTGCAGCGCATCCGACAGATGTATAGCGTCCTCTGCAATGCGATAAACAGGACTCATCACCGCATCATATGCCAGCGCGCCGTCTTCGCTCTCATCGTTAACAAACGAGTCTTCCGTAACGCCAAAACGTTGAATACGAGCCTGCATGACCTGCACATCTTCCAATATGACAGTAATCAAGTCGAGATCTCGTTCAAGCTGCTTCATATAGACGCACCTCGTCTTTTAATACACGCTCTCTAAATTTCGGCCGCATTTTTTCAAGAGGATTGGTAACAATTTCGACCGGAACGTGCAAACGGCTCTCCAACTCCGATGCTATGTCGTCAAGATCTCCAAAGGTTATAGAAGGGCCACATGCGAACCTTAAATCAATGTCACTCTCTGTAGTTTGTTCCCCGCGAGCATATGACCCAAAAACATAGACCTCTAAAACATCGTAGGCCTTAACAACATCCGCAATTACTGCCGATATGTATTCGAAGCGCTTCTGCATATTCCCCATTATAGCGCGCCACCTGCGCTCATTTGTCCACTATGCAGTCTTTGAGGCTGGCTGCTAGGCCGGCTATGCCTTGGATATTGCTGGGGATAATGAGCTTGGTTGCTTTGCCGTCTGCAACAACTTTCAGCGCCTCGAGCGCCTGCAGCGTAAGCACGGCATCGTCGGCACCAGCTTCGCGCACCGAGCGAATGCCATCAGCCGTTGCGTTCTGCACCTTCAAGATGGCCTGCGCTTGGCCATCCGCTTCACGAATTTGGCGTTCACGTTCAGCGTCTGCCGCCAGGATGGCGGCTTCTTTATCGGCCTCGGCGGCAAGAATTTTCGCTTGCTTCTTGCCTTCTGCTTCCAGGATTTCAGATTGTTTCTGGCCCTCCGCCAAAAGCACTGCCTCACGTTTTTCGCGCTCAGCCTTCATCTGCTTTTCCATAGCTTCCTGAATGGCCTTAGGCGGGTTGATGTTTTTCACTTCCACGCGGTTTACCTTGATGCCCCACGCGTCTGTTGCCTCATCAAGCACGCTGCGCATTTGCGAGTTGATGGTATCGCGGCTGGTAAGCGTGGTATCTAAGTCCATATCGCCAATAACGTTGCGCAGCGTGGTTGCCGTAAGGTTTTCGATAGCGGCCATAGGAAACTCAACGCCGTACGTATACAGCTTTGGGTCCATTACCTTGTAATACACCACGGTGTCGATGGCCATGGTGACGTTGTCTTTTGTGATGACGGGTTGCGGCGGAAAATCGGCAACTTGCTCTTTCAGGCTGATGCGACCACCGATGCGGTCGATAAACGGCACCTTCACGTGCAGACCGTTGCCCCAGGTGGTCAAATAGCTGCCAAGCCGTTCCACCACGCGCGCTTCGGCCTGCGGTACAATTTTCACGCACGTAACGGAAAATGCAACCACAGCTACCAAGATAATTGTGAGTACCAGCATACGTTACCTCTTTCCCTTTTACCGTCGGGTGCAAACACACCCGTTCCTTCCTTTGAACTGCGATTATTCCCAAACGCACGTAGCTAGTCACCGCCAATGCAGCTATCACAGCATTCGGCAAAGAATCGTACCCTCATCGTCGCATCCAGTACCAATCGGTTACCGACCGCGCGCGAGGCTAGACCCGCTTTACGACAAGCGTGGCGCTGCGCTGCTCAACCACCTCAACCGCTTCCCCGCTTTCAAGCAAAGAGCCATCTTCTGCAACAACAGACCAATCCATCCCATGGTTGTCAACCGCACGCATCCGACCGGCTTCGCCAGCCCCAGGCGATGACACGCGAAGACGCTGCCCCACCATAGAAGGTTCATCCGAAGCCTTGTCCGTCCGCCTTGCAAGCACAAGAGGCCGCAGCAGCGCAGCACACACGCCCGACACAACTAAAAATAAAACGACCTGGGCAAACACCGGCAATCCAACAGCCGCAGCGACGGCGGCAACCAACGCGCCACCCACAAACCACACACTGATCAAGCAGCAGCTAGCCGCCTCGATAACAGCCGTCAAAACCGCACATGCCAGCCACAGCACAACGGGCGTTCCGAACAATTCCATACGCGCCCTCCCCTCGCAGCAGCCCAAAGCTGCAATGCCTTTCTTGACCTTCATTTTAACGTATAGCAGTAGCCTTCAAGTACCAAAACGCGTAAAAATTCGAACAAATATTCGCTAATTGCAGTTTTGGGCGGAAGCGAGAAAGGCCTTCG
>DJEE01000130.1 GCA_002431805.1 Eggerthellaceae bacterium UBA5906
ACGCCCGGACACACTTTTTGTCCTATAAGCCGGGCTTTCAGGCAATCTGCACATCAAAAAAGCCGCCGGATAACCGACGGCTTTTACATTCCCTGGAGCGGGTGACGGGAATCGAACCCGCGTTAGAAGCTTGGAAGGCTTCAGTTCTACCATTGAACCACACCCGCACGTGGTCGGGACGACAGGATTCGAACCTGCGACGTCCTGCTCCCAAAGCAGGCGCGCTACCAGACTGCGCCACGTCCCGACGTCCAAACAGTTTTGCCAGTATAGCAGAACTTCTACGAGTTTTCGGACAATTTCTTTCGAAGTTCACGAAGTGCGTTGCCGCGGTGAGACACGGCGTTTTTCTCTTCGGGCAGCGCTTCGCCAAGCGAGCGCTCAAAACCAAATACCTCCGGCAAGAACAGTGGGTCGTAGCCGAAACCATGCTGTCCGTGCGCTTCATGCGCGATGCGGCCCTCTACCGTGCCGCGCGCGTCGGTTTCCCTGCCTTGTTCGTCAAGGTACACCAGATGGCACACAAAACGTCCTGTGCGGCGCTCATCAGGCACGTTGGCAAGCGCGTCGAGCAGCTTGGCGTTGTTAGCGGCATCGTCGCACGGCTCACCCGCGTAGCGCGCCGAATGAACGCCGGGGGCGCCGTCAAGCGCATCCACCTCAAGCCCCGAATCATCCGCAAGCACGGCCTTGCCGCCGCTTGCTTGCTGCGCGGCGTGCGCCTTGATACGCGCGTTATCAAGAAACGTTTCGCCATCCTCAACAGGATCGGACTGCACGCCGGCCTGCTTGAGCGTTTTGAACTCCCAGCCGGGGAAATCGAGCGCCTCGGCTATTTCAAAAGCCTTGTGCGCATTGTTGCTGGCAATAAGAACGGTTTTCATGGGCATCCTTTCACGGGCGCGCAGCCGCAAAGCTACGCGCAACACCGCTTTTACGAGGGAAAGTCGATATGCGTAACGGTTTCGATAGGCTTGCAAAACGCGCGGCTACCGAAGCTTTGGAACTCGGCAACGTCGTTTCCCGTGGTGTAGAAATCGTACGTTGCATGATGACCAACCTGTGCACGTTGATGATGGCGGTCAAGGATTTCAGTAACGTCGCGTGCGGCCTCTTTTGCCGATGAGATAAGCGTGACGTCATGGCCGATAACCCCGCCGATAAGTGCCTTGAGCAGCGGAAAATGCGTACAACCAAGCACAAGCGTGTCGATTTCGCAGCGACGCAGCGGTTCAAGGTACTCCTTGGCAATTTCGGAAAACTCCGGACGAATGTACACTTTCGACGCAAGCGACGTATAGTTTTCAATGGGGCCTTCCGCCATGCGGATGCCCTGCTCGGCAATTTCCACGAAACGCGGCGTTGCCGTGGAAAACACAGTGATACCTGCGTCGATATGGCGAATAGCCTTGGTATAGGCGTCGGACTCAACCGTTGCTTTCGTAGCGATAACGCCAACGCGTTTGTTGCGCGTGGCATGCGCCGCTGCGCGCGCACCCGGCTCGACCACGCCGATGACGGGAATGGGGAACGTCTGCTGCGCATGGGCAAGACCAGCGGCCGTAGCCGTGTTGCAAGCGATGACGATAAGCTTCACGCCACGCTCAACCAACCAGGTGCCGATTTGCTGCACGAACCCGTCAACCTCTTCAAGGCTGCGCGGGCCATACGGGCAGCGGGCGGAATCGCCCACATACATGATGGACTCGTCGGGCAGCGCCTTAGCAATCTCGCGCGCAACGGTAAGGCCGCCAAAACCCGAATCAAACACGCCAATAGGCGCGTTATCGAATGTTTGCATGGTATTCATGCCTTTCAGTATAACGCAGCTTGCGTGAGCTTATTTCGATCGCACCCGCCCTGCCATAGTATCTGCTAACCTTGGCAGCAACAAACAGCCATCGACAAAGGAGCAAAACATGTCGAAGGAAAAAGACCACAAGACCAACGCCATACGCGAAATGGAGGCAGCTGGCGCGCACTTCGAGGCGCACTTTTTCGATTGCCCTGAAGCGCTTTCCGGCGTGGAGGTGGCAGCGCTGCTTAAGCAAGACCCCGATTGCGTGTTCAAAACGCTGGTAACGCAGGCAAAATCCGGGCAGCACTACGTGTTCATGGTACCGGTGGCCTGCGAACTTGATTTGAAGAAAGCGGCAAAAGCAGCGGGCGAGAAAGCCATTTCCATGATTAAATCGCGCGAACTGCTCCCGCTTACCGGCTACATCCACGGCGGATGCAGCCCCGTGGGCATGAAAAAGCTGTTCCCCACGTTCATTGACGAAACGGCCGAGCTGTACGACCGCATCATGTTCTCGGGCGGGCGCATTGGATGCCAGATAGAAACATCGCTTGCCGAACTGCAGCGCGTAGTGCCGGTGACCTGCGCAGATATCACCGTGATATAGGAAACGCCCCCGCACGCTTTGTTGCAACGTACGGGGGCGTTTTGCGTTTTGGGGCCAGGTGGCCTACCAGTGGCTGACCACGCAATCGCCGGAATGCACAAGCGCGTACAGCTCTTTAGCCTTTTCGGGCGGCAGGTTCACGCAGCCGTGGCTGCCATAGCCGTCTTTGTACATGGTGCCGCCGAAATCAGGCTGCCAATCGGCATCGTGCAAGCCGATGGCATTGCCATCAAACGGCATCCAGTATTGCACGGTAGACTCGTAAATCTTCTCGCCGTTCTCGTAACCGGTAAGCTTGCCGGGGCTTTGCATGGCGTTCATCCAGTACACGCCCACCGAAGTGTCATGCGTGCCATCGGGAATGCCGGAAATGCAATCGGACTCCCACACCAGTGAGCCGGAATCATCATAGAAGCGCACATGCTGCTCTGCAAGGTCGATATCGATGTAGCGGTTGCCCCAATCGCGACCGCCCACACCGTTGTAGGCATCGCCGTGGCTAGCGTACGGGATGGCAACCGTTTCCACCAAGCCATCCTTTACGCCGCTGGAAACCAGGTCAAGCAAGGCATCGTGATCGATAGACCAACCGTACACGCCGCCCGAGACCGTGATCACCTTGCCATCTGCACGCGTATAGGTGCGCGTAGAACCAACGGTGTTGCAATCGGAAGCAAGCTTGTCAACCCATGCGCCCATGGCGTCGTTGTCAAGTTCAACTTCCACATCGTCGCCAAGCGTGATCCATTCGGAAATAAGGTCGGCGTTTACCTCGGCAGCTTTTGCATCGCCTAAGGTGAGCACGATGTCGGCCGTAATCATGGTGTTGGCCTTATCGGCCGCAGTTTGCAGGCGATCGTCGGTTGATAGCACGGTAGGTTGCAGCAAATCGCTAGAGGTGAGCGTGACCGTGGGGTTCAAATCTGCCAGCGCCTTGTCGGCTGCAGCGATGACCTTAGCGGGGTCGATAGCGGTGCCCACCGATTCTTTCGATACGGCGAACTTGCCCGTTTTGGCGTCATAGGCCACGTTAGCGTTTACCGGTTGCGTAGCCGTTGCGTTGAACGCCGAAACCGCCTGCGTTATCACTTGCTCCAAGCCCGAGTTGCTATAACTGCTGACCATAGCGTCGGTTGCATCATGGGTACGCGTGAGCTCAAGCGGCCATGCCCAGTGATTCGTTTGCGAAAGGGCGCTTGCCACCACGTCTTCCGCATCAAAGGCAATACCTGCGTCCTTTGCCGAAACGGTGAGGTTGAATCCATCGCCCGTTACTGTGAGCTTGTAAGCGTTCACTTCCTGCGTAAGCGCATGCTGCGCGTCAGCCGATGACATCATCGATGCATCAAGGTTGCCGATGGTGGAGTTCGGCATGAAATGATTGCTGAAATACAGCGCCACGCCGCAATACGCAACGGCAAGCACCGCCACCACGCACCCAAGCGTGATGCCGAGCACCTTGCCAACCTTCCTTTTCGGTTTTCCCATGTTCGACATGCCCGGGTTGGGGAACTGCCGCCCTGCGCCATATGCGTACGGCTGCTCGGGAACGAAACCGCCTGAAGGCGTTGCGCTTGCATCAATTGAGGGAAGGTCGGTAAGCGCCGCATGGCGGCCACGGGAGCCCTTGTTGCTTTGATTCGTGTTCATATCAAGTCCCACTTAGTTGGTTGTACTGCGTTACATTGTAACAATCCTGCGCAGAAACAATCAGTCTTGACAGCAGTTCGCAAACAGAAACGCCAAGCCCGGCACAAAATCGCCACGCAATGTGAGCGCATGTATAGTAAAAAAGAACACCTGAACTGGAAAATCAGCTCAGGTGTTCGTCTCATGAACAGATGGTGGAGGCGCGGAGAATCGAACTCCGGTCCATACTACATAATCCCTCAGGCTCTACAAGCTTATTCCGTTGTCAGGTTTTGGAACCCTGCGGTCAACGGACAAACGTTGAGGTTCCTAGCCGGTTCAATCTTTATCGAAGCCATACCGGCCACGTGCTTCGATGCAGTCCCCTGAAATGACGTCGCGCCCGAGCCGGGGACAACCCGGGGTTGACGTGCCAGGCGCTATTAAGCAGCCATGGCGAGCGCCGGAGCGCTCTGAGAGTTGTTCTTGCCAATTAACTTGACGGTACCCCTGTTTAACGTGGCGAGGAGACCACGACCTGCTCCTCAGTTCAAACGTACCATGTCGAAACCAGTCGCCCCCGTTATTCGGCTTTGCAGCCGAGGCGGGACGCTGCGGTCCACCTTTTCAAAGTGCGCGGCGGTCTACGCCGCCGAGTGCTATAGCATGTTACTTCAAGATGGAGCTGAAGTCCAATGCGCTTTTGATGTCGTCGAACGCGCCTTTAAACTCCGCCGCCATTTTCACACCGTCTTTGAAGATGGCATTCATGTCGTCGGTTGCCTGCTGCATGCCCTCGCGCGTGATGCCTAAGCTGCCGTCGTTTTTCACCTCGTACGGGTCGTGCTCGGGCTCTTCGTCCTCGTCATCTTCCACGTACAGGTATTCTGCCTCTTCGCCGTCTTCCATGATGACGAAACCGATGCGGTTACCCTCGTCGTCTTCCAGGTAGCGCACGATGTCGTCTTCATCGATTTCCAGCTCAACCACTTCAAGGTCTTCGTCGGCGGCCTCGTCAGCTTCGTCTTCTTCAGCTGCTTGCGACTCGGCAACGTCAGCGTTTTCGGAGGCTTGCTCCAGTTCGTCTTGCGCTGCCTCGTTGTTTGCACACTGCTCTTCAGAAGCGTCCTGAAGCGCCTCGTCGCGTTGCTCTTGCTCGGTCATCGACGGCTCCTTTCCTTCAGCGCGCGTTCGATTTCGCGCTTCGAATCGCGCTCGGCCATAGCGGCGCGCTTGTCGTAGTTTTTCTTGCCGCGGCATACCGCAAGCTCCACCTTCACCAGCGAGCTTTTGTTGAAGTACATCTTCAACGGCACAAGCGCCATGCCCTTCTCCTTCGTTTGCTGCTCGAGCTTGCGAATCTCGTTTTTATGCAGCAGCAGCTTGCGCTTGCGGTCGGGGTCGGGGTTTGCGATATTGCCGAACGCATAGGGCGGAATGTGCACACCGTGCAACCACACTTCCCCATGGCGAATAAGCGCGAAGCAGTCGGTAAGCTGGCAATGGTTGTCGCGCAGCGAGCGCACTTCAGTACCCGTAAGCGCGATGCCCGCCTCGTAGGTTTCCAGCACCTCGTAATCGTGCAGCGCCTTTCGGTTGCGGGCTATGTCTTGAGCTTGTTTTTTCACGCAACCTCCTACTGCTGCTGCGCCTGCGGTGCGTGCACAATCGTTGGGATAAACGAAGCATCGGCGCTAAGGTCTTTAGCGAACTGCACGAACAAATCCACCGTTGCGTCTAAGTCATCAAGGCAGATGACCTCGGTGGGCGTGTGCATGTAACGCAGCGGCACGGACACCAAGCCCGTAGGGATGCCGGCGCGGCTTACCTGAATGGGCCATGCATCGGTGCCGGAATGGCCGGGAAGCGCCTCTACCTGATACGGCACGCCTGCCTTTTCGGCAGCTGCCACCAAGCGCTCGAACACCAGCGGGTTGACGTTCGGGCCGCGGCCGATAACCGGGCCGCCGCCGCATGTGATATCGCCGAACTTCTCATGGCTGATGCCAGGGTAATCGGTGGCATGCGTGACGTCGAGGGCAACGGCAACATCGGGGTTCACGCCAAACGCCGAGGTAGTAGCCCCGCGCGTGCCGATTTCCTCCTGCACCGTGCACGCAGCCGTGAACGTGCCGGCCATGCCGCCTGCAGCCGCCAGCTCCTCAAGCACGCGCGTGATAACCCACACGCCGCATTTATCGTCGAACGCACGGGAGATGCCCATGTGCTTGCCGAAGCGCTCGAAGCCCACGCCGAACGTGATGACGTCGCCTACCTTGACAAGCCGCTTGACCTTTTTAGCTGGAAGGCCCAAATCGATGACAAGGTCGGAGATAGGCGTAACCTTATCGCGTTCGCCAGCGGAAATAAGGTGAATGGGCTTTCGTCCCACCACGCCGCGCAGAGGTGCCTGCGCGCCTGATGCGTGCACGTCAACGCGCAAGCCCGGCAAAATGGCCGCATCAACGCCGCCGACGGCAGCCACGGATAAAAAGCCATCGTCGGAGATGTGCACCACCATCAGGCCTATCTCATCCATATGAGCGGCAAGCATAAGCGAAGGGCCTGAGCCCGTGCCGTCAAGCTGCGCATGCACCGAGCCCATCACGTCGGTTTCCACGCGACTTGCCACCGGCTCCATACGCTGGCGCACCACGTCCGCGATGCGCTGCTCGGTGCCGGTTGCCGAAGGCGTTTCAAGCAGGCGCTTGAGATATTTACGGTCTTGCTTGTTCATAGTGTTCCCACCTTACCAAAAACAGCGGTTGCGCCGTGCACCTACCACTATTTCTTGTGTTTGAAAAAGCGTTTGCCCGCATATGCTCGTGCAAGCAAAGCGCGGCAACGCCAATGCGCGCGTGAAATTACGCGCGCACCTTCACGACGATCTTGCGAACATGGCACGCGGCCGCGCCCAACGTGCAGCCAGGTTTGTGCGCATCTTCGGGAGCAAGCACGGCCATATCGCCGGCGCGCAGCACAACATCAGTTACCTGCTTGGGCGTTTCATACAAACCGAAATCGTTTTCAACATCGAAAGGCTGGCACTCGGGCAAACCGGCCAGCTGCGTGTATTGCAAAAGCTCCTCGCCCGTTACCACAAACTGCACATCGTAGTAGTTGCGATGCGCCTCAAGCTGCTTTTCCGATGCCGGCACGGTGTCGTATTCCTGCACGTTAGCGAACACGTCGTCACCGTCAATCTCGTTGCGGCCAAGCGGCAAATCCGCCAAGTTGTTTTGCGCCAAGAAGGCATATGCCTTCGCAAAACGCTCGTTCAGATAGTCGTTTGCGTTCGCATGCTCAAGGTTGGTTACCAGCATGATGATCCTTTCATATATACGCGGCTTTCGCAAAGCCGCTCGTTTGCACGACGAGAGTATACACCCCGCCTGCAGCCGAAACGCCGCGACACGCGCCCGCCCACGGCATGAACAAGGGATGTTCGAGAGCGGCGGCTAGCATGCCAACGCCGCACTACGTACGAGTGCGCTCAATTCGCCCTGCGTTGCCCGCGCAGCAGGCATTCGCGTCTAGCAAGGTTCCTCGGAAGAGTCGCTCTCGCACCTCGACGCAGAATGTCTCAGAAGCCGGCCTGTTTGCGTTTCGTCAAACACAAGAATGCCCGCGTCGCGAAACAGTTCGGCGGTAACGCCCCACCCCGGCACCAACGTGCCTGAAAACGTGCCGTCATACACCACGCCCGACCCGCATGACGGGCTTTTCGTCTTCAGCACCGCGGCACGGCAATCGGCGTCGCGCAGCTGCTCCAGGCAGCGGCTTGCGCCTTGGTGAAACCGCTGCGTCACGTCTTGCCCGTTTGCGTCTACCACACGCACCGGACGCGAGCCGGCAACAATCTCGCACGGCGGATGCGGTACGGAAAATCCGCCCTCTACCTCGGGACATATGGGTAACAACTTGTACTGCTTAGCAAGCGCCTGCACAGCGGCGCATGGTTTAGAGGCGCCATCAAAGCGACAGGACCGCCCAAGCAAGCATGCGCTTACCGCGACGACCGGCGATGTGTTCAACGTTGCATCCATAGCTGTATTGTAGCGCGCACCTGACGGAGCGAACGTGTTAATCCTAGCAAAATGCTACCTGTAAACTATCAAAATTCTTGCATCAAGTTGGCCACGTTGTGCTAGAGTTTGCCGCGAAACAGTGCGACGGAAGGGAGGCCGCCGCAGGTCACCAGTGAAAGGGTTTCTTATGAAAGTTGCAATTCCCAGCGAAACCGGCGACGGCCTGACCAGCGTACGCAGCGGGCACTTCGGCCACACACCATGGTTCACCGTCGTTACCATTGAAGACGGCAAGGTAACTAACGTTGAAGCGGTGAAAAACGTCGACCACGACCAGGTAGGCTGCGGCGGGGTTATCGAATTTGCCCACAGCCTAGGTATCGATGCCATGATTACCGCCGGCATGGGCCAACCCCCGTTCATGCGTTTTACGCAATACGGCGTAGCGGTGTACCTTGAACAGCAAACCCCCGTTGTGGGCGATGTGGTGAAGAAGTTTTTGGCCGGCGAGTGTGCACGCATGGTGCTTGACGACGCCTGCAACCACCATCACTAGGATGCACCAGGCAAACTCACAGTATATCAGCGCCGACAGCGCGTCGCACTGATATCCTATATTGCAATCCCATACGGCCCGCCGGCACCAAGCCGCGGGCCGCGTTGCTAGCAAGGAGCATCTATGGACATCGTTGAAGCCATGCAACAGTACCGGCCCGCAAACGAGCAAGAAGCAGCTGACCGCGCGTTTATCCTGCAACGGCTTGAAAGTGACCCGGACGTGTTTGACCGCACGTCCGAGGCGCATATGGCATGCTCCATTTGGACCGTGGACCCAACGTTTACGCAAACGCTTTTGGTGTACCACAACATATATAACTCGTGGAGCTGGATTGGCGGGCACGCCGACGGGCAACGCGACCTTGCCGCCGTAGCGTTGCGCGAACTTGCCGAGGAAACCGGCGTAACCGATGCGCACCTGGTGCCCTGCTGCCCAGGCAACATAATGTCATGCGAAGTGCTTACCGTTGACGGGCACGAAAAGCGCGGCGCCTACGTAAGCTCGCACCTTCACCTGAACGTAACGTACCTTGCCGTTGCCAACCCCGCACAGCTCCTACGCATAAAGCCCGATGAGAACAGCGGCGTGAGATGGGTACCGCTTGATGACGCGGTTACCCTCTCAAGCGAGCCGTGGATTCGCGACCGCATATACCGCAAGCTCATCGCAAAAACGCGCGATTTGGCAACGCAGTTCGCCGCACCGTCGTAACAAGCCTGCAAAGCGCCTGCGTGAACGCGGGGGCAAAGCGCCTGTTCACGCAGGCGCTTCGGGAAACAAAAGGTTTATCGTGAACACGCCCGCTCCGTCCCCGTGTTCACGGTTGCCCGTAGGCCGACCAATAAACGCGCAGGGCATTAGGGAACCGCACCGGTGACGGTGGCGTGGTGGACGTCGTCCCAGCGGCGGCGAAGGGCCACGTCAGCCGTAAGATTTTTAGTGTCGAACACCACAGACCACTGCGTGTTGCTGG
Source organism: Eggerthellaceae bacterium UBA5906 (assembly GCA_002431805.1). GTDB lineage: Bacteria > Actinomycetota > Coriobacteriia > Coriobacteriales > Eggerthellaceae > Senegalimassilia. Next base: position 9,595 of record DJEE01000130.1, read on the forward strand.
TGACGTCTTCGGGGTTGGGCTCTTGCGACGCGACGCGCAAAGCGCGCCAGGCCGTTACCTGCGCGTCTTCGTTTGCCGGGGCGCCGTCAAGCACGCGTTCGATGGCATCGTAGCGTTCGCGCCCATGCCCGTACTGGCCGTTTTTCTGGTTGGGCAGCACGCGTTGCTTGTGCATGACGAAGAAATTGGTAACCTGACGCGCGGTTGTAACCTGAGGCAGGCGCTCGGGGCTGTCGCAGTCGTATTCCACCACACGGCCATCGCCTGACGCATCGGTGATGTAGAAGTGGTAATCACGCCCGCTGGTTGCGAACATGTCGTATCCAAGCAGCAGGTCAACCGCCTCTTGCGTGGTGGCAGCGCGGTCGAGCACCAAGCGGATGGCAAGCGGCGTGGACAGCACGGGTTTGCCCGTAACGCGGTGCGTGGGACGGCTGTCAAGCGTGAGCACCGCGATGGAAACCCCTTTTTCGTTCACGCCGTCCAAACACGCAAACGGAGCCGCAAGGCACGCCATGCGCGCCGAAACGCTGGAAAGCGGTACGTTTGCGCCAAGGTTGTCAAGCGCGCAAAAGCCGATGGATTCGTAACCGTCCGCGGGCTTTGCGTGCACGAGCATGGCTGAAGTGTCCAGTTTGAAATCGTAATTGCGGCCCATCAGCACGCTTTCGCCATCGTTTAGGGTAAACGCGCTGCAGCCAAACTGCGGTGCTTGCATGTGCACGGGCACCAGCGGCAGCGCCTCGCGCAAAATAGCATCGATGTTGTCTTGGTCGCCAGCCAAACCACGTCCGATCAGGCGATCAAGGTTGTACGGGTAGCTCACGTCCATGGCATACAGGTCATATGGCGTTTCCGAATGCGTGATCTGGCGGACAGAGGACAGCGTTTTGACGCGCGAAGCGTACAGGCCTACTCCTGCACCAACCGTCGCACCGGCCGCAAGCGCCGCAAACGTAGCCGCCACATTCCTGAGTTTCATGCCGTCCCCTTCCATCGAAGGTACATCCGCCGCCGTTGTGCACAATTATCCCACACCTTATCGCTGCATGCGTTACAAGGCCGCAAAACGGCGGCAATAGGCGCATGTCCGTGCACAGCGTGCAACGCGCCGCGGCGCACGTTGCCCGGTTTATGGAAGCAATGCCGCAATCGTCGGCAGAGCGAGCGCGCCAGGCAGGCATGCGGTAAAATAGACGTTTGCACAACAGTGGGTTGTCAAGGAAGGAAGCCGGCTGGCATGATACCGGAAAAAGCCATCGCCAAGCAATGCAATCCGCGCGCGCTTTCGCGCGGGCGCGCCATTGCCGCATCGGAGCGCAACATTCTTACCAAACAGGTGCGCTACGACGCAGACGAGTCTATCATCAGCGCTTTTGTCGCATCTAGCAGCGGTTGGGATGACCGTTACCGCACGTCGGTCACCTTAAACGAAGACACGGGCGAAGTGCTTGACTACGCGTGCACCTGCCCAGCATTTCGCGAATACAACGGCATGTGCAAACACTGCGTGGCCCTGGCGCTTTCTTTCAACGAACGCCCCCAGCAATTCATGGGCTACCAAGCGCACCGCACGGCGCAATCGTCGGCATGCATCGCAGAGTTCATGAAGCGCACCGAGGCGCTTGAGGCCGAAGACACGCCGGCAGGATCGGTGCACTTGCACGCCGAGCTTACCTACGGATACGGGTTGTGGTCGGTATCGTTTCGCGTATCGGGCGCGGCCGGCACACCCTACGTGGTGAAGTCGCTCAGCGAATTTACCGACCGCATGCGCCGCGGAGAGCGCTTCGCCTACGGCAAAAAGCTTAGCTTCACCCATGCCCCCGCCCTGTTCGACGAACGCTCGCGCGCCTTGGCGCAGTTTATCGAACGCGCCTGCTCCATGCGCGAAGCCGCCGATGAAGGCCCGGCGTGGCTGCGTCGGCAAATCGCCCAGGTTGGCCGCGCGTTGCAGCTTTCCGAAGCCGAAGCCGTGGAGCTGTTCGACCTGCTTGAGGGCGAGGTGTTCGCCATCCACAGCGGCGACTACGCCACGCCCACCGTCGAACGCGTTCACATTGCGCGCGAAGATCCGGGCATTTCCCTAGCGCTGGCCCCCGCCGAACGCGGCGGCTGGACCATTGAGCGCACAGAGCGCATCCGCATGGCCGAGCAAGCCGGACGCATGTACCTGTGGCTTGGCGCCGATGTGGTGTACCGCTGTTCGCCGGAGTTTTCGCGTTGCGCTGACTTTTTGCGCACGGTGTACGACAGCGACGAGAATACCTTGTTCGTGTCGAACGCCGACATGCCGCTGTTCTGTGCGGCGGCACTACCCGTTATCGAGCAGAACCTGCACGTGGAAGCGCCCGAAGCCATAAACGCCTACCGCCCTGTGCCGTGCAAGCTGGAGTTTTACTTCGACAAGAACACCAAGCACGTGTTCGCAGGTGCGCAGGCCGTGTACGGCAACCGCCGCTTCACGCTGCGCGGCCAGGTTCCAAAAGACATTGCAGACGAAAAAGCTGCGAAGGGCCCAGCCCCTTTGCGCAACCAGCGGCTTGAGGGTAAAGCCCGCTCGCTGCTAGACCGCTATTTCGGGCCCGAAAACGCGCGTTTAGCCATGTCGGAAGAAGACGCGGTGGCACAGCTGGTGTTCACAGGGCTTTCCGAGTTCCGCACGCTAGGCGATGTGTTCACCACGCCCGCCTTCGACCGTCTTATCAAAGACGAAAAGCCGCGTTTGACCATGGGCGTGTCGCTGTCGGGCAACCTTATCAATTTGACGGTGAGCGCATCCGATCTTGCGCCCGACGAGTTGGCAGCCATGCTGGCAAGCTACCGCAAAAAGAAGCGCTATCACCGTCTGCGCGGCGGCGCGTTTGTAGACCTGGAAGATTTCGATCTGTCGCAACTTGACCGCCTGGCGTCCGATTTGGGCATTTCCCAAAAGGAGCTGGCAACGGGCGTAGTGCAGCTTCCGTCGTTTCGCGCGTTTTACCTGGACGAAGAGAAAAACCTCAACCGGGACCGCAGCTTCACGCAGTACCTGGAGAACTTCCATCGTGTGAACGAAACAAACTACGAAGTGCCCGCAGCGCTGCATGCAACGCTGCGACCGTACCAGGTTGAGGGCTTCCGGTGGCTTTCGGCGCGCCTTGATGCCGGTTTTGGCGGCATACTGGCCGATGAGATGGGCCTGGGAAAGTCGGTGCAGCTTATCAGCCTTATCGTGGCGCGCACTGCCGAGGCGCAGCAGGTGGGGCCAAGCCTTATCGTGTGCCCCTCGTCGCTTGTGTACAACTGGCTAGCCGAGTTCGAGCGGTTTGCGCCAAGCTTGAACGTGACCGCCGTCGTGGGCAGCGCGGCAGAGCGCAAGCTAATCCGCGGGAAGGCGTTCGCGTCTTACGATGCGCAGCTTGCAAACGCACACAACCACAAGGTTGCGCAAACCGGTGAAACCGGAGCGTCTACGACGTCGGCTACAGCAACCGTTTCCCCTGATGGCTCGCCTGCCGTACAACCCGGTGACCACTTTGCACCGGTTGACGTGCTAGTAACGTCCTACGATTTGGCGCGTATCGATGCAGCCGATTACGCAGGCCGCGAGTTTTTCCTGTGCGCACTTGACGAGGCGCAGTACATCAAAAACCCCGCCACGCTTACCACCCGCGCCATCAAACGCCTGCACGCGCAGCACCGTTTCGCACTGACCGGCACACCCATGGAAAACCGCTTGTCGGAGCTGTGGAGCATATTCGACTTTCTGATGCCGGGGCTGCTTGGCCCATATGCGCGCTTCCGCGAACGCTTCGAGCTTCCTATCGTGGGCGGCGAAGAGGACGTAGCCGCACGTTTGCAAGCTGCCGTGGGACCGTTCATGCTGCGCCGCCGCAAGTCCGAAGTGCTCACCGACCTGCCCGACAAGCTGGAAAGCGTAGTGTACGCACCCATGTCGGGCCAGCAGTTAAAGCTCTACCGCGCGCATGAACAGCATTTACGCGAAGAGCTGACGCGACAGCGCCGCGAGCGCAAGCAGCGTCAAGCGAAACGCGCTGCAGGCGAGCAGGTTTCAAACGTAGAGGTGCTCGCCGAGCTGATGCGCCTGCGTCAGCTATGCTGCGACCCACGCTTGGTGTTCGAAAACTACCGTGGGCATGGCACGAAAATCGACGCCATCATGGAGCTGGTAGCCTCGGCCATGGACGCCGGCGAGAAAACGCTTATCTTCTCGCAGTTCACCAGCTTTTTGGACCTGATTGCCCAAGGGCTCGACGAGTCAGGGGTGGCTTATTACACCATCACGGGCTCCACGCCGAAAAAGGAACGCGTTGATTTGGTAAACGAGTTCAACGCCAACGACGTACCCGTGTTTTTGGTGTCGCTGAAGGCCGGCGGCACGGGCCTGAACCTCACTGGGGCGTCGGTGGTGATCCACGCCGACCCGTGGTGGAACGCCGCCGCCCAAAGCCAGGCGACCGACCGCGCGCATCGCATTGGGCAAACGCGCGTGGTGAGCGTCGAGAAGGTTGTGGCGAAGAACACCATCGAGGAACGCATCGTGCGCCTGCAGGAAACGAAGAGCGAACTGGCCGAGCAAGTCGTGGGCGCGGGCGGCGTGTCGCTGGCATCGCTTGACGCCGACGATTTGTACGAGCTGCTGCAAGGATAGGGTTTTCACTTATTTGCATGACAGCGCATGACGGGCGCGAACGGTATAATGACGCAGTCTGCCGCATCTGCGGTGAGCGAGAGAACACGATTGAGAGGTGGCGCGTGGCGCGCGAAAAAAAGCAAATCGCGAAAAACCGGAAGGCTTTCCACGATTACGAGATCATCGAGACGTTCGAGGCGGGCATTGCGCTCACCGGTACGGAAGTATGCTCGCTGCGCGAAAACAATTGCCAACTCACCGATTGCTTCGTGCTCATTCGCAAGGGCGAGGCATGGCTGAATGGCCTGCATATCTCGCCGTATTCCCATGGAAACTTGAACAACCCCGATCCCGATCGCAAACGCAAGCTGCTGCTGCATCGCAAGCAGATTCGCTATCTTGAGCAAAAGACGCGCGAGGCGGGGCTGGCCATCGTGCCCATCGGAATTTATTTCGCGGCTAATGGTTTGGTGAAGTTGGAAATCGCGCTTGCTCGCGGCAAAAAGCTGCACGACAAGCGTCAGGCCATGGCGGAACGCGATTCGAAACGCGAAATCGCACGCGCGCTGAAGATGCGCTCGCGTTAGTTGACGTCAAGTGCCCCTCGGGGCTTGAACAGGGGGTTTATAGATGGGAATTTTCAGGAAGGCGACTCGTTTGGGCGGCCGCGTGGCGAAAAACGCCGCGAAGCAAATCATCATGCCCGAAGACGAGAAATCGAAGAAAGATAAAAACGCGAAAGAAGAGCCTGCAGCGCCGCAGCATTCCGACGCCGAATACGACGAGTTGCAAGAGAAATACAACGCGCTCATGACCGAGAAGTGGAAGGAATATTACAAAACCAGCTGCGACGGCGAGTGCGAAACCTGCGAATACTACGATTGGTGCCCCGACGACTTCGACGGCGTGTTCGAAGACGACGAGGCGCCCGCCGAAGAGGCCGTCGAGGTCGACGCGGCCGATGCGACTATCGAGGCGGACGATGCCGATGAGCCAGAAGAGCCCGAGACGGACGATGACGACGCCGATCTCACCGATGAAGAGCGTGCCGCGAAAGCCGCTGCCGAGGCCTATTACGAAGACGGCTGCGACGGCGATTGCGACAACTGCGAGCATTACGATTGGTGCCCGGCCGAAGAGGAAAACGAAGACGACAAAGTGCTGTTCAAGGGCGTTACGCAGGGCGACGTGAAAGACATGGCCAAAGGCGGCGTGGAGCTCGCTCGCGAAACGGCGCTCGCCGCGCGCGATTTGAAAGAGGCGCTCGACGACATCACGGGCGGCCTGAACATGAAAGACTTGCTGAAATAAGTGGGACAAGTTCGCTCGAGGAACGCGTCAAATGCTCTGAGCGTTTAACACGTTTGGCGTTTTGGATGCGTAACGCGTTTGTGATTTGACATCGCGAGCGACGTCGATACAATGGTGTTTCCGTTGGGGCAACCCAACACGGTGCTTGACAAAAGCATATCGCATGGTGGACAGCACCCTCGCAGGCGCATGGCGCCGATTATTGGGGGCGACTGGTTTCGACATGGTACGTTTGAACTGAGGAGCAGGTCGTGGTCTCCTCGCCACGTAAAACAGGGGTAAAGTCAAGTTAATTGGCAAAAAATCTTATCAGAGCGCTCCTGCGCTCGCCATGGCTGCTTAATAGCACCTGGCACGTCAACCCCGGGTTGTCCCCGGCTCGGGCGCGACGTCATTTTAGGGGACTGCTTCAAAGCACGTAGCCTGTATGGCTTTGGAAAAGATCGAACGGGCTAGGAAGCTCGACGTTGGTTCGCGAACCGACCTCTTCCGAATTTCGATCGCGAAATAAGCTTGTAGAGCCTGAGCAAGAACGTAGTATGGACCGGAGTTCGATTCTCCGCGCCTCCACCAGTATCAACAAAGGCGGGCTTATGGGTCCGCCTTTTCCGTTGTTGACGTCGTGATATGCATTTGCCAGTTGATATTAATAAAGGAGATTTGTGAACATTTCTTCTGACATAACGGCCGTTTCGGGCGACGCGCCTTACAGCGATGCGCCTATCGGCATTTTCGATTCGGGGTTCGGCGGGCTTACCGTGGCGCGCGAGATTGCCAAGGAGCTGCCCGAGGAATCCATCGTGTATTTCGGCGATACTGCGCGCTGCCCTTACGGGCCGCGCTCGCAGGAAGAAGTCGATGGCTTCGTTCAGCAGATTTGTTCGTGGCTCGTGGGTCGCAAGGTGAAGCTGCTGGTAATTGCTTGCAATACCGCAACTGCCGCCGGCCTCAAGCATGCGCAGCAGCGTTTCAGCATTCCCGTGATCGGCGCCGTGGTGCCGGGCGCCCGCGCCGCCGCGCGCGCGACGAAGAACCGGCGCGTGGGCGTCATCGCCACGAAAGGCACGGTGGAATCGGGCTGCTACCCGCAGGCCATTCGCCACATCGATGCGGGTATCACGGTGTTTTCCACGGCCACGCCGAAGTTCGTTGATATCGTTGAGCAAGGCATTCGCATGTCGAAGGGCCCCATCGAAGACCTCACCAGCCTGGCCAGCAAGGTCTACATTCGTCCCGCGTTTCAAGAAATTGCGCGCGACTATCTGGAGCCGTTGCGCCGCTGCGAGATAGACACGCTGGTGCTGGGCTGCACGCATTACCCCATGCTGAAAGCGCTTATTGGCGGCGTTATCGGCCACAACGTGTTGCTCGTGTCATCCGCCGAGGAGATGGCGAAAGACGTGCGCGAAACGTTGCGCCTGCGTGGGGAATTCGCGCATCCAGGCAATGTGGCAACGCACGAATTCTTTACGTCGTCGCCCAATTTGGACGATTTCCAGGCGTTTGGCTCGCGCGTGTTCAACGAACCCATCGCCAGGCCCACCTACATCGACCTTTCTCGCTTATAATTCATAAGGCTGGCTTTGCGCCGGCCTTTTTCGTGCATAGGCGGACTTGTCCGCTCGATAGGAGGAAATCATGCTTGCAAACAGAGCAAACGATCGCGACGAGCGCGCCATGCGCCCCGTGAAGCTCACGTGCAACGTAATGAAGAACGCCAACGGCAGCTGCCTGGCTGAATTCGGCGACACGCGCGTGCTGTGCACCGCCACCATCGAGGATCGCGCGCCGGGTTGGCGCAAGGGTTCGGGCAAGGGCTGGCTTACCGCCGAATATGCCATGCTGCCTGCTGCCGGCAACAAGCGCACGCGCCGCGAGACGAATGGGCGCAATGGCCGCAGCATGGAAATCGAGCGTTTGATTGGGCGTAGCCTGCGCAACGTGTGCGACCTGAACGCCATGGGCGGCGAAGTGACCATGACCATCGACTGCGATGTGCTGCAGGCCGATGGCGG
>DJEE01000026.1:0-1396 GCA_002431805.1 Eggerthellaceae bacterium UBA5906
TTCCCGCCTGCGAGCAACGGCGCTCGCCTTAGGCGGCGGGGCCGCCTACTTTTGGCACCATGCGGCGGGCGTCGAACACGCCTTCGAGCGCTTTGAGCTTGCCTAAGATAATGTCGATGTGCGTGATGTCGCTTACCTGGAACAAAAAGCGCATCTCCACCATGCCGTCGCGGTGCGACACCGTGTTCGATGACAGCACGTTCGCGCCCATGTCGGACAGCACGCCCACCACGTCAGACAGCAGCTTTAAGCGGTCAAGCGCCTCGATGTACACCTCAACCTTGAACGACGTGTTCTTCGGCAGGTCGCTTTCCCACCGCACCTTCATGATGCGCTCGGGCTGCGCCATAAGCTGCTTGGCGTTCGGGCAATCGCGGCGATGCACCGACACGCCGCGCCCGCGGGTTACAAAGCCGATAATCTCGTCGCCCGGCACGGGGTTGCAGCAACGCGACAGGCGCACCAGCGCGCCTTCCACGCCTTCCACCACCACGCCGTTCGAGCTTTTCGACTCGTGCTTTTTCGGCTTGTTCACCAGCGTGAGCATGGGCGGCAGCTTGCCGGTGGTCATAGCCTCGGCGCCTAAGTTCAGCGGATCGGGCTGCTGATCTGCCTTTTTGCCCAGCTCGGTAAGCAGGCGGTTTGCCACGCCTTGCACGCTTTCCTTGCTGGTGCCAATGTTTACCAGCATGTCGTCGGCGTCTTTGTAGCCAAGGTGCTCGGCCACCGTGCGCAGCGCGCGCTCCGAGCGGGCGTTCGAGATGCCCAACCCGTGCTTGCGCATTTCGCGGCCCAGCTTGTCGCGGCCGTTCAGCAAGTCGTCCGCGCGGCTGACCTTGCTGAAGTACGAGCGAATCTTGTTGCGCGCGCTGGGCGTTTTCACGATGTTCAGCCAGTCGCGGCTGGGGCTTGCCGACTTCTGCGTGAGAATTTCCACACGGTCGCCTAGCTGCAGCTCGTAGGCCAGCGGTACAATGGCGCCGTTTACCTTCGCGCCCACGCAGTGGTTGCCCACCTCGGTGTGAATGGCGTAGGCGAAGTCAACCGGCGTGGAGCCGGCGCGCAAGCTCATGGCCTCACCCTTTGGCGTGAACACGAACACCTCGGTAGGCGCCAAGTCCACTTTCAGGTCCTTCAGAAACTCGCGCGAGTCGTGCGTTTCGTCCTGCCAGTCCACCATTTCGCGCAGCCAGGCAAGCTGTTTGTCCATGGCGTCGTTGCTGCCGCGGCCGCCCTTTTCCTTGTAGCGCCAGTGCGCCGCCACGCCATATTCGCTTTGGCGATGCATTTCCTCGGTGCGGATTTGCACCTCAAGCGGCCTGCCCGCCGGGCCGATAACCGTGGTGTGCAGGCTTTGGTACATGTTGAACTTCGGCATGGCGATGTAGTCTTTGAA
>DJEE01000026.1:1543-32478 GCA_002431805.1 Eggerthellaceae bacterium UBA5906
CATCTTTTGGTAGATGCTGTACAGGTGCTTGGGGCGGCCCATGATTTGCGCCTGGATGCTCACGCGCTCCATTTCTTTGCGCAGTACCGAAATGACCTGTTCAAGGTACTCTTCGCGCTCGGCGCGGCTTTCGGTGACCATGCGGGAAACCTGTTTGAACTTGTTCGGTTCCAGGTAGTAGAAGCTTAAGTCCTCAAGTTCCCATTTGATGGAGTTGATGCCCAAACGGTGCGCGATGGGCGCGTAAATCTCCAACGTTTCGCGCGACTTGAAAATGCGGCGGTCTTCCTTCAGCGCCGCGAGCGTGCGCATGTTGTGCAGGCGGTCGGCCAACTTGATGACGATAACGCGGATGTCTTTGCTCATGGCAACGAACATCTTGCGGATGGTGGCCGCCTGCTCGTCGGTGAGCGTTTCCACTTCGATGCGCGTAATCTTCGTAACGCCGTCCACCAGCTGCGCCACGTGCGAGCCAAATTCCTGCTCTACAAGTTGGCTGGTCACAGACGTGTCTTCCACCGTGTCGTGCAAAAGCGCCGCGCACAGCGTTTCCACGTCCATGCGCAGGTCAGCCAAAATGATAGCAACTTCCACCGGGTGCGCAATAAACGGCTCGCCCGACTTGCGACACGCGCCCTCGTGCGCGGTGGCCGCAAAATGAAACGCCTTTTCCAGCTTTTCCTCTTCGGCGTCCGTTAGATAGCTGCGCGTCATGTCCTGCAGCTCGGCGAAACGCTCTTCCGGCGTTTTCTCGCCCTTGGGCAGCACTTTTGTGGCCTCGGTGGAAAACGCCTTTTCCGCTACATGCGGGCGGCCTAGCAGGTTGTCCTCAACCGTTTGACGCGCAACATCGGGCGCAACGCCAAGCGAGTCGCGGGTTTGCGCGTTATTCTGCTTCGTCATGTCCGGCCTCCTTTTCGTGTGCCCCACTTGGAAGAATAGGGTGCGACACGCGGCGCTGCAAGTCCTGCGCGTTGCTGCGCATGACCCAATCGCGGAACGCGTGGAAAATCTCGCGCTCGTCCATGCCCTCGCGATAGCGCACGCTGTCGGTGAGCTGCACCTTGCCCTGTGTGTCCTTCACGTGGATGGAGCGTACCAGGCCGTCGGGTCCGAACATGGCGTGCGCCTCGATAAGCCCCAGCTCGCGGAAGACCGCAACGGCGCACGTGACCGACGAGGTGTTCACGGGGAAGATGTCGGTGGACACATTTTTGGCCAGCTCGGCGTCGCTGGTGGTGAAAAACAGCGTGTCGCTTGAGCGCTGCATGTCGCGCAGCTTGCGATACACCTGCGCGAGGCTGTCGTGGCACGGCGTCATGTCGGCTAAGATGCGCTCGTTCAGGGCGCAGTCGTTGCGGCTGAACAACAGGTGCACGCACGCGGGCTTGCCGTCGCGGCCAGCGCGGCCCGACATTTGATTGAACTCGATCTCGTTGAACGGCATATGGTACAGCACCACGTGGCGGATGTTCGGGATGTCGATGCCCTCGCCAAACGCGCTGGTGGCAACCAGCACCAGCAGCGCGTCGGTGCGGAACAGCTGCTCGATGCGCTTGCGTTCGGAACGCGAAAGGCCGGCGTTGTAAAAGCCGATGAGCGGCGCCACCTGCGGAGCGTGCTTGCGCAGCGCGCGCGCCACGGCCACCGATTGCTCGCGCGAGTTCACGAACACCACCGTTTTTTCGCCAGTAGCCACCAGGTTTGCCAGGTAATTGTCGCGACTGGGCACGTTGCGGCGGTCGTCCAAACGCAGGTTCGGGCGGTCGGACGCATCGAACACGCACACGTCGATGGGCAGCTCGCGGCGCACGGCGGCAGCGCATTCGTCGTCGGCGGTTGCGGTAAGCGCCAGCACTGTGGGGTTGCCCAGACGGCGCACGGCCGTGCCGATGGTGGCGTACGCGTCGCGCTGGCCAGCGCGCGCCAGCCCCACGTGATGCGCCTCGTCTACCACCACGAACTTCACGCGGCTGGTGTAGGCGAACGAGTCGGCATGCCACGCCAAAAACTCCGGCGTGGTCAACGCAATGTCAACGCTGCCGTCGGCTAGGCCCGCAAACGCCTGACGGCGCTCGTCAACCGTGGACTCACCCGTAAGCGTGACCACCGTGATGCCGAACGGCGCCAACGCCTCGCGCAGGTGAAATGCCTGGTCAGCGATAAGCGCGCGCAGCGGGTACACGAACAGGCTGGCCTCATGCGCCGCAAGTGCGCGCAGCGTGGCATGCACCTGGAACGTCAGCGACTTGCCGCGGCCCGTAACCATAACGCCCAGCACCGACTTGCCAGCGGCAAGGTTATCCAGGATGTCGCGTTGCGCCTGGTGCAGCTGCCCATCACCGATGATGGCGCGCACGATGTGGCCCCTAAGCTGCTCGGGGTTTTGCCGCGCCATGGCTTCCCACTTCACGCGGTTGACCTCAAGCTCGTTTTCGTATTCCTCAACGGCCTCGGGATCGTGCGGCGCGTCGGCGCACAGCTCTTCGTCGCGCGTGGCGTACAGGTCGGACACGAAGCTTAAGTTTTCCGGGTTCAGACACGCCTCAAGCGCGGCGCACGTGCGCGCCGGCGACAGCGATTTCAGCATGGCCTTCACGCTGCGGCGGTTCTTCCATTCGTCGATTTGCACCTCAAACGCAGCGTTCACCACGCTGTCGGTGTTCATGAGCGCCTTGATGTCGTTGCAGTGGAACATGATGCCCGCCACCGTGGTGCGGCCATTGGACAGCGAACACGAGAAGTGGTTGCGCTCGGCGCCCACCGCGCGGCAATGCAGCAGCGTGACGTCGCGCGCCAGGTACACGGGCACGGGATGCTCCTGGCCAAACGGCGCCAGCGCGTCAAGCTGCGCCACGTTGCGCAGCGTAAGCTCGTCAAGGTTCACGCACGCGTCGATGGTGATAAGCGGGTGGAACGCGCCCTCGGGCAGCGTGTCCATGTAAGCGCACAGGCGGCGCTCGAATTCGGGCAGCTTTTCCGTGGGCAGCGTCACGCCGACGGCCGCTTCATGGCCGCCGAAGCGAAGTAACAGGTCAGAGCAGCTTTCCACCGCCTTAAACAGGTTGACCTGACCAACAGAGCGCCCCGAGCCGCGCGCTTCGTCGCCGTCAATGGTGAACAGCAGCGTGGGCACGCCGTACGTGTTCACCAGGCGGCTGGCAACAATGCCCTTCACGCCTTCGTGCCAGCCCTCGCCCGCAACCACCAACGCGCGCTGGCCCTTATAGGTTTCGGCGGCCTGCGCCTTGGCAATTTCCGACAGCTCGGCCTCAATGGCACGGCGCTGGTCGTTCACGCCTTCCAGGCGCTGGGCCAGCTGGTTGGCCTGCTCGAAATCATCGGTAAGCAGCAGGTCAAGCGCCAGCTGCGCGTCACCCATGCGCCCGGCGGCGTTTAAGCGCGGGATGATGGAGAAGCTTAGGTTAGTTGCCGTAACCTGCTTGGCCGACGCGCCCGACGTGTCCAGCAGCGCGGCGATGCACGGGCGCGGTGTCTCGTTGATGTGGCGTAGGCCGTCGGCCACCAGCGCGCGGTTTTCATCGCGCATGGGCATAAGGTCGGCGATGGTGCCCAGCGTGGCGAAGTCGGTGAACTGGCGCCACAGGTGCGGCTTGCCGAAGCGGCCGCCAAGGGCCTGCACCACCTTAAGCGCCACGCCCACGCCGGCCAGAATGGCGCTTGGGCAGGACGCGTCGCACTTCGGGTCGGCCACGGGCACGCCTTCGGGCACCAAGTCGGAGGGTTCGTGATGGTCGGTGATAGCCACCTCGATGCCGCGTTCTTGCAGCAGGCGCACCTCTTCCTTGCAAGCGATGCCGCAGTCAACGGTTACCAGGAAGTCGGGGTTGACCTGGGATAAGCGCTCAATAGCAGCCGGCGTTATGGCGTAGCCTTCCTCGAAGCGGCGCGGGATGAACGGCGTTACCGTGGCGCCGAGCGCACGCAGGCCGCGCGTCATAACGGTGGTGGCGGATATGCCGTCAAGGTCGAAGTCACCGAACACCAGGATGTGCGCGTTGCGGCGAATGGCCGCCTCAAGCGCATCGGCAACGTCGGACAAGCCGGGGATGGTATAGGGGTCGCGCCAATCGCGGTCGAGCGACGGCGTGAGAAAGCGGTTAGCAGCCTCCGGGGTATTGATGCCGCGCGAAACGAGCGTCGCCGCAATGAAGCGCGGCATGTGCAGCTCGCGTTGCAAACGCGCAACGGCCTCGGGGTCGGCTGCCTTGATGTTGAATCTGGCAGACATAACGGTACCTACTTATGCAACATTCCTATAGTTCGCCTCCCATTGTCTCACAACCCAGGGGTGCTGCCGCCGTGAAGTAACCCACTCGACACGTTTGCCCGCCGACGGCGAACAGCTGCCGGCGCAAACAATCGGCGAACGTCGAAAAGCGCGGGGGCGACGGGCGGCGAGCGTTGGGGCACGCAAAGCGAGCCGACGGCAGCGCCAGGAGGCGCGCAGGACGACAGCCGACGAGCGACAGGTGCGCGCCGCCGGGCTTGGCGCAACTCGAACCCTCGGCTACCGAGCGCACAATGCAGCCCCATTCCCTGGCCACCGGATTCAGCGCAGCCCACTCCCCCTTCGCTGCCAACAATGTAACTCAGCCCCCTTCGCTGCACTCAACGCCGCCGCTGTATGCTAGCGCAGCGGCTATGCTGCGCAAATGGCCCGTCGTCAACCACGCAATTGCGTTTTGCGTAGGAAAGCGGATTTTCTGGCACGGAATGCCTACTTCCGGAATGTTAGATGATGCGCACTCGCTTACTCCACCCCTTAGCCTTGCGCTTGCAACATCAATTGCATTGTTCGTTACCTTCAATGCGCGCCCCGGCCGTCATATATAACGATTTTTCAAGGCAAACTTTCCGGAAAGAGACGTTTTCTGCCAAAAACAGCAGCCGAGAGCGCAACGCTGCCGCCCTTTCACCAACTTTTTCATGCATGGCGGGAACAATTTCGAAGACATGCACGTATTAGTAATGAAAGGAGGCCATATGAAGCTATTTCACCCCGAGAAGACCAAGACGGAACGCAGCGAAAAGCACGCGCGGGCATGCGCTCTTCCGACCCCTGTGCGTCTGCGTCAAAAAGTAAAACGGACGCAAAACTTTGCGCGTCGACATCGGATCATCACGCAAACGCAGGGTTTATCGCCCGCGCAATAGACACGCATGGCGACATGGTGCTGCGATTAGCGCTCTCGCACGTGCGCAACATGCAAGGGGTAACCATATTTGCTCGGTTTTGCAGCGCACATGCCGCAAAAGGTCAGTCCGCTCTGGACGTTTGCGCAACCAAACACAAACGTCCTCTTGAAAACTGTGCATATTGCAATACCCCGTGCAGAAAAATACGATTTCAAGCTGCAAAACAGTTCACAATGGCTGCACCTGTGCACCTGTGCGTGCATGTGTGCCATAATGGAGCTTCCTAACCTGACCTACTTGCAGGGAGAACCACATGGCCAACTGCCTTGTCGCCCAATCTGGCGGCCCTACCGCCGTCATCAACGCCAGCCTTGCCGGCGTTATTCGCGCCAACCAGCTCAACCCGCTGTACGACCACGTCTACGGTGGCCTTCACGGCATCGAGGGCACGCTTGAGGGAAACCTGTGCGACCTCACGCATCTGTCCGGCCGCGACATTGAAATCCTGAAGCAAACGCCGTCAAGCGCGCTGGGCACGTGCCGTTACAAGTTTTCGGAAGAAACCGATTTCCAGCGCCTGATTGACGTGATGGACGAACACGACATCGACACCATGTTCTACATCGGCGGCAACGGCTCTATGTCCACCGTGGCCACCATGGCCGCGTGGGCTGCCGACCATGACGCGGACAAGCGCTTCATTGGCATTCCGAAAACCGTTGACAACGACCTGGGGCTTATGGATCACTGCCCCGGGTTTGCCAGCGCCGCAAAGGTGGCGTGCGAAATCACCCATGCCACGCGCATGGACTATGACGCCTACACACGTCCTGAAGTGTTCGTGCTGGAAACCATGGGGCGCGATGCGGGCTGGCTTGCGGCCAGCACGTTTATGACCGGCGACGTTGACCTGCTGGTACTGCCCGAGGTTGACTTCCGCCGCAGCATTTTCCTGGAGCAGGTGCGCGCGAAAATGGAAGCGCAGGGCAGCTGCTATGTGGTTATCTCGGAAGGCGCGCGTTGGTACGACGGCACGTACTTGTCGGCAAACGGTAAGGCAGCCGACGGGCTGGGGCACGCCATGCTAGGCGGCGCGGCCGGGCGGCTGAAGTCCATGATTGTGGAAGCGGGCATTGCGCCGCGCTGCGTGGTGCAGGATTTGTCGCGCGTGGCGCGTTCAAGCAACTTCGCTATGAGCTTGGTGGACTTAGAAGAAGCCTACGATCTGGGCGTTTCGGCGCATATGCGCAGCTTTGACCCGGCATTTACCGGCAAAGTGGTTGGCGTTTTGCGCGGCACCACCGAAGACGGCGAATACGACGCCGAGTTCTTCGCGTGCGACGCGGCCGACGTGGCGAACTACGTGCGCCGCTTCCCTACCGAGTGGATTTTGCCGAACTTCCAAGGCATCACGCAAGAAGCCATGGACTACTTCCGACCGCTCATCCAAGGCGAGCCAAAACTCATCTGCGAAAACGGCATCCCCGTAACGCTCAAACCCTTCAACAAGCGCTAAGCGAACCGAGGCCCGCAGGTACCACCCCGCGGGCCTCGGTTGCTTATTGGGCTCGCACCGAACGAGAAGCAAGTGCCCACCTCGCGGGCGCGAAAACGCCTCCGTGAACATGGGGACGGAACGGGTGTTCAGGAAAAATCTTTGGGAGATGCAAACGATATCCTGAACACGCCCCTCCGTCCCCTTGTTCACGATTGCCCGTCAGCCGAGCACCCTCTCCGTCCCCGCGTTCACGCAAGCGGCGCTCCCGAGCATCCGCCGCTGTTCACCGCCGGTATTGCTGACGTCAGGTACCTATTCTGCGGGCACGAAGGTGTCACGGTCGGGGGCGAAGGATTGCATGGCGCGGATGGTGCAATCGAACAGCTCGTCAAGCTCCCAGCCCAGCATGTCTGCGCCTGCGCGGATGACGTCGCGGTTCACGCCGGCGGCAAAGCGCTTGTCCTTGAACTTCTTCTTCAACGACTTCACGTTGAAATCCATCACCGACTTGCTTGGGCGCATAACCACCGCCGCGCCAATAAGGCCCGTAAGCTCCTCGGTGGCGTACAGCACCTTTTCCATCTGCAGCTCGGGCTTGGGCAGCGTTTGGTTCAGGTCGGAGTTGTGCGACTGGATGGCACGGACAAGCTCCGGCGTGCCGCCCGCCGCCTTGATCAGCTCGGCCGCGTACACCGTGTGGTTTTCCGGGTCGTCGTCGTGCTCTTCCCAGTCCACGTCGTGCAGCAGGCCCACAATGCCCCAGAATTCCTCGTTTTCGGGGTCGAACTCGCGCGCGAAATGGCGCATCGTCTGCTCGACCGTTTCGCCGTGTTCAATATGAAAGCTGTCTTTGTTGTGCTCGGCAAGCAGCGCAAATGCCGCCTCGCGCGTCATGCCCGCGTCCATGGTTGCCATCGCGTTCCCTTCTCGTCTGTTGCGCAAAGCGCGCGTGCTATCTATACGCTCATGCTAGCACGCTTCCCAACCCAGGCACAGCAGCAAAAAGGCTCGGGCAACCCGAGCCTTTTGTTAGAACGTAATGCCGAATGCGGTGATGATAAGCCCCCAGAACACGCCCGTGGCCCACAGGCCGGCCAAAACAACGAGGTTCTTGCCAAGCTGGCGGTTTGTGCGGAACAGCACCAGCAGGCCCACACCGGCCGACACCAGCAGGCCTGCCATCATGGCGCCTGCGCCCAGTGCGCCGTCAACGTACAGCTGCGCGATAACCACGCTTGCCGCGCAGTTCGGGATAAGGCCCACCAGTGCCGAACCGAACACCGAAAGCACCGGGTTACTGCCCAAAAACGCGCCGATTGCGTCTTCGCCCACCACTTCCAGCACGCCGTCAAGCACCAACGTGATGACGAAAATGAACACCGTTACCTGTACCGTGTGCTTCAACGCGCTGCGCAGAATAGAGCCGCCCTCGTGGTGATGCTCGTGGTCCTGGTCGTTTTCATAGTTGTACGCAAGCTCGGGGTTTTCTTCGCACGTGTTGCATTCGCCGTTGCAGTGGCAATGGTCATGCTCACACAGCTCGTGGATGCGCAGCTTTTCCTTGTCGCGCCGTGCCAGGCGAATTACCGCGTCCACCACAAAGCCCATGACCATGCCGATTATCAGCTTCACGCCCATGATTTTCATGATGGTAAGCGGCGCCACCTGCTCGGCCAAAAAGATAGGCAGCATTTCGTCAGACGTGGACAAAAACGCCGCG
This sequence comes from Eggerthellaceae bacterium UBA5906, assembly GCA_002431805.1. Lineage (GTDB taxonomy): Bacteria > Actinomycetota > Coriobacteriia > Coriobacteriales > Eggerthellaceae > Senegalimassilia. The sequence continues at coordinate 9,922 of DJEE01000026.1, forward strand.
AACAGCGTACCTAACGTGATGACGCGCCCCGCCCACAGCGTTGCCGCCGCTGCCGAAAAACCGCACTGCGGGATGATGCCCACCACGGCGCCCACCACCGGGCCCGCTGCGCCCGCACGGCGCACCGCCTCTTCGGCTTTATCGCCCGCTTTGTGCTCCAGCCATTCCATGGCCAGGTACGTGACAAACAAAAACGGAATCAGATACAGCGTGTCCTCAACGGAATGTTCCAGGACGTGACCGATGATATGCGTGATGTCTTCCATGATTTCCTTCAAATAGAGAAGCGTTCTCAATTTCGTTGTGACAGCATAACAAACGAAATTGAGAACGCTTCGCATATTCGCTAAATGCGCGAAATCTTCGAATTAGCCGGCGGCTGGCGGCGGCATCGCGCTTGACATTCGTCCGCCAAGCGCCACCCCGGCGGCTTTCTGGGCGCGTATAGCAGAAGGGGCTTGGTGTGCCCCAAGCCCCTTTCGGTCATGCCGCTTATTGCTGTTGCAGCGCGCGCCGCAACTCACCTGCAGTTTCGAACTGCGTTTCAACGTTGCCGTTTTCGCGATCTATCTTGACCACCGTGCCCTTCCAAGCTGCGTCGTCGCTTACCTCGGAAGCGCCATCGGCCTCCTCGTTGTTGCGCTCGTGCGAATCTTTGAAAGACTCCGTACGCACCACGTAGCGGTAGTCGAAATCCTCCGGCTTCGGCTGCTCTTGCGTTTTGAAGCCGTACTTCAAACCCGCAAGCACTGCCGCCATGGAGTCGGCTACATCGCAGCCCGCCTCAAGCTCCACCACGCCCGCTTCGCTGTTGAACAGCTGCGAGGGGGCTACGTACACGGTGCGAATAAGCTGCTGGCGCTTCTTCTCTTGCCGCACCACCAACGCGATAAGAAGCGCGATGCCAACGAACCACACAACGCCGAGCGTAAGGTCAACCGGGTTGTCAACGTGGTTGAACCCCAGGTGATACCACAAGTACAGCAGGAAAGCCGCAGCTAGCGCCACAAGGGCGAATATCAAGTAGTTAGTCTTTTTCACTCGCTGCTCCTTCCTGTTAGTTCTTTTCCTCGAACGCGTTGAGTACGTCTTTCATGTTCGCGTTCAAGCTGTGCGCAAAACGCGTGCGGCGGCCCGCTACGCCCGCGCCATACAGCACGGTCAAAATCATGCCGATGATCATGAACCAATGCACCCAGCAGTTTGCGTGGACCGTGGTACCCAACGGGTTCTCGTCATCGAAGATCTGCTCTTCGGCCGGCTGATCGCTGGTGCCGGCAACAGCGTCAACCGCACTCTCAAGCACCTGCGCAATGGCGTCAACCGGGTTGCCCGGGTTTGCGGGCACGCCCGTCGGCGTTGCCGCACCCGAAGGCGTGGTGCTCGGGGTGGCCGGCGTAGGCGTTGCGCCACCCGGCGTGGTGCCGCCCGGCTGCACCGGGGTTGCCGGCACCACCGTCTGCGCCGTAACCGTCAAGTCGCCAAGCTGTTCAACCACGTTGTAGTTGCTTGCATCAGCGTTGCTCCACGTAATCTCGTACGTGTTCTTGCTGGTGCCCACGGCCGTTTGGCTGCCGGTGGTCTTTGCGGTAACGCTATCGCCCGGCACCAGCCCCGTGATACTCATGGAGCTGTTGGTAAGCGGCGTGTTGTCGAACTGCTTCGTGCCGCCAGCCGTTGCAACTGTCAACTCTGCAGGCGTTACCTCGATCTGGCCGTCAACCTTCACGATGTTCAACCGATCGGTCACGTCCTGACCCTGGGCATTCCGGATGACCAGCTGATCGGCCGTGGCCGCAACCACGCCGTCGGCCACGTTCTTCGCCGTTGCCGACGATGCCGCCGTCTCAAGCGTGTAGCCCTCAGGCAGCTGGCTTACCGCTACGGTGGCGCCGTGCGCCTGGCCGTCGTAGGTGAACGTGCCACCCGTGGTGGTAACCACAATCTGCTCGCCGGACTCAGCCACGCGGAGCGTTCCCAGATTCTCGGACGCAATGCGGTAGTTCGAGCCCTTGGCCGTTTGGTCGAAGGTCAGCGTGTAGCCGTTCTGGCTGCTGCCCACCTCGGTTTGCGAACCCGTGGTTGCAAACGTTGCCGTCTCGCCGTTCTTCAAGCCGTCAAGCTTGCCACCTGCCGTTAAGGCGTTGCCGTCGTACACTTTGAAGTCGGAGTACGTCTCAACGCTCAGCGGTGCAGGCGTGATTTGGTACGTACGGGTAACAGAACCCGTGTAGTTGCCCTTGCCCGTGATGGTTACCGTGATGACGCCCGTCACGTTTGTGAAATCGGTGGTGCTGTAGGCAACGTCGTAGTCGGTGCCGGCCGTCAGCGCCTTGCCAGCATCGGTTACTTCAGGAACCCACTGGTGCGCCAGGCCGTCGTACTCAACGTCAACCGGGCTGCTCACCCGAATGCCGCGATACGCCGGATCGGGCTCGTCGGGGTTAAGACCAGGCGTGATGGACTGCGCATTCACCGTCAGGGTGCCCACCGTAGCGTTCACCGCGTAGTTGCCCTGCTTGGCCGTGCCGTCCCACGCAATCGCGTACGCGTTCTCGCTGCTGCCCACTTCCGTTTGCGAACCGGTGGTGTTCAGCGTTGCCGCCTCACCGTTCACGAAGCCCGCAATGGTACCAGCCGCCGTCAGCGCGCTGCCGTCGTAGGTCTTCGAGGCATCGGGCGTTACCACCGTCAGCTCCGCCGGCACTACCTTGATGGCACCGTCAATGCGCTTCACGTTCAGGCTTGCGGTTACGTCTTCGCCATTGGTGTTGCGGATGACCAGGTTGTTGGCCGTTGCCGTAACGCCTTCGCCGTTCACGTCGGTTGCCGTAGCCTCCGAAGACGCCTGCGCGGCATAGCCCGTCGGCAAGCCCGTCACCTCAACGGTGGCGCCGTGCGCCTGACCGTCGTAGGTGAACTCGCCGCCCGTGGTGGTAACCACAACTTCGTTTTCGCTTTCGGCAACCGTAAGCGTGCCGATGGTTTCGGCGATGCTGTAGTTAGCAGCCTTGGCCGTGCCGTTCCAATCGATGGTGTACCAGTTCTTGCTGGAGCCCACCGTGGTCTGCGTGCCCGTTACCGCAAACGCGGCCGTCTCGCCGTTCACGAAGCCGTTGATGGTGCCCGCCGCCGTAAGCTCGGTGCCGTCGTACGCCTTCGATGCGCTGCTGGTTGCAACCGTGAGCGGTGCCTTCTTAATAGCGTAGGAACGGTTAACGGAACCGGCGTAGTTGCCCTTGCCAACAACCGTCACCGTAACGTTGCCCGCATTGGTAACGTCGTCGCTGTACACCAGGTCGTAGTCAACGCCTTCGACCAGCGTTCCGGCGCCGTCCTTAACCTCCGGCTTCTGCTTCTGCTCCTTGCCGTTGTAAGTGACGTCGTCCACCGCGCCAACCGTCATGTCGGACGCGGTAATCTGCTTCGCGTACACGCTCAGCGTGCCCTCGCGCTTCGTTACGTTGTAGTTAGCATCGCGGTACGCGGTGCCCTTGGCGTAGGTGATGGTGTTCGTCACCGCATCGCCCGCATTCAGCGCCGAACCCGTTGCAACAAGATCGGAAACCTCGCCCGCCACAAAGTCATACGTGCTGGTTACCGTAACGTCAGGACGCGTTAGCGCCGTGCCGTCATAAGGCTTGGAATCCGTATCACTTGCCAGCTCCACGCTGCGCGGAACAATCTGGTACGAACGCTCCACCGTGCCTGCGTAGTTGCCCTTGCCCGCGATGGTCACCGTGATGATGCCCGTCACGTTGGTGAAGTCGTTGGTGCTGTAAGACACCGCGTAATCGGTACCCTCAGCCAACACCTTGTTGCCGTCGGTTGCCTCAGGAGCCCACTGGTGCGCCTGGCCGTCGTACACCATATCGGCAGGGTTGCTCACCTGGATGCCCTTGTACGCCGGATCGGGCTCATCGGGGTTCGTGCCGGGCGTGATGGACTGCGCGGTAACCTTCAGCGTGCCAAGCGTTTCAGACACAATCTTGTAGTTGCCGCTCTTGGCCGTACCCCACTGCATGCTGTAGCCGTTAGAGCTGGTGCCCACCTCGGTTTGAGAGCCATTCGGCACCACCGTTGCGGTTTCGCCGTTCACCAGGCCCGCAACCTCGCCGTTGTCGTTCTTCAGCGGCGTGCCGTCGAACACCTTTTCAGCGCCTTGCGTGGTTACCGTCAGCTCGGCCGGATCAACCGTCAGCGTGCCGGGAACCACCGTCACGTTCGTGAAGAACTTGGTGGCGTCATCGCCGTACATGCTCTTAATGGTGTAGCCGCTTACTGTGTTCTCGCTGTTGCCAACATCGGTGCGGTTGCCCGCAGCAGCCAGCTCAACCGTGAAGCCCGCGGGCAAGCCCGTAAACGATGCAACTTCGTTCGTGGCAAGCGCGGTGCCGTCGTAGGTTTTGCTTGCGCTTGCGCCCTCAATGGTCACAGCCGCGGTGTTCGGATCAACCTGCAAGGTGCCCAAGTTTTCCGTAACCGTGTAGTTACGCTGATCAACCGCACCCCAATAGATGCCGTAGGTGTTGCTGGAGCTACCAACCTCGGTTTGCTCGCCCGTCGCCCACACCGTCACATGGTCGGAGCCCTTGGCGCCCTCAGCCGTAGCGGTGTCGCTGGTTGCGGCGATGCCGTCGTACTGCTTGCTTGCAGAACCCGTGGTAATGGCCAGCGGAGCCGCCGTAATGGTAATGCTGCCGTCAACTCGGTTGATATTCAGTTTGCCGGTGACGTCCTCACCCTGCGCGTTCTTGATTACCAGAACGTCGGCCGTAGCCGCAACGGTGCCGTCAGCCACGTTGCGCGCCGAGGCGTTCGAGTATGCGTTCTCCACGTAATAGCCCGTAGGCAAGCCCGTTACCGCAACGGTTGCGCCGTGATCCTGCCCGTCGTAGGTAAACGTGCCACCGATGGTGGTTACGGTAACCTCATCCGCGGCCTCGTTCACCGTCAGCTTGCCGATCTTCTTTTCGACAATCTGGTAGTTAGCTTCCTTGGCCGTGCCGCTCCAGCTCAGACTGTACGTGTTGTCGCTCGAGCCGACTGCGGTCTGCGAGCCGGTTGCCGCGAAGTCGTACGTTTCGCCCGCAACAACGCCCGTCACCTGGCCGCCGGCCGTAAGCTCGGTGCCGTCATAGGTTTTGGAGTCGCTGAACGTCTCAACCTTCACCGGCGCAGGCGTGATTTCGTACGCGCGCGTTACCGCGCCCGCGTAGTTGCCCTTGCCTGTGATGGTCACTGTGATGACGCCCGTCACGTTGGTGAAGTCTTCGGTGCTGTACGCTACCTCGTAATCGGTGCCAGCAGCCAGTTCGTTGCCGTTTTTGTCCGTGACCGTCGGCGTCCACTGATGCGCTTGGCCGTCGTACACCGAATTGCTCGGCGCGCTTACCTCAACGCCCGCGAAGCTTGGGTTGGGCTTGTCGCTGGTGCCGGGATCGATGGACTGAGCGGAAACGATCAGCGTGCCAGGCTGCTCTTGGATGTTGTAGTTGCCAGACTTGAAGTTCTCGCCCGTCTTGTAGCTGATGGCGTTCGGCGTCGATCCAACCTTGGTGAGAGCGCCCGTAGCCGCAATGTCGGTTACCTCGTCTGTCACAAAGCCATCTCCGTCAACGATTACCTCAGGGGCCGTCAAAGCTTCACCGTCGAAGACCTTGCTTGCGGAGTTACTCTTGAGCGTAACGTTGCGCACGCCAACAGACAGCGTTGCCGTACCGTACGCATAGCCGTCGTAGTTCGTCGGAGAAGATGCGCGCACCGCAACCTCGCGCGAATCCGCAACATCGGTTGCCGTGATGTCGCTTGCGTTCTGCGTCCAGGCGCCGTCGGCCTTCTGGTATTCGATTGTCACGGCGTTCACGCCTTGGCCCTGCTTCACGCTAGCCGCTGCCTCGGGCAGCACGATAGCGTTACCGTCGTACAGCTTGCCGTCAGACTTCGTTTGCAGCGTAATGGCGGACTCGGCATCGGCCTTCGTCACCGTCAGCGTACCTTCGTCGAAGGTTACGTCGTAGTTCTTGGGGTTGTACTTACCCTTCACGCCCGTGATTTCAATGGCGTTCTGCTCGCTGCCCGCGTTCAAAACGGAGCCCGTGGCCTTCACGCCCTCAACTTCGCCGTCGACGAAATCGTAGTAGCTGGTCACGGCAACGTCGGGCCTCTCAAGCGCCACTCCGTCGTACGCCTTCGTTGCCGACTCGCTCTTCAGCGTAACCGAACGCTTTGCAATTGCGTACGTACGCGTTACCGAACCGGCGTAGTTGCCCGCACCCGTTACGGTCACGGTAACCGTGCCGGCGTTCGTCGCGTCGGCAGACCAAGCCAGCGTGTAATCGCGGCCCTTCACCATCACAGCACCATTGGCGTCAGTGACCTTCGGCTCGAACCTCTGCTCCTTGCCGTTGTACACCGTGTTGTCCAGCTGGCCAACCCGCACGCCCTTGAAGCTTGGGTTGGGCTTGTCGCTGGTGCCGGGGTCGATGGACTGAGCGGAAACGGTCAGCGTGCCAAGCGTTTCGGAAACAGCATAGTTGCCCTGCTTGGCCGTGCCGTTCCACGTAATCTTGTACGTGTTGCTGCTAGAACCCTCGTTGGTTTGAGAGCCGGTGGTTTCAAACGTTGCGGTTTCGCCGTTCACGAAGCCCGTAACCGTGCCGGCCGCAGTCAGCGCGTTGCCGTCGTACACCTTCGAAGCATCAGGCATCACAACCGTCAGCGTTGCCGGGGTAACCTTGATGGTTCCGTCAACCTTCTTGATATTCAGTTTAGAAGTAACGTCCTCGCCAGCAGCATTGCGGATAACCAGCTGATCAGCCGTTGCCGCCACGTCGGATTGCGTTACATCAGTAGCAGTGGCCGTAGATGCAGCCGCTTCAAGCGTATAACCAGTCGGAAGTTCGCTCACGCTCACGGCTGCACCGTGCGCCTGGCCGTCGTACGTGAACTGGCCGCCCGTGGTAGTTACCACAATCTGGTTAGCGGACTCCTTCACCACCAGCTTGCCAAGCGACACGCTCTTGATCAAGTAGTTGCTTTCCTTCGCTGTGCCAGTCCACTCGATTTCGTACGTGTTATCGCTGCTGCCAACTTCGGTACGCGAACCAGTGGTCTTGAAGCCAACCGTCTCGCCTTTTACCAGGCCAGACACGCATTCAGCCGCAGTTGCGCTCTTGGTAAGCGGCGTGCCGTCATACGTCTTTTCGTCACCAGGCGTGGTAATGGTCAGCTGCGCAGGCGTAATTTGGTACGTGCGCGTCACCGTACCGGTGTAGTTGCCCTTGCCCGTGATGGTCACCGTGATGGTGCCGGCGTTCGTGAAATCGTCGGTAGCCTTACCATCACGCGCGTAGGACACCTCGTAGTCGATGCCCTCGGCGAGCGCAGCCGCGTTGCCGTCAGCGTCCTTGCCGGTGACAGAGGGAATCCACTGGTGAGCCTCTCCGTTGTATACGGAATCAGAAGGCGCGTTCACCGAGGCACCCTTGTACGACGGATTCGGCTTCTCTTCGGTTCCAGGATCAATGGACTGAGCCGTAACCGTCAACGTGCCAAGGTCTTCGCTTACAACCTTGTAGTTGTTGCTGTTCACGCTGCCCCAGTTGATGGTATACGTGTTTTTGGACGAGCCAATTTCAACCTGCTTGCCGTTCGGAACAACCTTAACGCCATCCTTCTCGGAAGCAACCAGACCCTCGATCGAACCCTTGTCGCTTGTCAGCTCGGTGCCATCATATACCTTCGTATTAGAGCCCGTGGTAATGGCAACCTCACGCGGCGTGATCTGGTACGTGCGCGTCACCGTACCGGAGTAGTTGCCCTTGCCCGTTATGGCCACCGTGATGGTGCCAGCGTTCGTGAAGTCGTCGGTAGCCTTGCCGTCGCGCGCGTAGGACACCTCGTAGTCGGCGCCCTCGACAAGCGCGGCTGCGTTGCCGTCTGCGTCCTTGCCGGTGACCGTCGGAGCCCACTTGTGGGCTTCGCCGTCGTACGACACGTTCAGCGGGCTGTCAACCTCGACGCCCTTGTAGGAATCGTTCGGCTTCTCTTCGGTGCCAGGCGCAATGGACTGCTCGGTTACTTTCAGCTTGCCAAGCGTTTCGCTAACGCTGTAGTTGCTCTCAATGTATTTGTCGGTCTTCTTGACCTCGATTGTATTGTCTTCCTCGCCCACGTTGGTGATGGCTCCCGTGGCCTTTACGCTTTCAACTTCGCCAGCCACAAAGCCATCGCCGCCCGACACAACATCGTTCGTAAGCGGGGCGCCATCGTATACCTTTGTTTTACCGAAGCTCTCAAGCGCAACGGCTTTCGGGGTTACCACAACATCCTGCGTTCCCGTTACCTCGCCCTTGAAATTCTTCGAGGAAGTAACGCGCACATTCACTGCGTTCGATTTTTCCGCAGACATGGAATCGTCCACGTTCGTTGCCGAAATGTCTGCAGGATTTGCAGTCCAAGTGCCGTCGGCCTTTTGATATTCGATGGTGAGTACGTTGCCGTCAATGGCGCACTCGGCCGTTGCAGGCAGCGCATTCAGCGCCGCGCCGTCATAAGGCTTTGTGACAGATTGCGTGATAAGCGTCACGTAATCCTTAATCGCGGCAGGGGTCACCTCAAGTTCGCCCTCGTGCTTAGCAATGATGTAGTTGTCCTCTTTGAACTTCTGGGTAGTTTCAACGGCAATGCTGTTGGGCACCTTGTCCACATCGGTGACGCTGCCCGTTGCTTCCACGCTTGCAACCTCGCCGTCAACAAACCCGTTGCCAACAACCGTAACTCCAGGCTTCGTCAATGCTTCGCCGTTGTAAGCGCGCTTATCGCTACCACTTGCCAGCACCACCAGGCGCTTAGACACGCTCAGCTTGCCAAGATCCTCGCTTACCGTGTAGTCGGATTCGCGTGCAGTGTAGTTATTGCCGCCAATGCCGAACAGGCCGCCATCCTTATGCCATTCAATGGTGTACGTGTTGCCGCTTGTGCCGAAATCGGTCTGCGAACCCGTGGTTGCAAAGCCAATGGTCTCGTTGTTCTGCAGGCCTTCGTATGTGCCACTTGCGGTCAACGCTTTGCCGTTATACATCTGAGTGTTGCCGTCGGTTTTCACCGTAAGCGTTGCGGGGTTGATGGTCAGCGAGCCATCCTCCACAACCTCGAACGTCACGTTTTCGAAGTTGGGGTTCACGTTTTCGAACGAATCGCTGGTCAGGCCCATGAACACAGGCGAATCGGCCACATGCGTGCCGGCAGCAACAGCCTGCGTGTTGTCCGTAAGTTTGAAATCAGCCTTGGTATACAAGCTATCCGAGATGCCGTTTTCGACAACCGTGTAACCCTCAGCCTTCTGCTCGGTTCCGTTGTACGTAACCTCGTTGCTGTTGCCCTTGACCTGCACCATAACGTTCTGAACAGGCGTAATGGTCAAAGCACCCGAAACCTCAATGGTGTAATTGCCTGTGGAATCGGTGCCATCGGCTTTCGCTACCGACCATGCGTAGTCGGATACCTTCGTATACGGCGTATCGGCTGCATCCTTGCCCGAGACCTTTGCACCGGAGAGGGCTAGCGTTTCACCCGCAACAACGTTCTGCGTTGCGTCAACATTGTCAGCGGAAATTGCAAGTTCCTGCTGTGCGCCGTTGTACGTCTTCGAACCGGAAGTGCTTACCACCACGCGCTTCGGCGTAACCTCTAGCTTGTAGCTGCCTTCTGCCACGTTGCTGTAGTTCGGGTTCGAAGCCCTCACAAGCACGATCCGCTCGCCTTTGTTGGTAATGGCCGGGGCCTGGCTCTGCCACGTTGCGCCGTTGTCGACGGAGTATTCAATGGTGGTCTCACCAGACTTGGCGTTCGTTTGCACGGCGCCACCCGCGTGCGCACCACCGTCGTACACACCGTTATAGCCAGCTTTGTCCAGGTCAACAAATGCCAGCTGGTTATCCTGCGCAATGGTCAGCTTGCCCGACACACCAAGCGTGTAGTTGCCGGTGGAATCCGAGCCATCGGCCTTTGCAACAGACCACGTGTAGCCAGCTTTCACATTTGTATACGAACCCGCTTCGGTGCCACTGATGGTTGCACCAGACAGCGTCAGATTCTCTCCCTCAACGACGTTGGAAATGCTGCCCTGGGCAATGTCCATCGTTTGCTTGGAGCCGGTGTACGGCAACGTGTTTTCGTGATTCGCCGTTGCGGGACGCTTGGTAACGGTAAGCTTGTACTCACCCACCGCGGCCCAATAGTAGTTTGTGTTCTCTGCACGCACAATTACGTTCGTCGAATCAGACACATTCGTGACCTGCGGATACTCTTCGCTCCAGGTATTGCCGCCATCAGTAGAGTAGGAGATGATCGTTTTACCGCCCTTGGCATTGGTTGTTACCGGGTTGCCATGAGCCTGCCCGTCGTATACACCCGTGTAGTTATTGGCGTTCAAATCCACCAAAGCCAAGTCAGTAGCCTGCTGTACCCTCAGCGCGCCATAGTTCTTCTCAATAATGTAGTTGGAAGATTTGCCTTCGTACGAGCAGGTAAACGTATTCTGTTTCTTGTCGCCCGCATTCGTCACCGACGGGAAGCCCGTGTACTGCGGCTCTACATACAGCGGGTTGTCCGTAGGCAGGAAACCGTCGCCGCTTACCGTAATGTCCGTATTCTGATGCGACTGACCGTCGTAGGGCCCGTCATAGCTCCCCGAGGTCAAAATCACCTTGCGGGCGTCAATCTGCAAGCTGCCCTTCGTCACTTCAAACGTAACGTTCGAGAAGTTCGTATTCGTGTTTTCGAAGCTGTCGCTATCCAGCTGCATAAAGTACGTGGTGGCATCCGTGCCGGCAACTTCGGCCTTCGCGCCATCCTTCAGCTTGATGTCGTTGCTGGCCAGCAGGTCAGTTTCATGGTCATTAAGCGTAATGCCCGTAACGTCGTAACCCGACACCGTATGCTCTGTGCCGTCGTACAGCTTCCTGTCTGTATGGCCCTTAATGGTTACCACAACCGCCGCATCGCTCTTCGTGATGGTCAGCGAACCAGGCTGATAGCTAGGTGCGTAGTTGCCCGTTACGTCGTTGCCGTCCTTGTCGGCAAACGTTGCCGTGCCGCCGAACGCGCCCGGGTAAGCTTCTTCGCGAGCGTTCGTGCCCGCAGCCTTGTAGCTAATACCGCTATAGCTTTGGCCCGAAAGAATGCCCGTGTCGGAATTATCGGCTGCTTCTTCAGCAGTAATGTCCGTCACCGATTGCTCACTGCCGTTGTACTGCACCGTATTGGTTTTGCCCGTAAACGTAACAGGGCGCGGCTTAATGGTCAGCTTCTCTTCGCCTTCCAGGTAACCCGCATATACACCCTCCACCGACACACGAACTTTGACGGTGACGCTCTCGGACACGTTCGTGGCCGTAATCTGGTTGACGTCATCAGTCCAGTTCACGCCGTCACGGGAGTACTCGACTTTCGGCTCGTTGCCGTTCTTGTCTACGGCAGTTGCCGTTGCTGCAGTGTGAGGCTGGCCGTTGTAAACGTATTCAACATCCTGCGTGGTCAACGTTACATACTGGGCAATAGCGCTTGCCGTGATTATCAGCGTGCCGGGCACTTGCGCGATGTCGTAGTTTTCCGTAACGTCCTTCGTGCCGTTGCTTACCGACACGTTGCCAAATACGCCGGTATAACCCGGGTTCGTATTCACCTGCGTACCTACAAGCAGGTATTCGGCCTGCACGCTTTCGCCGTCAACAAGGCCGCTCTGGTCGCTTGCGTCAGATTCCTGCCAGCTGTAGCCGGTTTTCTTATATTCGGTTCCCGTATACGGCTGCTCAGCATCGTAGCCTTCGCCCGTAATGGTAAGCGGTCGCTTGTCAACCGTGATGATTTCTTCAGCAGTTGCTTCATTGGCATAGTTGCCTGCAGGGTCAGTTGCACGTACCTCAACCGTTGTGGTGCCCGCGTCAACGCGCGAGATGGCGTCGGCAGAGTCCAGCCATTCGCTTTCGCCCTTAACGCGATACTGGATTTTGAACTGGTAGGCGTTGTTGTTTGCATCAGTTGCCGTTGCCGCATTTGCGTGCAGCTCTTTGCCGTTGTACACACGTGTGGCGGGGCTTCCCGTTAGCGTTACAGCAGTCTTCATATCGGCGGGCGTAACCTTAAGCTTGCCATACTCTTTAGCAATGGTGTAGTTGGAAGCAAGCGTGCCGTCTTTCAACTCATAGGCAAACGTGTTGTCAACGCCCTCGCCTGTTGTCACTTCCGTTCGAGATGCGAAGTTGCTGAACGTAGCACCTTCGTTCTTCGTAAAGCCGTCCTCAGACACAACCGGGTCGGACGTGTTGGTCAGAGCTGTGCCGTCGTACACTTTTTCACCAGAGTTCGATGTCAGCACTACCGTACGCGGTGTAACGGTAATGGTTTCACTGTCTTCTTTGTAGCCAGCATAGTTGCCCTGGCGATCAGACACGCGAATCTTAACGGTCTTAGAGTCCACAACGTTCGTTGCCGTAATGTCGCTTGCGTTCTCGGTCCAGTTTTCGCCATCGACGGAGTATTCGATTTTCAGGTCGTTCGTAGCGGTAAGCGTATCCCGAGCCGTTGCCACACCAGCCGCATATGCATCGCCGGTGTACTTTCCGCTCACATTCTGAGGCGTAACAACCACAGCGCCATCCGTGTTGATGCCAGCTTGGGTAACTTCCAGGGTGCCAGGTACCTGGGTGATGCGGTAGTTCCCGCTGCTCGTGTTCTCGTTAAGATGGTAGGTGAATGTGTTATTTACCGTGCCGACGTTGCGGATCCTTGCGAAGCCGTCGTATGACGCGCCCTCGCCTTCAACGAAGCCGTCACCGCCCACCGTTACGTCCTTGACCTGATGCTCTTTACCGTCGAACGCATTTTTGTAGTTACCCGACGTCAGCGTTACCTCACGCTTTGCAATGGTCAGAGAGCCGTTGGTTACCTTGAACGTAACGTTAGAGAAGTTTGAATTGTTGTTGGTGAAGTCCGATTCATTCAGGTTGCCGTAATACGTGCCAGCATCCGTACCCGCAATGGTGGCATCGCCGCTAAACGTGAAGTCTCCGCTAGTGTACTTATTATTGGAGATGCTGGTCACCTCGTAGCCTGACACCGTTTGCTCGGCGCCGTTATACGTTTCTTTACCCGTTCCAGAATTGCCCTTAATGGTCACGACCACTTCAGTGCTATCTGGCATCACGATCAGCTTGCCGTTTACCGTCTCGATGTTATAGTTGTGCCTATCAACACCATAGGGAAGCTTGTAATCAAACGTATTGTCGACACCCTCAGCACCGGTTGCATCGGTCTGAGACTTGAAGTTGCTATACGTGGGCTCCTCGCCGGAAACGAATGCGAAACTACCCGCCGTCGACGTAGCCGTAACGTTCTCAGCCGTAAGCGGCTCGCCGTTGTAAGTTTTCGACTTATTATCAGACGTCAGCGTAACCGGACGCGGAGTAATGGTCAGCTTTTCGGCTTTGTCAACATACATATACCCGCTGTAGTTGCCACGCGGATCAGACACGCGAATCTGGACGTCCCTGGTTTCGGAAACATTCGTTGCTTGGATTTTGCTAACGTCATCGGTCCAGTTGCCATCAGGCGTCTGGTATTCAATCTTGAACGCATTCGCTGCAACGTTATTGTCATACGCCGTTGCTTGATACGGGTTATGGGCCTCACCGTCATAGGTATACGAAGCATCTTGTGTGATCAGGTTCACAACACCTTCGGTGTTGATATCGGTTTGCGTGACCTTCAACGTACCGCAATCGTACATAATCTTGTAGTTGCCAAGCTTAGTACCATCATTAGGCGTAACCGCGAATGTGTTCTGCACGTCCTCTTTTGTAACGTCGTTTACCTTGGGGAAGTTGCTGTACGTTGCCCCTTCACCAGAAACAAAGCCTTCACCAGACACCTCAACCGTCTCGACCGAGTGGTCTTTGCCGTCGTACGGCTTGTCGTAGCTGCCAGATTTCAACGTGATGTCGCGCGGATTGATAACCAGTCCGCCATCGGTCACCTGGAACTGCACATTCGTAAAGTTCGTGCTAGTGTTCTCAAAGTCGGAAGCCTTCAAGCCCATCTGATAAGGAATCGAGCTCGCGTCCGTGCCTACAGCTTCGGCCTTACCATTGAACTTTACGTAATCCTGGCTGTATAGGTCAGAACCCTTGATGCCCTTAACCGTATAACCTGCCACCTTTTGCTCCTGGCCGCTGTATTTCTGCGTATCGGAATTGCCGGCAATTTTCACGATAACAAGCGTCTGAACAGGGTTGATTATCAGTTCGCCCGGCTGAACAGCTGTAACGAAGTACTTACGCGACACATCAACCGCACCTATTGTTCCGTCCGCAAACCCATACGGGTAATGGTCAGCATCAACGCCTTTACCACCCGTAAGCACAATATTGTTAAAGCTAGCATCCACAAGCTCGACGTTGTTGAGCAGTGTCTCGTAGCCCTCTACTCTCTGCTCCTGACCGCTATAAGGCACAGTAGCAGAGTTGGCCTTCAGCGTCACATTCTTATAGTAGTAGAACTTTACGACGTTCTTGCTTTCGTCGGCTGTAAGCTGGATATCCTCCGTATCCGAATTTACCGGTGTGTAGCCATCAACTTGACCAGGAGCAATGTCGTTAATCCACTCGCCCACGTTGTGGCCGGACACCGTTTCGGTCTTAAACGGCGTATCAGAACCATTCCAATAGTATTCAACCTTGTAATCAACAGGGTTCGCCGTGTAGTAGAAGTTAATTTCGCTATCGGTGCCAACGGTTGCCGTTTGCGCAGCGGAAGAAACCGGGGTGTAGCCAGCTATATCCTTAGGCGTCTGCGTGACTGCTTGGCCCTTCATCAGACCCGTCAGCGTTTGCGACGGCGCAACGGGGGTCGTGGTGCCATCAAGGTAGTAGTTCACCTGAATTGACTGGTCCATTGGCACGTATTTGCCGTAATAATTTGCATTATCACTTACAACTACAGGGAACGTAACGCGCTGCGTGCAGGCTTGATCGGAATACCAGCCCATGAACTTATAGGTTACGCCACCAACCGACTTGGTGTCATCGGGCGTGTTCGAAGGCGCAGCAACCGTAGCTTTGCCTGAATTCAGCGGATACGTTGCGCTGTCATACTGGGCAAAACCGTTCGATCCAGCATCCTGCAGATAGAAGATGGCGTTGATTGCCTTGCTGCACTTGACTACAACTTTGCAATCCAGATGATAGCCGCAGCTGTTGCTGGAAATTTTATAAGGGATCAGCGAGATTTCCTCAACGTCGTCCTCGGTAATTTGAGTACCTTGCTCCTTGGAAAGCGTGCTCTTCCAGTTTTCGAAAACCGACGTCCAATACTTACCATACGTAGCGTCATCGCGCTTGATAACCCAGGCAGAACCGGTGCTGCCATCGGGCCAGCTAACCACACGATTCGTCACATTATCGTAGCTATTGGTGCCGCTCCAGCTGATGCCGTCAAGATTCAGTCGGATCCCCAGGTCGTGAGCACCGCCTGACGGGAACCACGCAGCCGTTTCATTGCTATCCGGATTTGCGGTGGGACTATTCTGGAAGAAGAGGTAGGCGTCATTCGCCGTTGCGCTCGAATCCGTTACTGTTACATCATGCGTTGCCGTTAAAACCTTGCCGTCGGACGTAACCGTGGTGGCCGTAATGGTGACTTTGCCTTTTTTGACGCCAACAACCTTGCCATTAGCATCAATGGTTGCAACGGACGGATCGCTCGACGTCCACGTAACGTCACTGCCAGCGTTAGTTGTAAGCGTGATATCTTTGAATTGTTCAACCGTGTGGTCACCGTAAATCTCGAGTGACGTCACCGCCGGTTTCGGAAGAACGTGGACCGTAAAGGTATCCACGGGCGTCCATTGGCTGTTCCAGCTCCAAGACAAACGTTCATATCGGATAACGGTCGCAGTTCCAACCGCAGCGCCTTTTGCAGTTCTTTTGTCATCATCGTTACCGGACAGTTCAACAAACTGGGAGCCACTGGACACTTCCCACTTATAGTTGCAGTAATCAGACGACTGATTCGAAGTCAGGCCCACCGACTCGCCAACGTAAATCCACTTCTCGGTTGCCGTGCTGTCGGGCTTTTTGGTGGGAATGGTTACTTCGATTTGCGACGCACCACCAAAGTCGTAAATCCAGCCGCTATTGGGCTTGATTACAACCGTGTAAGTACCAGACTTTTTGAATTCATTATCGTCATGCCAATACTGGGAATTGTTCTCGATTTTCTGCCCATCACGATAGTACTCAAACGGGTAGAACGAGCCATCCGGTGCAGTCGAAAGGTCAATTATGTCCCCGGATTCGTTGTCTTTAATTTTCGGAATCCAGAAATGGCTCTCGCCTTCTGCAACGGGATCAGGTTGCACGATGGTAAATGAACGCTTTTTGACGGTGACCTCAAACGGCATACCATTTAAACCTGTATGCCAGACACCGTTTTGGTCAGAGTACTCAAGATAGATAGTTGTTTTCTTTTCAGAGCCATTAAAAGCCCAGTTACTGGTAGCAGTTAGTGTAAGGGACTTCTTATCAGTCGAAATCGACCACACAAAGAAAAGACCGTCGCCACCAACCCAATTTTGCGGCGTCATATCACCGTCATACGTAAGCGTGATGGTTTCTTTCTGCAAAACAACATTCGGGCCGGAAATGCTGCCAGCGTCGGCCTGCGTGTCCGTTGCGGCCTGCGCGTCAGCAGCTACTGCAGCAGCGTTATCGGTGGCGGTTTGCTCAATCGGCGTTGCATCCTGAACGGGTTCGGTTGCGGCCTGCTGCTCTTCCGTTGCCAGCGTTACGGCTGCACCTGCCGCAACGTTGGCGGCCGTGACAGTGTATACGCCCTGATCATCCGGCGTGAGAATGCTCTCGTTGGCGCCCGCAACCTTCAGCTTCACCTGGGTGAGGGCGTAGCCGTTGTCGGGCGTGACGGAGAACTCGAAATCATCCGTTGCGGAAACCGTGACTTTTTGGGCCGGCTGAGCAATAACCTGGCCTTTGTACGTGATGGACGCGTTGCCCAGCGTCAGCCGCACATCGGCGTCGCTTGCCGCAGCGTCGGTAGCAACCGCGCCGGTGCCTTGCGTGCCCAACGCAGCCGTAGCCGCGGCCGTGCCAGTATCCGTCGCGCTGCTAGCGCCACCCGCAGCAGCATCGGTGGCAGCCGTTGCAGACGTAGCCGCGGCCCCGCTTGCGGACGCGGACGCAGCGGCATCGCCCGCGGCCTGCGTGGCGGTTGCAGTTGTTGCTTGGTCACCTTCCGCGTTTGCTGCAGACGGCGACACCGCAGGCCAGCCAAAGCCCAGCAGTACCACCGACAAAGCAACTGAAATAGCCTTGTGACCAAACGAATAACGCTCGGTCATGCTTTCCACGCTTGTTGTGTTTTCGTTCTTGCTCATATCACTCACCCCATCAACCGTTTCCGGATGCAAAAGTTGCGGTTGACAATTACCTAAATTCCTTAGTCTCACCTGCGTAAACTTGATTCGTTTTATATCTAAGCGAATCACTCCGCAAATGGACATACCTAATCAGACTTAGTTTACTAAATCAAGCGTCTCATATCCGCACCTTAGGGGCAGAAAATGGCAAAATCCACCAATCGTTGTACCCCCGGTCACATTTAAGCCACAATCGCGCCACAAACGGTATTTGTTCTGGCAACCGCGCCTATAGGCAACGCCCGGAAGGCTATAATCAAGCCCAATGACTGCAGCTCATGCCAACACCCGCACACGCGTTCTCAAGACGCTTTTTACAGCGTTGGCCTGCTGCGCCCTGCTGCCCCTTTCGGCATGTTCGGGCGGCAACGCGTCTGACGAGGCAACCGGCGCCTCGTTCACGCCCGCAACCACCATCGAGCAGTCAACGTTTGACGCCAGCGCCGCGCAAGGCGAAAACGGTGCGCTCGTGGACACCTCGCACGTAGCCGACGGCTACGTGGGCGCATCGGTCACCAGCTCGGCGCGCT
This sequence comes from Eggerthellaceae bacterium UBA5906, assembly GCA_002431805.1. Lineage (GTDB taxonomy): Bacteria > Actinomycetota > Coriobacteriia > Coriobacteriales > Eggerthellaceae > Senegalimassilia. The sequence continues at coordinate 27,946 of DJEE01000026.1, forward strand.
GCAAGCTGCAAATCACAAGCGGCCAGGCCAGCTGCAACTTCGACATGCCGCAAGACGGCACCGCCGTTATTTGCCCGCTTTCGTTCGGCAACGGCTCGTACACGTTCCGCGTTATGCAAAACACATCGGGCAACAACTACGTGGAGCTGTACGCAACTAGCACCGATGTGACGATGAACTCGGAATTTGCGCCGTTTTTGCGCCCGAACGTGTACTGCAACTACACCGCGTCAAGCGCATGCGTGGCCAAGGCGCGCGACCTGGTGAAAGACGCGTCGAACCAGGCCGAGGCCCTTGAAGACGTGTGCACCTGGATTGTGGACAACGTCACGTACGACGACGCCAAGGCCGCCCAGCTTAAAGACGCCACCGGCTACGTGCCCAACCCCGACCAAACGCTGGCTTCGGGCACGGGCGTGTGCTTCGACTACGCAAGCCTAGGCGCGGCCATGCTGCGCAGCCAGGGCATTCCGGCGCGCATTGTCACCGGCAACGTGTCGCCCAACAACATCTATCACGCGTGGATTATGGTGCACATCGACGGCACGTGGAAAAGCGCGCAGTTCAGCGTGAAGCAGAACACCTGGTCGCGCATAGACCTCACGTTTGCCGCCAGCGGAGACAACTCCAACGTAGGCGACGGAAAGGACTACACGGACCGCTATGTGTACTAGGCCCGCCGCGCACAGCAACAAGCAACTCTCGCGTGAACATGGAGACGGAGGAGATGTTCACGGCTACGCTCACACTTCCCAAAGATTAACCGTGAACACCCGCTCCGTCCCCATGTTCACGGTTACGCCCACAGCTATCAACTGCGTTCCGGCCAGCAGGACGAAACGCGCAAAATGAGAGGAAACCCTCAAAAACCGTTCGCCTTTGTGCAACAATGAGGGGTGCGTCAAAGTTATCAGGCAACAGGAGCAGCGATGACGAAACAGTATCTGGACAGCAGCGCCATCAGCGCATTTTGCAGCAGCGTAGCCACCATGCTGGCCGCCGGCGTGCAAACCGATGAAGCGGTGCAAATGCTTGCGGAAAACCGCGAGAAGTCGCACTTCAAGGACACCTGCGACAAGGTGTACGGCAAGCTTATCGAAGGGTGCAGCTTGGCCGACGCTATGGAGCAGTCGGGAGGGTTCCCGCCTTACGCCGTAAGCATGGTGCGCGTAGGCGAGCACGCCGGCCGTACCGAGCGCGTGCTGCGCAGCCTGGGGCGTTACTACGAAAGCGAAGAGCACATCTTCACGAAGCTGCGCAACGCCGTCGGCTACCCCGCCGCGCTGCTGTGCATCATGAGCGTTATCTTGGCGTTCACCGTTATTGTTATCCTGCCTATTTTCGTTGATGCCTACGAAGGCATGTCCGGCTCGCTGACCTCGGGTTCTTTTAGCATGGTGGGCATTTCCGTGGGCGTTGGCTGGGTGGCGCTTGTTGTGGTGCTGCTGGCCACCATCGCCGCGCTGTACATTGCCCTGCGCGCCCGCAGCGAATCGGGCCGCATGAGCGTTATCGCGCTGCTTGAGAAGGTGCCCGGCACGCGCAGCGCGCTGTACCAGATGGCGCTGTCCCGCTTCACGGCCGCGCTTGCCGCGTTCGTGGCTTCAGGCGTGCAAGAGGAAGAGGCCATGGCCAAAGCCGCCGAAACCGTTGACCACGACAAGCTGAAGGAAAAGGTTGAGGCCGCGCGCGCCACCATGGTTGACCTGGACAACCCGCGCAGCATGGCGCAGGCCATCGCCGAAACCGAGGTGTTCGAGCCCGTGTACGGCCGCATGCTTTTGGTGGGCACGCGCTCCGGTTCCACCGACGACGTGCTCAGCCACCTATCCGACGTGTTCTTCGAGGACGCAGCCGCTCAGCTTGATTCGGCCGTGAACACCGTTGAACCTGTTCTGGCCGCGTTTTTAACCATTGCCGTGGGCGCTACGCTCATTGCCGTGATGCTGCCGCTTATCGGCATCATGGGTTCTATCGCTTAAGCGCTTGGCGAAAGGACGCACGCCTATGTTTCACGAAGTAACAGAACGGCAGCTTAAACGGCGCAGAAAGATATACGCTGTTGTGGCCTGCTGCATTGTGGCCGCGGTCATTGCCGCGTGGGCGCTTGTTGGCGTTGTTCAGGCAAACGCGCGCACGCAAGGCGCCGTGGCGCTGCGCGACGCGGTTTTGCAGTCGGCAAAGCAATGCTGCGCCATTGAGGGCAGCTACCCCTCCTCGCTTGATTACCTGGAGCAGAACTACGGGCTTACCATCAACCACAGCGATTACGTGGTGTCTTACGAGTACTTCGCAGACAACGTTATGCCCAGCGTGGTGGTGACGCCCCGATGAATAACCGCAACGACATCACCGGCAACAACACCCGCCTTGACGCGCTGTCGTTCGTGTCGCGCGTAACGCTGCACGACGAGACGCCCAGCTCATCGCGGCGCGTGTTCCCCATCCTGCTTTTGTGCGTGTTCTTTGCGGCCCTGCTGATGGCGCTTATTGCCGGCGTGGCCGTGTACAAAAGCACGTCGGACACGCAAAACCGCGTGAATGCGCAGCGCGAAAGCCTGGGTCTTATCACAAACGTGGTGCGCGCCAACGACAGCACCGGCGCCATTGCCACCGGGGAAGGCCCGGAAGGAAAATCGCTGGTCATCGTGGAAGCCCTTGACTCAGGCACGTACGAAACGCGCCTGTACTCCTACGAGGGCCATATTCTGCAGGAATACAGTTTGGCATCAAGCCCCTACACGCCCGAAAAGGCCAGCGTGGTGGCCGATTCCGGCACGTTTGCGTTTAGCTACGCAAACGGCCTGCTTACCGTAACCACCGACCAAGGCACCGCCGAAGTGGCCCTTCGATACACGCAAGGGGGCAAATAATGGCAGCAAAGCCCGAAAAACGGTCGAACTGGAGCGGCACAGCGTTCATGGTTGAAGCCCTGGTGCTGCTTGCCGTGCTGGTTGCGTGCATGGCCGTGTTCACGCAGCTGTTCACGCATGCGCTCAGCACCGCAAACAACAGCGAGCGCCTTTCTAACGCCGTTACCATCGCCCAAAGCGCCGCCGAAGAGTTTTCCGCCAACCCTGCCGCCGTTTACGCAGGTCAGGAAGTTGGCGAAGGTGTTGCCGCCAACGGCGCTGGCGGCTTTGACGTAACCTGCGACGTTTCCAGCGCACAGCAAAGCGCCGGCACCATGTACACCGCGCACATTTCCGTGGCCGACGGCGACGGCCAGATATACGAGCTAGACACAACGCGCTACGTAAGCGAGGTGAAGTAGCATGGCGAAAGAAACCACCAACGTGCGCATCGGCCCCATCAGCCTGCTCACGCTTATTTCCGTGCTGCTGCTTTCCGTGCTTGCCGTGCTGTGCGTTACCAGCGCAAACGCGGCGCAAGCTATGTCGCAGCGCCAAGCCGCCGCGCTTACCGCCACCTACGACCTTGATTCCTGCGGGCAGAACACGCTTGCCGCCATTGACGAAGAACTGCAGGGCATGAGCGGCTCGTCCGGCTCGTTTGCCGCCAGCGTTGTGGGCGTGCGATTGCAAAACGTGCAGCAAGATGCGCTTGCAGCAACTGGGTCTGACGAGTACAGCATCACCACGCAGGTTGACGGCGCGCTTATTGAGTTCACCGTGTCGGCAAACGACGGCAAGTCGCTTGAGGCCGCCATCCGCGTGAACGATGATATGACCTACACCGTTGAGAAATGGAAGACCGCCACAACGCAGGCCGAGCCCGAACAGGTGCTGTGGACAAGCGCCAGCTCGAACCGGTAGACGATAAGGAGAACCTACTATGTCACTGAAATCCCTGCTCAAGCAGATGATCGACTTGAAGGCGTCCGACATCTTCATTATTGCCGGGCTGCCTTTGTCCTACCAATCAAGCGGCATTCACGTGCGCACCGACGGCCAGCCTTTGATGCCTGCCGACACCGAGCAGTACGTGCGCGCCATTTACGACCTGGCGCACCGCGACATCAAGCTGTTCGAGAACAACATGAACCACGACGAGGACTTCAGCTTTGCTGTGCCCGACGTTGGCCGGTTCCGCGTGAACGTCTTCCGTCAACGGGGGTCGTTTGGGGCCGTTATCCGCGTTATCCCGTTCGGGCTGCCCGACCCGGTGGAAATGCACATCCCCGAAAGCGTGCTGCGCCTGGCCGACACGCAAAAGGGCATGGTGCTGGTAACCGGCCCGGCCGGCAGCGGCAAGTCCACCACGCTGGCGTGCATGCTCGACCGCATGAACCACACGCGCACGGGGCACATCATCACCATGGAAGACCCCATCGAGTACATCCACAAGCACGGCACGTGCATCATCACGCAGCGCGAGGTGCCTACCGACATTGCCACGTACGGCGAGGCGCTGCGCTCGGCCATGCGCGAGTCCCCCAACGTCATCCTGCTGGGCGAAATGCGCGACCCGGAAACCATCGGCACGGCCGTAACCGCCGCCGAGATGGCGCAGTTGGTGCTGTCCACGCTGCACACCACCAACGCGGCCGACACCGTTGAGCGCATGCTTGAC
>DJEE01000026.1:32505-33404 GCA_002431805.1 Eggerthellaceae bacterium UBA5906
AGCATGCTTGACGCCTTCCCCGCCAGCCAGCAGCGCCAGATGCGCATCCAGCTGTCCATGGTGCTGCAGGCAACGGTAAGCCAGCAGCTGGTGCCCACCATCGCCGGCGGCGCCATCCCCATCTTCGAGGTGATGGTGGTGAACACGGCAATCCGCAACCTTATTCGCGAGGAAAAGGCCTACCAGATTGACTCCGTTATTGCGGCAGGCAGCAAAGACGGCATGCAAACCATGGATCAGGGCCTGTTCAACGCCACAAAGCAAGGCATCATCGCCAAAGATGTGGCCCTGCAGTACGCCAACCACCAAGAAGCCCTGCAACGCAGGTTCGCGGCGGAAGGCATGTAGGAAAAACGTTCGCAAGCGTAAGGGCGAGCTCGCAAGAGCCCGCCCTTTTCTTATACCTGAAAACAAAACAAGGGGCTCGCGCACTGCGAGCCCCTTGTCGTTGCAAGGTTATTTGAACCTGCGACTTACATCATACCGCCCATGCCGGCACCTGCAGCTGCGGCAGCTGCTGCGGCCGGATCGGGATCCTTCGGGATCTCGTTGATGGTGCACTCGGTGATGAGGATAAGAGCAGCAACGGAAGCAGCGGACTGCAGAGCCGTGCGGGTAACCTTGACAGGATCGTTGACGCCCATCTCAATCATCTTGCCGGTGGTGCCGTCGGCGAAGTTCACGCCCTCGCCCTTGTCCATGTGCTTGACCTTGTCAACCACAACGGAACCCTCAAAGCCGGCGTTCTGCGCGATTGCGCGCATAGGAGCCTCCAGGGCCTTGCGGATGATGTCAACGCCAACCTTCTCGTCAGCATCGGCAACTTCCAGCTTGTCAAGCGCCGGGATAGCGTTGATGAGCGCCACGCCGCCACCAGCAACGATGCCCTCTTCAACAGC
>DJEE01000047.1:0-289 GCA_002431805.1 Eggerthellaceae bacterium UBA5906
AGCAGGCGCTTGAGCGCGAGGGCTCTGCGCGCGCGTACTTCGACATCGACCTGCCGTTAGTGGCGGTGCTTGCCATCATGGAGCGCACGGGTGCGGCGCTTGATACGAAGCGGTTGGCTGAGCTGGGCGCATCAACGGGCAAGGAGGCGGAGGACCTGCGCGCGCGCATTTGCGAGCTGGCGGGCGAGGAGTTCAACGTGGATTCCCCCAAGCAGCTTGGCCATATCCTGTTCGAGGTGCTCGGCCTGCCGGCGAAGAAGAAAACGCAGCGCGGCTATTCCACCGACGC
>DJEE01000047.1:357-24679 GCA_002431805.1 Eggerthellaceae bacterium UBA5906
GGTGCTGCGCTATCGCGAGCTGGCGAAAATCAAGTCAACGTACATCGACGCGCTGCCGCGCATGCGCGCAGGCGACGGTCGCGTGCACTCAAGCTTCAACGAGACGGTTACCACAACCGGGCGTTTGTCCTCTTCCGATCCGAATTTGCAGAACATCCCCGTGCGCACGCAGTTCGGGCGCCATATCCGTGAGTGCTTTGTGCCGCTTGAGCCGGGTTGCAAGTTTTTGTCGGCCGACTACTCGCAGATTGAACTGCGCCTGCTTGCGCACCTTTCCGGGGACGAGAACCTCATCGAGGCGTTCACCAGCGGCGCTGATTTTCACGCTGCCACCGCGGCGCGCGTGTTCGGCGTGCCGGTTGAACAGGTAACGCCCGAGCAGCGCAGCCGTGCGAAGGCCGTTAACTTCGGTATCGTGTACGGCCAGCAGGCGTTCGGGTTGTCGCAAAGCCTTGGCATTCCGTTCGGCGAGGCGAAAGACATGATCGACCGCTACTTCGAGGTGCATCCCGGCGTGCGCGCGTACTTAGATGCCACGGTGGAACAGGCCAAACAGAAGGGCTATGCCGAAACCATGTTCGGCCGCAAGCGCCATATCCCTGAGCTGCACGCCGCAAATGGCAACACACGTGGCTTTGGCGAACGCACGGCCATGAACCATCCCATGCAGGGCAGCGCCGCCGACATCATCAAGCTGGCAATGCGTCAAGTGCAGCAGCGTTTGATGGACGAGGGCTTTCAGGCTCGCTTGTTGGTGCAAGTGCACGACGAGCTGGACTTCAGCGTGCCCGAAGCTGAAGTAGAAGCGCTTACGAGCATGGTGCGCGACGTTATGGAACACGTGGTTGACCTGAAGGTTCCGCTGCTTGCCGACGTTTCCGCGGCTGACACTTGGGCAGAGGCTCACTAGATGGTTGCTGCGCCCGAAGCGGGGCGGCTTGCTACCAGGATGCAGCAGTTGTGGGGTTTCCATGAAACGGTGGCTTGCGAGGCGAAAACCTTGCAACGCCACCGCGTGTTGCCACAACATCTGGTATCATATTGAATGTTGTGCCCGCGGAGGCGCAACAGAAATAAGTGCGATGATACGCGGAGACTGTGCATTCGTTCACTTCGTTGACTTGCTACGGTCACGCTGCTAAGCTATCGCCTTGCGTTTATTTCGAAAGTAGGAGAAAACATGTACGCAATCGTGAAAACGGGCGGCAAGCAGTACAAGGTTGCCGTCGGGGACAAGCTGAACATCGAGAAGCTGGACGCCGAGGTCGGCGCTACCGTTGAGCTTCCCGTGATTTGCTTCGTCGATGGCGAGACGGTTGAGGCCGACCCGGCCAAGGCTGCCGCCAAGAAGGTCACCGCTGAGGTTGTTGAGCAGTTCAAGGGCCCCAAGCAGCTGGTGTTCAAGTTCAAGAAGCGCAAGAACTACAAGAAGCTGCGCGGTCATCGCCAGCAGCTCACGCGCGTTGAAATCAAGTCCATCGCTTAATTGTAAGGAGGGAATGAAATGGCACATAAGAAAGGTCTCGGTTCTACCCGTAACGGCCGCGATTCCCACGCAAAACGACTGGGCGTGAAGATGTTCGCTGGTCAGCAGATCAAGACGGGCCAGATTATCGTTCGTCAGCGCGGTACGAAGTTCCATCCCGGCGAGAATGTCGGTCGTGGCAAGGATGACACGCTGTTCGCACTGTGCGACGGCCGTGTTGACTTCACGCGTGGCGTGAAGCGCAAGGTTCATGTGCGTCCGGAAGCGTAAAGCCTAACCGTCTGCGTGACATCTATGCAATCGGAGAGCCCTCTGAGTTCCAGAGGGCTCTTTTCATATACAATCAAGCGGCATAAGATGCCTGCATTCGATGGAGGTTACACATCGTGTTTATTGATAAAGTACGCATTCACGTGAAAGGCGGCGACGGCGGCGCGGGCTGCATGTCGTTTCGTCGCGAGGCGCATGTTCCCAAGGGCGGCCCGGATGGTGGCGACGGCGGACACGGCGGCAACGTAGTGCTCGAGGCCGATGCTAGCGTATCGTCGCTGATCGACTACCGTTTCAAGCATCATTTCAAGGCCGAGCGTGGCACGCACGGCAAAGGCAGTCGCATGCACGGCGCATCGGGCGAGGACCTTGTCCTGAGAGTTCCCGTGGGCACGGTGGTGCACGAGTATTTCGAGGATACAAAGGAAACCGGCGAGCTTATGGCCGACCTTACGCACGACGGCGAGCGCATCACGGTGGCCGACGGCGGCATGGGCGGTCGCGGCAACATCCACTTCGTCACGTCTACCCGGCGTGCTCCGGCGTTTGCCGAACTGGGCGAGCCGGCGCAGGAGCGTTGGGTGGAACTTGAGATGAAGCTGATGGCCGACGCGGCGCTTGTGGGCATGCCTTCTGCCGGTAAAAGCTCGCTGATCTCGAAGATTTCCGCCGCGCGCCCGAAGATTGCCGATTACCCGTTCACCACGTTGGTGCCGAATCTGGGCGTTGCGCGCTCGGGCGATTTGAGCTTCGTGGTGGCCGACATCCCCGGCCTTATCGAGGGAGCCCATGAGGGCCGTGGCCTGGGCCATGAGTTTTTGCGCCATATCGAGCGTACGGCGCTTATCGTGCACGTGGTTGACTTAACGGGCGACTGGGAAGGTCGCGACCCGCTGGAGGATTACAAGGTTATCAACAACGAGCTGGCGCTTTATGCCGACGAGCTGGCAAGCCGCCCGCGCATTGTGGTAGCGAACAAAATCGACGTCGCCGGCACCGAGGACGCGCTTGAGCGCTTGCGTGCACAGGTGAAGGCCGATTCGGTGGCGGCAGCTGGTGGAAACGAGTTCGCAGCCAGCCCCATCGACCCGAAGCTGTACTGCATCAGCGCCCTTACGGGCGAGGGAGTGGAAAGCCTGAAGGCCGCTGTTGCCCATAAGGTGCATGACCTGCGCGAGGAAGCCCGCCAGGCCGATGCCGAAAACGTGCATTACGAGCATGTGTGGGAGCTTAAGCGCGAGGCGCGCGACAAGCGCTTCACGGTGCGCAAGCTTTCCGAAGGCGTGTTCCGCGTGTCGGGTACGCAGGTGGAGCGCATGGTGGTGCAGTGCGACTGGGAAAACGAAGAGGCTGTGGTGTTCTTGCAGCATCGCTTGAAGCGCGTAGGCGTGGAAGAGGCGCTTGAGAAGGCCGGTGCCGTTGACGGCGACGAGATCCGCATTTGCGGGCGTGCCTTTGAGTTCGAATCCGCGAAAACGGCCGAGGACCTGTTCGAGGAGCTTGATATCTAATGAGCGAAACGATGCATCAGGGCGCTCAAGCGGCGCGGCGTGTGGTTATCAAGATTGGTTCTTCTACGCTAACCACATCGGAAAGCAGCATCGACTACGCGTATTTGCGCGAGCTTGCTTGCCAAATCGCGCAGGTGCGGGCTGCAGGCTGGCAGCCGGTTATCGTCACGTCGGCTGCCATCGCGTGCGGTCTTGAAGCCCTGGGCATCAAAAAGCGGCCAGGAGACATGCCAAGCCTGCAGGCAGCGGCGTCCGTTGGTCAGTCGGCGCTTTCTACGGCGTATGCCGAAGTGTTCGCGCCGCATGGCATTATCACGTCTACTGTGCTTTTGACTAGGCGTGATACCGCAGATCGCCATGCGTACTTGCATGCGCGCAACACGCTGTTGCGTTTGCTTGACTTAGGCGTGGTGCCCATCATCAACGAAAACGACACCGTGGCCGTTGAACAGATCAAGTTTGGCGACAACGATACGCTGGCAGCGCTTGCGGCGTGTTTGATCGATGCCGACCTGATGGTTATCTTGTCCGACATCGATGGCTTGTACGACGCCAACCCGAACACGAACCCCGACGCGAAGCTTATCGCCCATGTGGAAAAAATAGGCCCGGAGATTCTTGCGGTAGCTGGCGGCGCGGGGTCTACCGTGGGCTCGGGCGGCATGATCACGAAAATCAAGGCTGCTCGCGTGCTTATGGTTGCGGGCATTCCCATGGTCATTTGCTACGGACGTCAGGAAAACGTGGTGGTGGATGCCGTGTCGGGCAAGCAAATGGGCACGCGCTTTGCCGCGAAGGCTCGTCCGCATGAAATCACGCCGCGCAAGCTGTGGATTGCCCTGGGCGATTCGGCGCGCGGGGCCATTGTGGTTGACGACGGTGCGAAAGCGGCGCTTATCGAGCGCGGCAGCTCGCTTTTGTCAGTGGGCGTGTCGCGTGTGGAAGGGCGCTTCGATGCGGGCGATATCGTGGACATCAAAGATGGCACGGGCCACCTGTTCGCACGCGGACGTACGGCGTTTTCCGCTGATGAGGTGGAGCTTGCATGCGGAAGGACGCGCGAAGAGATCGAGCACAACCGCCTGCTGGCTCAGTTGGCCGAAAAGCCGCTTATCCACCGCGATGAGTTAGTTGTGTTCGAGTAGGGCAGCTGTGCTGGGGTTTGCGCCGGCGCAGCTGTTGCGCTGCGCCGGCGGCGCTTTGCCTTCGTGGATTGTTTTGCAACCTATGATTGGACAGTAAGATGTTGGAACAGGAAGTACGCAGCGTTGCCGAAGCGGCCAAGGCCGCTAGCGCGCAGCTGGCGCAGAAAACAACCGACGAGCGCAACGCGGCGCTTGCCGCTATGGCAGATGCGCTTCGCGCAAATGCCGCTGCTATCGTGTCTGCGAACGAGCAGGACATGGCCGCTGCACGCCGTGCGGGAACGAAAGACAGCCTGCTGGATCGTTTGATGCTTGATGCGGGCCGCGTTGCCGCCATGGCCGATGCGCTTGACGATTTGGTTGGCCTGCCCGACCCGCTTGGGCGTGTGCAGCAGTCGCGCACGCTGGAAAGCGGCATCAAGCTTGAGCGCGTATCCGTGCCGCTTGGCGTGGTTGCGGTGGTGTACGAGGCGCGTCCGAACGTCACGGCCGATGCTGCGGGCATCTGCCTGAAATCGGGCAACGCATGCGTGCTGCGCGGGGGTTCGATGGCGGCGAAGTCGTGCTCGGCTATTGCCCATGTGCTGCACGATGCCGCCGTGGCCGCCGGTATGCCGCAAGGGTGCATCGGCATCATCGAATCGACCGATCGCGCCGCTGCCGACGTGCTCATGAGCTTGCACGGTGTGGTTGACGTGCTGGTGCCGCGCGGTGGGGCAGGCCTTATCCGCCACTGCGTTGAGTGCGCGAAAGTCCCCGTTATTGAAACGGGCACGGGCAATTGCCACGTATACGTGCACGAAACGGCAGATTTCGCCATGGCGCGCGACATTGTGGTGAACGCGAAGTGCCGCCGTTTTGGCGTGTGCAACGCGTGTGAAACGCTGCTGGTGGATGCCTCGGTGGCGTCTGAGTTTTTGCCGCCGCTGTTCGATGCGCTGGCAGACAAAGGTGTGCATATCCATGGTGACGAGCAGGCGTGCAAAGCGGCGCTTGCTACCGGTGCAAACCGGTTGCCGGTAGGTCCGGCGCTTCGCATCGAACGTGCCACGCAAGCGGATTGGGAAACGGAATATCTTGCTCCCGAGCTGGCCGTACGCTGCGTTTCCGGTGTGGATGAGGCTATTGCGCACATCAACCGCTACGGCACCATGCACTCCGAAGCTATCGTGGCCAACGACGCCACTGCGAAAGGCGCAGCGGCTATCGAGCGCTTCGTGAACGAGGTGGATGCGGCAGCGGTGTACGTGAACGCTTCCACGGCGTTTACCGACGGCGGCATGTTCGGACTTGGTGCCGAAATCGGCATCTCCACCCAAAAGCTGCACGTTCGCGGCCCGTTTGCCCTTGAGGGGCTCACGTCTTACAAGTATGTGCTGCGCGGCTCGGGACAGGTGCGTGCATAGCATGGCGAACCCGCAAAACGTCAGTGTTCGCGGCGCAGCGGCGTCCGAGCAACGCAGCATGCCAGGTGCCCAGTCCGAGGTGCCTGTTGTGTGCGAGCGCTTCGATACCTTAGGCGCCGATGGCAAACCCGTGCGCCTGGGCATTATGGGCGGCACGTTCGACCCCATTCACATCGGGCACCTTGCATGCGCCGAGCAGGCTCGCGAGGCGTTCGGTCTTGATGCAGTGGTGTTCATCCCGGCAGGCAAGCCTGCGTTTAAGCTCAAGCGCAACGTCACGAACGCCGAGCAGCGCTTCCGCATGTGCCAGCTGGCGGTGGAGTCGAACCCGGCGTTTGACGTGAGCCGCGTGGAGATCGACCGTCCGGGCGTTACGTACACGGCCGACACGCTGCGCGAGTTGCGCGCGCATTACCCGCAAAACGTGCAGCTGTTCTTCATTACGGGCGCCGATGCGGTGTGCTCTATCTTGAAGTGGCGGGAAAGTGCGGCCATTGCCGACTTGGCGGATTTGATTGCGGTAACGCGCCCGGGTTATGTACTTACCGAGGAGCAACGCCAAACCATCGAGCAGGCGGGCAATTTCCGCATTCACCTGCTTGAAGCTACGGGGCTGGCCGTGTCGTCAAGCGATTTGCGGGCGCGTGTTGCCGCCGGCAAGTCCATTCGCTATTTGACGATGCAGCGGGTCCTCGACTATATTCACGAACAGCAACTGTACAAATCGGGTGCTCAGGTAGGAAGTGGGGAAGTGTGAGTGAGCAAGAGGCTGCCTGTGCTGCAGATGACGCGTCGCTCGACGTGTTCTCGCAGGCATTTTTCGATGCGCGGCGTGAAGAGCTTGCGCAGCGCGTGAAGCCTAAGCGTTTCAAGCACTCGCTTGGGGTGTCTGAAACGGCGGAGCGCATGGCGCACATCTACGGCGCTGATGAGCAAATGGCGCGTTTGGCGGGCCTGTTGCATGACTGGGATAAAGGCTACGATGACGACGGTATTCGCACGCGTGTGGCGCAGTTGGGCTTAAGCGAACAGCTGGCAAGCTATTTGGACATGCCGCACTTGCTGCACGGTCCTACCGCGGCTGCGGCTTTGGCTCGTCGTTTTCCGCAGCTTCCGTCCGAGCTTATTCAGGCCATCCGCTTGCATACTACCGGAGCAGTTGAGATGACGGATTTGGACATGATCGTGTACACGGCCGATGCCATAGAACCGTCGCGCGACTACCCGGGCATCGATGAGCTGCGCAAACAGGTGGGCGTTGTGCCGTTGCGGGAGCTGTATCTGGCAACGTTTCAGCACGTGTTGGAAAACCTGGTGCAGCGCCGCAAGCGCATCCACCCCGATACCGTAACCGTTTGGAATAGCTATGTGGCTCGCGATAAGGCATGCCGAGCCGATAAGAACATGAAAGGGAACAAGTGAGCGAAGCATTGAACAACAACGAGCCCATCAGCCAGGGCGTCGACATGTACGGGCGCAAGAAGCACGACCTGCTCAGCCCGCGCGAGTGCGCTATCATCGCGGCTCAGGCCGCCGACGAGAAGAAGGCCACCGACATCATGGTGCAGTACGTCGGCGATCTTATCGGCGTTACCGAGTATTTCGTTATCTGCACGGCATCGAACAACCGCCAGGTTGAGGCCGTGGTTGACGAGATCGAAGAGCAGTGCCGCGAGCGCGGCGGGGCGAAGCCCTACCACATCGAGGGCACGGGCGACGGCACATGGTCGCTTCTGGACTACGGCAGCTTCATCGTGCACGTGTTCCAGCCCGAAGCGCGCGACTACTATCGCCTTGAGGCGCTGTGGAACGACGCGCCGCTGGTGGACCTGGAAGCAGAAGCGGGCCTTGCCGACCTGCAGTATTCCGAGCGCATCGCCAAGCTGGTAGGCCGCGAGGCGTAACAGCCCGCATGCCGTTTACCGGCGATATGCGCACATTAGCGTTGCAATGCCCTTGCGAAAACCCGCAAGGGCATTTTTTATACCGGCAAGCAGGCGTGGTGTTCTAACGGCATTGCAACCACAATATATAGATGCGCGTTAGATTTTATATTGTTGCATAGCTCGTTTACCTCGAAAAACGTTTGCAATTGTGCAAGATACCCGCAAGATATAGGGGTATCATATAAGACAGGCCATGCGTTGAGCCACACTTCTTGGAAGTTGGTTGTAATGCTTACATATGTTGCTACGTCGTATTGTTGCGGCAAGCGTCCAGCGCATCTAGCCTCGCTTTGCTCGTATTCCCGGCCGCTGCTTGTTGCGCGTATGCTTAAAGAGCGCAACGTTGCGCGTTTCGTGGTTGCTCCGGCGGGCTTTGGGAAAACATCCCTGGTGCACGAATACGTTGATACCGTTTTCGCATTCGATCATGTCTTTTGGTTTGACGCCACAAGTCCTTGCTTTCTGCGCGACGTTGACGCCGGAACATTGGTGGAGAGCATGCGCGCGCAGGAAAGCGAACCGTTTCTTGCGGTGTTCGAAGACGTGCCTGCGCTCGACAAAACGCGCAGCGAATTGTTCTGCGCTGTGCTTGACGGCCTGCTTGAGCTGGAATGCGAGGTAATCGTCACATGCGCGCCAACGGGTGATGCGTATCGCGATCAGCTTGATCGCGTGCTGATAAGCGCATCTGACCTGCTGCTTTCTGATGAAGAACTTGATTATGTGCGCACGCCCTCTGAGCGTGAGCAGCTCCCGGCGTTTCGGATTCCGCCCGCGCAGCGTATCCCGGGCATTGTATGGAAAGGCGACAACGACGGGCCATTTTTAGCGCGCGCGTTGCACGAGGATTTTCCGCTTGATATGTGCGCCGCGCTACTGGTGCTGCTGTGCTTAGGGAAAGGTTTGCTGGCTGAAGCTTGCGACATCGTTCGCATTGACGCCGACGTGATTGAACTGCTTGCCGATTCGTATCCGTTTGTGGGCGTGAACGTGTCGCAAGGCAGGTTCGAGACGTCGCAGTTCACGGTGGCGGAGGTGGCAGAGGCGTTTCGCGGAAAGCTTGACGAGATTGCCTCATATGCGCACGGGAGGGATGCGGGCGAGTTTGCACGGCGTTTGGCGGACGCGTTGCTGGATTCGGGCAACAGCGAGCGTGCGTGCGATGTGACGTTGCTGCTTGCTCCTGCGCATGAGCGCTCGGAGTGGCTTGCCGTGCGTGCGGCACGCCTTGAACAGGCAGGTTGTTTGCTGCGTGCGCGCGGCGTGTATGAAAGCTTGCCCCCAGATGAGCTAGATGCATCAGCACACGTTGCTCAAGCCGTCCGCTGTGCGTTGTTGGGCGAAAACGTTTCGGCGTGCGTTGCCGCTCGCCGCGCCATCGCATGCGGTCCATCGTTTGATCAGCGCGCCTTGGTGCAGCTGGTGCAGCATGCCTGCTCGGTTGGCGAGGCGGCAGAGCAGGCGCAAGCGCGTGTGCGCGACATATGCGAGGTTGGCCAGCAATCTTCGCATGCCGAATACCTACGTCACATTGCCGCGGCGGTCGATGCGCTTGACGGTGAACAGGATGTCGATAGCGCGCTTGCGGCATGGCTTGAGGCAAGCGCGTCTGGCCAGCTTGACGATGTGCTGCTGTATGCGGCCGTTCGCTTGTTCGCGCGCATCGATGAAGCGGATGCGGTGGATGACGCGTGGGAGGATATGGCGTCTGCCGTTGCGCGTGAGGCGTCGCGCACATTTACCCAAACCGGCATGTTGCCGCTGGCTTTGGCGCTTGCGGCCGCCTCGTTTCAGCGTTGCGTGGAAGCCGGTACGCTTGTTGTGCCGCCGCTTGACGCCTCGTGCGTGCTTGCCGCCAGCCAGGCGGAACGCGGGCTGCTTGAGCAGCGCATGCAATGCGAGGGCGCGCGTGTGCGCAAACTGCGATCCCGTCGTGCGTATCAACAAACGCACCCCAATTCGTATCGGCGCGATTGCGCAGAGCAGCAGCAACCCACGATGGAAGCGCCGCGCTTGACGGTGAATCTGTTCGGCGGGTTTGAGGTGCGCGTGGGGGACAAACCAGCGGACCCGGTGCTGCTTCGTCGGCAGAAGGTGCGCATGCTGCTGGCCTTGCTGGTGGCAAACCGCGGGCGCGATATGTCGCGCGATCGCGTCATCGAGCTTTTGTGGCCGGAATCGTCGTTCGACGGTGCGCGAAGCAGCTTTTATGCCACGTGGTCGCGCTTGCGCGCGGCGCTTGTCGCGCCCGACGGCACGTGCCCGTATCTTATCCGCACGCAGCGCACCGTGCGCATCAACGTGGACATGCTGGCAAGCGACGTGCTTGAACTTGAAGACGTGTGCCGCGCCATGCTGTTTAACCGCCCAGGGCGCGGTGGGTGGGGCCATCTGTTCGCGCGCGTCGAAGATACGTTTTCAGGTGATTTGCTGCCGGGCGACGACGGGTGCGAGGTGCTTGACGTGCTGCGGCGCGACTACCGCACGCGTTTGGTGGACGCGCTCATCACCGCTTCGAACAGGTTGGTGGAGGCGGGCGACATACGCGAGGGTTTGTGGTTCGCGCGTGCCGCGTTGGTACGCGACCAGGCACGCGAAGACGCCTACGTTGCCGTTATGCGGGCCCAAATCGCCTCGCTGCAACGTTCCGCCGCGCTTGAAACGTATTTTTCCTGCCGACGGTATTTGGCGAACAATTTAGGCATCGACCCGTCAGCTGAGACTATGCGCCTGTATCGCAGCATTATCGAGGCGCAAGAAGTTGTGGCGTAACGGCTAGGGGCTTGCACCGACGGTTGGGCGCGGCGTGCGCAGAAGCTGTACATATTGCGCAACGTGCAGGCGCACGAATAAGGATATGTTACAGTTAACTAGATTGTACAAACCAACGCGTCGCGCAAGCGACCGTGAAAGGAATGGCGCATATATGGCAGGTTTCCTCTCTAAGCTGCTCACGTTTGGCGAAGGCAAGCAGCTGAAGAATTACCAGGCCCTGGCCGCGAAAATCGGCAGCCTTGAACCCGATATGCAAGCGAAGTCCGACGAAGAGCTGCGTGCCGTCACCGCCGAGCTGCGCGAGCGTATTCAAGCCGGTGCTACCACCAACGATGTGCTACCCGAGGCGTTTGCGGCCGTGCGCGAGGCTTCCGTGCGCACAACGGGCATGCGCCACTTCGACGTGCAGCTTATCGGCGGCATGGCGCTTAACGACGGCCAAATCGCAGAGATGCGCACAGGCGAAGGCAAAACGCTTGTGTCTACGTTGGCCGGCTACCTCAACGCGCTTTCGGGCGAAAACGTGCACATCGTCACGGTGAACGATTACCTGGCTCGCCGCGACAGCCAGTGGATGGGTCGCATCTACAACTTCTTGGGTATGAACGTGGGCCTTATTCAAAACGGCATGCGTCCGGATGTGAAAAAGCGCGCGTATCAAGCTGACGTCACGTATGGCACAAACTCCGAGTTCGGCTTCGACTATCTGCGCGACAACATGGTCACGCGCGCCGAGGCGCGCGTGCAGCGCGGCCATCATTTCGCCATCGTAGACGAGGTCGACTCCATCCTCATTGACGAGGCGCGCACGCCGCTTATCATTTCCGGTGCCGGCACGCAAGCCGCTGATACGTACAATAAGTTCGCGCGCGTTATGCCTGGTCTGAAGCTTGACGAAGATTTCGAGATGGACGAGGCGAAGAAAACCATCAACGCCACCGAGTCGGGCCTCACGAAAATCGAGACCATGCTGGGCATCGACGACATCTACGCCGACCCCACCGGCCAGCTGCCCAACCACCTGCAGCAGGCGCTGAAAGCGCAGTTTTTGTTCCATCGCGACGTTGACTACGTGGTGGTCAACGGCGAGGTGAAGATCGTCGACGAGTTCACGGGCCGCATCATGGAGGGCCGCCGCTATTCCGAGGGCCTGCATCAGGCGCTCGAGGCCAAAGAGCACGTGCGGGTGCGCGAGGAAAACCAAACGCTTGCCACCATTACGCTGCAGAACTATTTCCGCCTGTACGGCAAACTGTCCGGCATGACGGGCACGGCTATGACCGAAGACGCTGAGTTCCGTCAAATCTACAAGCTGCCCGTTGTGGCAATTCCGCCGAACAAGGAAGTCAAGCGCGTTGACGAGGATGACCTGATTTATCGCACCATCGACGCAAAGTTCAACGCCGTCGCCGACGACGTGGCGCAGCGTCATGCGGCAGGCCAGCCGTGCCTTATCGGCACGGTGTCCATCGAAAGTTCCGAAAAGCTTTCGCGCTTGCTTGACAAGCGCGGCATCAAGCACGAAACGCTGAACGCGAAGAACCACGAGCGAGAGGCTCATATCATCGCGCAGGCGGGCCGTGTGGGCGCGGTGACCATCGCCACGAACATGGCCGGTCGTGGTACGGACATCTTGCTTGGCGGCAACCCCGAAGTGCTTGCCGATGATGTGTTGTTGGCACGCGGGCTGAACCCTGATTTGGAGCCAGGCGCGCAGCCAGCCGAAGAAGGCGGCCTGCCGGCTCCTACCGAAGGCCAGCGCAAAGAGGCGCTTGCCGAGGCGAAGGCAACGTGCAAGGTAGAACAGAAGCGCGTGCTTGAGGCGGGCGGCTTGTGCGTTATCGGCACCGAGCGCCACGAAAGCCGTCGTATCGACAACCAGCTGCGTGGCCGTGCCGGCCGTCAAGGCGACCCGGGCACCACGCAGTTCTACCTGTCGCTGGAAGACGACCTGATGCGCCTGTTCGGTGGTAACCGTATGGACAAGATCGGCGCCATGATGGAGAAAACCAACATGCCCGACGACATGCCCATTCAGGCATCCATGGTGTCGAAGGCCATTGAGTCTGCGCAGCGCCAGGTTGAAAGCATGCACTTTGCCGCACGTAAAAACGTGTTGGAGTACGACGACGTCATGAACCTGCAGCGCAAGGCTATCTACGAAGAGCGCAACGCAATCCTGGACGGCAAGGACATGGAAGGCCGTATCCCTGAGATTGTGGCCGACGCCGTCTCCGCGGTGGTTGAAGAGAACTGCCCCGACAAGCTGCCGAGCGACGACTGGGATTGCAAGGCCGTTGACACGTGGGTTGCCGGCATGACGGGCCGCACCGATTTCCATGCTGCCGAGGTTGACCATGAAGACGATCCCGAGGTGCTGTGCGACGCACTTGACGAGTATTTGGACGGCGTGGTGCAGCAGAAAACCGAGGAGCTCGGCGAGCCTATCATGCGCATGCTGGAATCCCAGGTGATGCTGCGCATCATCGACCGCAGGTGGATGGCGCACTTGCAGGATATGGATTACCTGAAAACCGGCATCGGCCTGCGTGCATTCGGCCAGCGCGACCCGTTGGTCGAGTACAAAAACGAGGCGTACAAGGCTTTCAGCAACCTGACGCACAGCATGTACGAGGAATACCTGCGCACCCTTTTGCGCCTGCAGGTTGCCGTGAACCAAAACGCACCGCAGATGCCTGCCGAGCCCAACCCGCTTGCGGGCCGCGTGAACTACTCCAACCCCGAGCAGGCGCTCAGCCAAACCGGTGTTGGGCATGCGGTGCGCCAGCAGCAGGCTGAGCAGCGTGCTGCCTCACCGGCGGGGGCGGGCCCTGCGCCGAAACCTGCGCCGCAGAAGACGAAAACCTACGTCAAGGACAAAGACGATCCGTTTGCCAACGTGGGCCGCAACGACCCGTGCCCGTGCGGAAGCGGTCTGAAGTTCAAGAAGTGCCATGGTAAAAACCTGTAAGCGCCTAATGTGACCAAAACCAGCCTGGCTAGTTTTGGGTCATTGCGCCTGACGGCCCCTTCTTGCGCGAAGAAACTATGCACTTCAACGCCCTGCCCTCGTCTGGTGGGGCGTTTTGCTGCTACTATGAAAAAACTATGGCTGATAAAGAACTCAAAGATATCGAGCACATTGCGCAACGCGTAGCCGATGCGCATGCGTTTTTGCACATCGACGACAAAACCGCCCAGCTGGTGGCGCTTGACGCCCAAATTGCCGCTCCGGGGTTTTGGGACGATGCGCAGGCCGCGCAAAGCGTTTCGAAGCAAGCAAGCATGCTGCGCGATACCATCAACGATTACAACGAGGCGGTGCAGCTGCTTGAAGATGCGCGTGCCGCGCACGAGCTGGCGGGGGAAGACCCTGCGTTTGCCGATGAGGTGCAAGACACCCTTGACGCGCTTGACGCAAAGCTCGATCAGCTGGAAATCACCAGCTGGTTTTCCGGCAGGTTCGACGCCGGCGATTGCATCCTTACGGTAAGCCCTGGTCAGGGCGGTCTTGAGGCCCAGGACTGGACCGAAATGCTGTACAACATGTATTCGCGCTACGCTGACCTGAAAGGCTGGAAGGTCAAAGTGCTTGACCTGGTCCCGGGTGCCGAGGCAGTGGGCCTGAACAAGGTGACGCTGCAAATCGAAGGGCGTTTCGCCTACGGCATGCTGCGCAGCGAAAACGGCGTTCATCGTTTGGTGCGCATCAGCCCCACCGACGTCAAGCAGCGCCGCCATACCACGTTTGCCGCGGTTGAAGTGCTTCCCGTGCTTCCCGACGACATTGAAGTGAATCTGGACATGAACGATGTGCGTGTGGATGTGTACCGTTCAAGCGGCCCGGGCGGGCAGTGCGTCAACACCACCGATTCGGCTGTGCGCTTAACGCACATTCCCACCGGTATTGTGGTGACGTGCCAAAACGAAAAATCACAGCTGCAAAACAAGGAAGCCGCCATCCGCGTGCTGAAGTCGAAGCTCTACGAAATCGAAGAGCAGAAGCGCCGTGAGCAAATCGACGAGCTGCGCGGCGACCGCATGGAAAACAGCTTCGGCAGCCAAATCCGCAACTACGTGCTGTTCCCGTACCAAATGGTCAAAGACGTGCGCAGCGGCGTGGAAACGGGCAACGTCGACGCGGTGCTTGCCGGCGATATAGATGCGTTCGTCATCGGCTACCACAAGTGGCGCGTCTCGCAAGAATAAGGCGATAGCGGGATGCGGCATGTCCGTGTTCCCTGTTGAATAGCAATAACGTCAAACTGACGGAAAGGACAAAGCAATGACCGAGCTTGAGCAGCGGGCATGCGATATGCGCATCGACATCGTGCGCATGATTGCCGAGGCGGGAAGCGGACACCCCGGCGGGTCGCTTTCGTGCACCGATATCCTCACCGCGCTGTACTTCGGCGGCGTGATGCGCTACAACCCCGCCGACCCGAAATGGGAGGAGCGCGACCGGTTCATCTTGGCGAAAGGTCATGCAGCGCCGGCGCTGTACACTGCGTTGGCTCATGCCGGCTATTTCCCGCGCGAAGAGCTTATAACGCTGCGCAAGCTGGGCACGCGCCTGCAGGGCCATCCCGATTGCAACCTGTGCCCGGGTGTGGAAGTTTCCACGGGCTCTTTAGGCCAGGGCCTTTCCATTGCCGCTGGCGCTGCCGCAGGTTTGAAGCTGGCTGGCAAGCCCCAGTACGTGTTCTGCCTTATGGGCGACGGCGAGTGCGAAGAGGGTCAGGTATGGGAGGCTGCCATGTGGGCGGCCCACAAGAACCTGGACAACCTGGTGGCCATCGTCGACCGCAACTGCCTGCAAATCGACGGCAATACCGCCGACGTGTGCGACCCCGGCGACATGGCGGCGAAGTTCGCTGCGTTCGGCTGGGAAGCCAGCGAGGTTGACGGTCATGACATCGAGGCGCTTGTTGCTGCCCTTAACGCTGCGAAAAGCGCTGCCGACGGCCGTCCGCACGTGCTCGTTGCCAACACCATCAAGGGCAAGGGCGTGTCGTTTATGGAAAACCAGGCAGGTTGGCACGGCAAGGCGCCGAACGCCGAGCAAACCGAGCAAGCTGTGGCCGAGCTTGAGGCCGCACGTAAGGAGGCATAACCGTGGTTACGCTTGCAAATGAAGAGCAGTCCCAGGTCAAGCGCGCCACGCGCGCTGCATATGGCGTAACGCTTGCGCAGCTGGCGGGCGAGGGCGTGCCGGTTGTGGCCGTCGATGCCGACCTCACGGGCTCTACCACCACGAAGAAGTTCGCCGAAGCAGGTTATGCAGACCGTCTGTTCAACTGCGGCATTGCCGAGCAGAACATGGTTGACGTGGCGGCGGGCCTGGCAACCACCGGCAACATCGCCTTTACCGGCAGCTTCGCCGTGTTCGGCACCGGCCGCGCTTACGATCAGATTCGCAACACCGTGTGCTATTCCAACCTCAACGTTAAGATCGCCCCCACGCATGCCGGCGTGTCGGTAGGCCCTGACGGCGGTTCTCACCAAATGCTCGAGGATATTTCGCTCATGGCGGGTCTGCCGCATATGCGCGTGCTTGTTCCGGCCGACTATGCCGCTGCCTGCGCCGCTATTCGCCTGGCGGCTGCCACGCCGGGCCCGGTGTACGTGCGTATGGGCCGTGCAAGCGTGCCCGCCGTGTACGCCGATGGCGTTGAGCTGGAGCTTGGCCGTGCGTATGTGCTGCGCGAGGGCACGGATGTGACCATCGTAGCCTGCGGCGTTGAAGTCGAGCAGGCTCTTGCGGCTGCCGATGAGCTGGCGGCCGACGGCATTTCCGCCGAGGTCATCGACGCGTTTTCCGTAAAGCCGCTTGACCGCGAAACCATCGTGGCATCCGCGAAGAAGACGGGCCGCGTGGTGGTGGCCGAGGAACACAGCGTGCATGGCGGCCTGGGCGCCGCGGTGGCGCAGGCGCTGGTAGAAGAGCATCCTGTTCCCATGCAGTTCGTGGGAATGAACGATCGCTTCGGCAAATCGGGCGAGTTTGAAGAGCTTATGGCGTATTTCGGCTTGGATTCCAAGGCGATTGTCAAAGCTGTGAAAAGGCTAACCGCGAAGTAGGGCATCTGCTAGAATCATCTTCGTCTCAGTACATCACTACATGAATGGAGCAAACTGTGACGAATGATATGAGCCAAGGGGCTCCCGTGCGTCCGGCAAGGCGCGCAGGTGCTCACGCGGCGCCGGCCCGACAAGTGACGTCGCAGCTGTCCGCGTCGCTTCCGGTGCTTGAAATCGATGACACTCCGCAGCAGTCGGGTACACCTGTTATCACCTTCGACCACGTGTCGAAGGTGTACCCGGCTCAGCCTAACAAGCCGGCCTTAAACGATATTTCGCTGCAAATCTACGCAGGTGAATTCGTGTTTTTGGTAGGCCATTCCGGTTCTGGCAAAACTACGTTCATCCGCATGCTTATCCGCGAGGTGAAGCCCACGTCCGGGCATATCTACATTGCCGATGAAGACCTGGCAAGCATGCGCAACTGGCGCGTGCCGTATTTGCGCCGCAACATCGGTTGCGTGTTCCAGGACTTCAAGCTGCTGCCGAACAAAACGGTGTTTGAAAACGTTGCGTTCGCCCTTGAGGTAATCGGCAAATCCCGTCATGTTATCAAAACGCAGGTTCCCGAGGTGCTGCGCCTGGTTGGCTTGCAGGACAAGCTGAACAAACGCCCCGACCAGCTTTCCGGCGGCGAGCAGCAGCGCGTGTCCATTGCGCGCGCTATCGTGAACCGTCCTCCTGTGCTTATCTGCGATGAGCCTACGGGCAACCTTGACCCGCAAACCTCCCGCGGCATCATGGACTTGCTCGAGCGCATCAACCGCACCGGCACCACGGTGGTCGTGGCAACGCACGACCGCGAAATGGTGGACAACATGCGTCGTCGCGTTATCGCGCTTGATCGCGGCAATCTGACGCGCGACCAGGATCGAGGGGTGTACGGTTTCGATGTCTAGTTTCTTTTACTTTCTGAAAGAGTCGCTTACAGGCTTTACGCGCAACCTTTCCACGGCGCTCGGTTCCATTGTCACCATCTTCTTGTCGCTGCTTATCATCGGTATCTTCCTGGTGGGCGGCTCGGTGGTGAACAACGTGGTGAAGTCCGTTGAACAAGAGGTCAACATCACGGTGTGGATTGCCGACGACGCGGCGCAGTCTGACATTCAGTCGTTGGAAAACGCTATCAAGTCCATGAGCGCGGTATCTTCCGTCAGCTTCACCGACAAGGAGCAGGCGCTCGAAAACTTCAAGCAGTCTTCCAGCTCCGACATCGCTGAATCGCTTGATGGTCAAAACCCGCTGCCCGCTTCCATTGACGTGGAGCTTTCCGACCCGCAGTTGGTTGAGGACGTTGCCGGCCAAATCGAGGCGAACACCACGTTCCAAAAGATTTGCGACAACCCCTCCGATCCCTCCGATTCGCTGCGCTATGGCGAAAAGACGGTTGACCGCCTGTTCCAGCTGACCAGCTACGTGCGCGTTATTGGTGCGGCGCTTATCATCCTGCTTATCTTCATTGCGTTGGTGTTCATCAACAACACCATTCGCTTGGCCATTTTGGCTCGCCGCAAGGAAATTGCCATCATGCGCTTGGTAGGTGCGTCGAACGGTTTCATCCGCGGGCCGTTTTTGATGGAAGGCGCGTTGCACGCCATCATCGGCGCAGCGCTTGCCATCGGCTCGCTGGAACTGCTGCGCAACCTAGCGCTTCCGAAGCTGCAAAGTGCCCTGACGTGGCTGCCTATTGACTTATCCGCAGGCACGTTTGTGATGTTCTATGTTATGCTGGCGGTGTTTGGCCTGGTCATTGGTTTGATCGGCTCCGCATTCGCCATGCGTCGCTACCTGAAGGTGTAAAACAGGAGTTTTAGGTGCCAAGGCATTTCGATAAGAAGTCAAGCATAGCGGCGTCCGCGCGCAAGGCGCGGGCCCGCAACATAAAGCTAGCGAAACTGTTTTCGTGCATCATCGTCGTGGCCGCCGCATTTGCCGGCGGCTTCGCCATTCGCGGCAACACCGCACTGCTTGATTCGCTGGGCTTAAACCAGCTGACGGGCAGCCCTGATGCAAAATCGAAAGCATCGGTGACGCCTTCCACGTACAATTCGCTTTCGGCGCGCGTGGACGAGGTTGAGGGCATTGTGAACGAGGACAGCCTTGATTCCTATGACCTTGACACCGCAACCACGAAGATGCTTGATGCTTTCGCGTTGTCCACGCAGGACCCGTATCTGCGCTATTACGATGCAAGCCGCCGTACTGCTATGAACTCTTCGCAGGACGCTTCGGCGTCTGACGGCGGAGTGGGCGTGCTGTTCAACGAATACAACGGCAACGCGTATGCCGTTGACGTGTTCGAAGGCTCGCCGGCGCAGATGGCCGACGTGCGTTCGGGTGATGTGGTGGTTGCCATTGACGGCGATCGCAGCCATGCGTGGTCGGCTTCCGAGGTTACCGCTGCGCTCAAGCGCGGCGAGGGCTCGCAGGTTGTGATCACGTGGCGACGTGGCAATTCGCTTGACGACACCACGGGCACGGAATTCACCACCACGTTGACGGTTACCGCATCCTCGGTGAAAAACGTTACTACAGAGCTTACCAATTCGGTGGGCTACATTCAGCTCAAACAGATTTCCTCGAACGCCGCCGAGCTGGTGCGCCAGGCCGTGTCCGATCTTGATGCGCAGGGCGCGCAGGCCTATGTGCTGGATTTGCGTGACAACCCCGGCGGTTATCTTACCCAGGCCGTTGACATTTCCAGCTACTTCATAAAAAGCGGCACCATCGTGCGCATTACCACGAAAAACGCCGATGAAACCACGAAAAATGCCACCGGCTCGGTGCTTACCGACAAGCCGTTGGTGGTGCTGGTGAACGGCAACACCGCTTCAGCGGCTGAAGTTATTGCCGCCTCGCTGCAGGATAATCAGCGCGCTACGCTGGTGGGCACTACCACGCTTGGCAAGGGTTCGGTGCAGGTTACGCACGACCTAACGTTTGGTGGTGCGCTGCGTTACACGGCAGCATACTATAAAAGCCCGCTGGGCCACGACATCGATGGGCTTGGCATCAATCCCGATGTGTCCATCGGTTTAGCCGACGATGAGGACAATCAGAAATCGTTTGCGCTGGAAACGGCGCAGTCTATGGTGCGTTCGTAAATGGGTCGCACGCGCAAGCATACGCGTCGTCGTCCGCGTCCGAACCCGCATGGCGTGCTTATCGTTCACGGCGGTGCGTTTGGGTTTGTGCGAACAGCCGAAGGCGAATACTTCATCCCCGAATCGAAGATGGCAGGCGCGTTCGATGGTGACCTGGTGGAAATTGCCCCGCTGCCTGCGCGCGGGACTCATACCGGGGCGTCTGAGGAACGCCCAGCGGCGCGCGTGTTGCGCGTACTAGATCGGGCGCACGACACGGTGGTGGGGCGCTATGAGGTTGCCGAGCCGTTCGGCGTGGTGGTGCCCGAGGACCGCAACATCCCGTACGACATATTCACCATGCGCGCTGATTTTCCCGATGTGTCTGATGGGGCGCTTGTTCGGGTGCGCATGACGGCATACCCGTCGCGCCATGAGGCGGCGTGCGGCGTCATTGAGGAAGTGCTTGGCATAGCTGACGAGTCTAGCGTTTCGGTTGAGGCCATCATTGCGCGCAACAAGCTTGAAACCACGTTTTCCGAAGGTGCGCTTGCTGAAGCTGCTGCGGCAAAGCTTGACGAAGTGGGTGCGCTTGCTGCAGGGTATCGCGATGTGCGTGACCGCTTCGTGTTCACCATCGACCCGGCCGATGCGCGCGATTTCGACGATGCACTGTCCTTGGAGCCAGCGCGGGACTTTACCAAGCTTGGCGCGGTGTGGCGTTTGGGCGTGCACATTGCCGATGTTTCGCACTATGTGCCGTGGAACAGCTCGCTGGATTTGGACGCGCGGCGGCGTGCCACCAGCGTGTATCTGGTCGATCGCGTTATACCCATGCTTCCTGAGGCGCTTTCGAATGGCTTGTGCTCGCTGAACCCGGGCGAAGAGCGCCGTTGCATGACGTGCGACGTATACCTGGACCAGGACTGGAAGCCGGTTGGATATGATGTCTATCCAGCGCTTATGATTTCGCGTGCTCGTTTGACGTACGACGAGGTGCAGTTGGCGTTAGATGGCGAAGGAGCTTTGCCCGACGACGTTATGCAGCGCGTGAAGTACCTGTCGCAGTTCGCGAAAGCGCGCGTTGCCGCGCGGCGTGCGGCCGGCGGATTGGATTTTGAGTTCCCCGAGGCGCGCGTGCGTTTGGATGGCCAGGGAAAACCAACAGGTGTGGACCTTCGCGTCAAAACCGATGCCACGTCGCTGGTTGAAGAGGCCATGATCTTGGCGAACGAGGTGGTGGCCCAACACCTTAATGATCGTCAGTTCCCTGCGCTGTATCGCGTGCATGAAAAGCCTTCAAGCGACAGCTTAGCTGCGCTGGTGCCGGTGCTACAGGAGTTCAGTTGGTTTTCGCGCATAAGCCTCGAGCAGCTTGTGGCGGGCAACCCTCATGCCGTGCAGCAGGTGCTTGCGGAATCTCAAGGGCGCCTTGAGGCAGACCTGGTGCAAACCATCGTGCTGCGCGCTATGAAGCGCGCGGAGTACAAGCCCACGTGCGATGGGCATTACGGCTTGGCAAGTCAGGCGTACACGCATTTCACCAGCCCTATTCGCCGCTATCCCGATTTGGTGGTGCATCGCATGCTGCGAGCGCAGCTGTTCGGCAAGCCCCAAAAGTTCGATCAAGAGGTGGCGGCGCTGCCGTGGATTGCCGAGCATGCTTCAGACATGGAGCGCGTGGCCGAAAAAGCTGCTCGGCAGTCTCAGGAGCTGAAGCTTATCGAGTATATGGCGGCGTTTGTGGGCGAAACGTTTGAGGCTACCGTGTCGGGCGTGGCGGCGTACGGCATGTACGTGAAGCTTGACAATACAGCCGAGGGCCTGGTTGCGGCAAAGCGGCTAGGCGGCGAATACTTCGCGCTTGACTCTGTGCGTCATATGCTGGTGGGGCAGGATAGCGGCCAGGTTTTTCGCCTAGGGCAGCGCGTGAACGTGGTGCTGGAAGCAGCCGATGCCCGCGCCGGCCGCCTTGACTTTAGGCTTGCTGCTGACATGTTCAATCGCCGCGCCTGATTGTTGCGCAGGTGAATAAAAGCTGATTGCATTGCCCCACGTCAGAGCGTTGTGCTTGCGGCCGGTAACACGCAGATACCGTGAAACGATGCGGTTGTAGCTTGCATCGCTTGCGCGTTGTTCTACCATTTTCCGGTACGAAACTCGACGCCGCTTTGGCGTTATTTTCACGAAGCGGAAGAATAGGAAACCCTGCAACATGAATACACGTATCACGGAATTGTTGGGCATTGACGTGCCCATTATCCAGGGTGCCATGGCGCGCATCGCCGATGCCAGCTTGGCGGGCGCGGTGAGCGCAGCGGGCGGCTTGGGCATCATTGCCTGCGGCGGTGCGCCCCTTGATTGGGTTGAGCAGCAAGTGCGCACGGCGCGCAAGATCACTGACAAGCCGCTTGGTGCCAACGTTATGCTCATGGACCCGAACGCAGCCGAACTGGCAAAGCTGCTTGTTGACCTGAAAATCGATGTGGTTACCACCGGCGCAGGCAGCCCGGCAAACTACATGGACATGTGGAAAGAAGCTGGCATCAAGGTAATACCCGTGGTTGCCACTACCGCGCTGGCGCGCCGCATGGAGCGCCTTGGCGCCGATGCCGTGGTTGCGGAAGGCACCGAAAGCGGCGGGCATGTAGGCGAGCTTACCACCATGGCGTTGGTGCCAGCCGTGTGCGATGCGGTGTCCATTCCCGTGATTGCTGCCGGCGGCATTGCCGATGGCCGCGGCATGGCGGCGGCGTTTGCGCTGGGCGCGGAAGGCGTGCAAATCGGTACGCGATTCTTGACGGTGGACGAGTGCACGGTGGCCGATGCGTACAAAGAGCGCGTGCTGGCCGCGAAGGACGCCGACACCATCGTCACGGGCCGCGGAAGCGGACACCCGGTGCGCTGCCTGAAGAACAAGTTCGCCCGCAACGTGCGCAAACTTGAAGCCGACATGGCCAAAAACGGCAGCGAGCTTGAGGCCATGTACGCCGGCAGCTTGCGCCGCGCGGTGCAAGGCGATGTCGACAACGGCTCGATGATGGCCGGTCAGGTTGCAGCGCTTGTGCACGAGCGTAAAACGGCCAAGCAGGTTATCGATGAGCTGATGGAGCAGGCCGAAGAGCGCGGTGCGCGCACGCTGCAACAAGCCGCCGACGCAAACGCGCGTCGTGCGTAGAGGGGCGTGAACGTATGAACCCCGTATTCATGTTCTCGGGCCAGGGCGCGCAAAAACCCGGCATGGGCGCCGACCTCATGGACGTGCCCGAAGTTGCGCAAACCATTGCGTGCGCATCTGACGTGCTGGGCTATGACGTGGCTGACCTTATGGTAAACGCGCCTGCTGAAAAGCTGAACGATACGCGCTTTGCGCAGCCTGCCATGTGCGTGCTGTCGGTTGGCATCGCTCGCGCGCTTATGGCACGCGGCGTGCAACCGTCGGCGGTGCTGGGCTTTTCGCTAGGCCAGGTAAGCGCGCTTGCGGTGTCAGGCATGCTTTCCGACGAGGAAACGTTTGCGTTCGTAGCGCAGCGCGCGCGTGTGATGGCGCAAGCCGCGCACGAGCATCCAGGCGTGATGAGCGCGTTTTTGAAGGCCGACGAGCAAAGCGTGGCTCAGGTGTGCGACGAGTGCGCCGAAGGGCAAGTGCTGGTTGCTGCAAACTATAACGGGCCTGGTCAGATTGTTGTTTCCGGCGAAGTGCAAGCCGTTGAGCGCGCCGAGGCCGCATGGTCTGCAGCAGGCAAGCGCTTCGCGCGCTTGGCAACATCGGGCGCGTTCCACAGTCCGCTTATGCAGGACGCGGCCGATCAGCTTGACGCCTATCTTGCAAGCGTGTACTTTGCCGAGCCGTCCGTTCCGCTTATGTGCAATACCGACGCCAAGCCGCTTTCCGCAGCCGATGCGCGTGAGCACTTAACGCGCCATCTGACGCATCCCGTTTACTTCCAGCAAAGCGTTGAGGCGCTTGCTGCACAGGGTGCGCAAACGTTTGTCGAGGTAGGGTTTGGCGGCGTGCTGTCGAACCTGGTGAAGCGCATCGATCGCAAGGCCGAGCGCCCTTGCGTGCAAGATCGCGCGTCTTTGGAATCTTTTCTTGCGTCTGACGCAGCTACGAAGGAGTAATGCATGAGCGAATCTAACGAAGCCACGCGCCGCAGCGCGCTGGTCACGGGCAGCTCTCGCGGCATCGGCTTGGCCGTTGCCACCGAGCTTGCCAGTGCGGGCTTTGATGTGTGCCTGAATTGTTCGAGCGCATCCGGGCTTGAAGCGTTGCGGCAACACGCCGACGCGTTGGCTGCCGAATACGGCGTGCGCACGGCGGCCGTGGCCGCAAACGTTGGCGTGGCCGATGAGGCTGCCGCGCTGGTGAAGGCAGCTCACGAGGCGTTCGGCCGCTTGGACGTGCTGGTGAACAACGCCGGCATCACTCACGATGGACTGTTGGTGCGCATGAAGGAAGAGGACTTCGACAGCGTTATCGACGTGAACTTGAAGGGCACGTTCCTTACGTGCAAAGCCGCTGGTCAGATTATGATGAAGCAGCGTTACGGCCGCATTGTGAACATGTCGAGCGTGTCGGGCGTGGGTGGCAACGCCGGCCAGGCGAACTACGCGGC